>NZ_QNQN01000060.1:0-123864 GCF_004103285.1 Pseudoalteromonas sp. A757
TTTTTGATGCTGGTGTAGTCTGAGGTTTCAGGCGTTGCGGCAATGTTGGCTCTAATGGGGTTTAGGTCTACGTAAGCGAGGCAGGCAGCCAGTGCAGCTTCATCCAATAGTGCTTGGGATTTGAATCGCCCTTCCCAAAACCGGCCCGTACAATTATCTTCTTTATTTGCTCGGCGGGCGATGTCTTCGTTAAGTACCCGCATAAACCAACTAATATCAGCGAGTCTTTCTCTGTACTTATCAACCAGCTCATCTAGTATCAATTGCTCCGACTCACTCAGTGGCTCATCTTCAATAAACTTTTGGCTTATCCAATTGCCTTTAAATAACTTGTGCCATCGCATCACAATCGCTTTATCCGACAGGCGCTTAGCCTTTTTATCATCAACATATAAAACAATGTGGGTGTGATTACTCATCACGGCATAAGCACAGACATTAATACAAAACACGGAGCCCAGCATCAGGAGCTTTTCTTCAACCCAATCACGGCGGTGTTCGTATGATTTGCCAGTAAATTTATCTTCACCGCACAGAAAGGCCCGTCTTACGCAACGGGAGATACAGTGATAATATTTGGTGACGGTTAAACTGATTTGCTTTTTACGGGCAGTAGCCATAGTTTAGTTTCCTCAATCCTTTGAGTGTAGATTCAAAGCTTAGGCGGTATCTTAGGAAGGTGCAAATTAGTGGTGGGTGTCAGCGATTTGAGATGAGCGATTTGGCTCTAAACAATCCACCGATATCTATAATCAACGAAGGCTACACTCGGCCCAAAAATAAAAAACGCCCGATGAAATTCATCGAGCGCTTTAATCTCAAAAAGTGTCAACCCACATGCTAGGGCGGGTTAACTAAACTAACCGTGTGCTAGCCGAACAGTTCATCTTCTAGTGTTTTACCGTTAACTAACGACTTGTAACGCCAACCCTGTTCACGGCAAAGTCGGAGTACATCAATATCAACCTGTTGGCCGCTACGATACTCAATGAGTAGGGCGCCACTGGCATTTACTGTCACCTCTTCAACACCTTGTAAGGTTTTCAAAAGCGCTATATGACTACTGGTGCCAGACTCTTTAAGTTTTACAGTCAGCGTGGCAAGCTCTGCCTCTTGGATGCGGTCAACAGCGGTTAATTTACCATGCTGCAAATGTAATACCTGATCGCATAAATCATCGAGTTCTACTAAATCGTGTGAACTCAAAATAAAGGTCGTTTCAGATTGAAGCCTTTTTACGAGATTTCTGATCTCACGAGCATTCACGGGATCTAATCCAGCCGTGGCTTCGTCAAGCAGTACAATTTCAGGTTGTGAAAGTAGCGTTTGAGCAATACAGATACGTTTTCGCATGCCATGAGATAACTCATGAGGCTTGGCGTGATAGCAGTCTTTGAGGTCGACAAGCTCAAGCACTCTGTGTGTTTCACTTTCGGCCGCTTTCGCATCTAAACCTTGAAGCTGTCCATATAAACGTAGCTGATTACTGACAGAAAACCTTGGGTCGAGCTGAGCATCCTGTGGAAGTGCGGCAAGGCGACCAAAAAGTGCAGCGCTGCCAGGCTTGTGGCCTAAAATTTGAACACTGCCTACATCGGCATTTAGATACCCGCAAAGCGTGCTAAAAAGAGTGGTTTTACCCGCACCATTTGGGCCGACAAGCGCAATGGGTGAACCCGCGTTTAGGATAAAAGATACATTGTCTAGTGCGCGCTTTCGTCCATATTCTTTCACTAAATTATTAACTTCAATAATGCAACTCATAGCGCACGCCTTCTTAATAGTTCACAGCTAATTGCAATCAATACGAAGCTATGCAGCACCGGTGTGGCAAAGCGAGTGAGGTTGATATTCTGTGCGATGGTTTCTGAGCCTTGGAACCCAGGAAATAGATAAAAAAGGTACTCTGCGTAAGGGCTGTACTCAAGTGCAAAAGCGACCAAAGTGGCGAGCGTTAAGTAAGTCAAAATCGCGTAAATCATGCTCATTTTGCTTGAGTTAGCAAAGTGATTAGCTACAGACATCAGGGCAATAAAAGGTGCAGTAATAAGCGTTAGCTCTAAAACAATTAATGTCGCTCGGGTAAGTCCTGTGAGCCATAAGCTTGGGTCGCGCACCACCATCAATATCCAAGCGCCGAGAGCAGAAATGGCTATGAGCAACAATGTATTAAATACCTGCCCAACAAAGCGGCCAACAACAATTTCAGCCCGAGATGTGCGCAGGGTTAGAAATCTCAATGTACCGCGAGTTCTATCTTCTACGGTTTGATCTGCACTTGAAAAGATCACAAAAAGAGGAAACAAGAAGATTGACCAAACTAAGTACAGTGCAAGTTCCATTTCGGGCCACTGGGCAATACGATGCATACCAACGGCGCCGGAAAAACTCTGGATCATATTTTTGAAGTTGGGGTCGCTGACAATGGATACCGCTTCTGCAATGGCATAGCGCAAAATGGCATACCAAACCAAAACAAATGCGGCGATGGCTATCCATCCGCGCTTCGTTGCAAACAAGCGTTGCAATTCAAAGATGGCTATTAAGCCAATTCTTTTTATATTCATAAGGATCCTTGCAAGTGACAACACAGACTTTCACTACTAGAGCGGTAGGCTGACTTTGATTTGAGCGTATATGATTGGCGCTAAAAAAGGAAGTTACTGAACTGTAACAAAATTAAACCAATAAAAACGGGCACGATTAAGTGTGCCCGTTTCTTAGTCAGTATTTGCTAGCAATTACCAGCCGCAATTACGGCCTTTATTTTGCTCATCTAGGTATTTTTGCAATGGTGCAAAGTAGTCAAGTACTGCTGTTGCATCCATTTCATCTTTACCTGTTAGCGTTTTAAGTGCTTGTTGCCAAGGTTTGCTGCTACCCATTTCAAGCATCGCATTTAAACGCTCACCAGCCGCTTTCGAGTTGTAAACAGAACAGCGGTGAATGGCTTCTTTGCTGCCAGCAATTTCACAAAGTGATTTGTGGAACTGGAACTGTAAAATATGCGCTAAGAAGTAACGAGTGTAAGGTACATTACCTGGTACGTGGTATTTTGCACCTGGGTCAAAGTCACTTTCGGTACGTGAAACTGGTGCTTTAACACCTTGATACTTCTCTCTTAATTCCCACCACGCTTGGTTGTACTCTGCTGGGGAAATCTCGCCAGAGAATACTTTCCAGCGCCATTGGTCGACGAGTAGACCAAATGGAATGAATGCAACTTTATCGAGTGCCATCTTCATCAATAGCCCGATATCTTTTGACTCATCCGGTACGTTATCCAACAAGCCAATTTGCTTTAAGTAGCCAGGTGTTACAGATAGCGCGATAGTGTCGCCGATAGCTTCGTGGAAGCCATCGTTGGCGCTTTCTTGGTAATATACAGGCTGCTGATTGTAAGCGCGTTGATAGAAATTATGGCCTAGTTCGTGGTGAATAACAGAGAACTCTTCACCTGTACGTTGGATACACATTTTGATGCGTAGGTCGTCTTTGGCATCTAAGTTCCAAGCTGATGCATGACATTGTACGTCGCGGTCTTGTGGTTTAATAAATAAAGAACGTTCGTAGAAAGTCTCAGGTAATGGGGCAAAACCCATAGAGGTGAAGAACTTTTCTGCACCTTTTACCATTTTGATTTCGTCGTAATTGTGTTTAGCCAGTAGCGCCGTTACATCATAACCCGGATCTGCGTTTTCTGGCGCGACTAGGTCATAGATATTGCCCCAGCTTTGTGCCCACATATTGCCAAGCAAGTGTGCAGGAATTGGTTGGTCTTGAGGCACTTTATCTTCGCCGTATTTCTCGCCAAGCTTGGCTCTAACATGACAGTGCAGCGAATCATATAGCGGCTTTACTTGGTTCCAGGTACGGTCAAGTTCTTTTGCAAAGTCGTCCGCTGGCATGTCGTATTTACTGCGCCACATTGCGCCTGTGTCTGCGTAGCCAAGCTCATTCGCACCTTCGTTGGTAAGTACCACTTGCTTTTCATAGAGTGGACGCATCGGCTTCGACACTTCACGCCAACCTTGCCAGATGTCTAAAAGCTCTTCATAGTCGCGACTATTCGCCATCTTAGCAGTCATGTCGCCAAGGCTTAGGCAAGCGCCATCATCTTTACAGTATTTGCCTTTTCCGTACATACCATCAAGCTCTGCAGTGAGCTTTGCAAGTTCCGCTGTTTTGTCAGCATCTTTTGGTGCAGGTAGTGTTAGGTTTAGCTTCAATTTGTCAAGTTTGCGGCGGGTATCTTTGCTTAGCGCTAAGCCATCAAATTGTGCTGCTTGGTTTGCAAGTTCTACAAGCGCAGCGGTGTATTCCTCATTCACATCCGCAGCAAGTGAAGCGGTATCATGAGTAATAAAATTCGCGTAAATCCAAGCTGAGCGGCCCGAGCGGAAGTTAAGGTCAACCAGCTGTTCTGACGCCTTATCTAAAAATGCAACTGCATCGGCTTCTGATAACGCTTTATTTGTAGTTTCAGTGGATTTGCAGGCAGAGAGTGCAAAAGTACTGGCAACGATGAGTGCGCCAACACTTAACTTAAATCTTGGTTTCATAGGGTTCACTTGTTGTTTTAATTAATACACGAGCCGACTTAACACTAGACGGCATTTCAGTATCTATAGCCAGCTACACTAATTGGGTTAATTGTTAAAATTAATCCAATTAGTATTAGTCGTATGAACAACTAATTCGTAGTGGGCGCGGCTTTTACGCGCAGCAAAGCATCATTTTTTGCTGTGGTGGCAAGAATAATAGCAGGACGACTTAAAAACGACAATTTTGCGATGGACAAACAATGAGATGCGAGTACAGATAAAAGTTGAGTTAGTGTGATTATTAACCATAATTAAGGCAGTCAATTGTATCAAAAGGCCGCATTTGAAGCCTGCAAAAAGGAGTGCATATGACTTTAGTTTTATTGGTGATATTGGCCATAGTGGTAGTATTTTGTGTCCGTGATATCAGGGTTAAGTTGATCACTAAACCGCTCTTTAACTACTTCAAGACGTCATTACCTGAACTCTCCCAAACTGAGCGAGAAGCGATGGAAGCGGGGAGTATCTGGTGGGATGGTGCGTTGTTTTCGGGTAAGCCGAATTGGCGAAAGTGGTTGAGTAATGATAAGCCAAAGCTGAGCGATGAAGAACAGGCGTTTATAGATAACGAACTACATACGCTGTTAAAGATGCTTGATGAAGAAAAAATATCTGAGGCTCAAGACTTGCCTGCAGAAGTTTGGCAATTTTTGAAAGAAAAGGGCTTTTTTGCTTTTATTATTCCAAAGGCCTTTGGTGGCCGGGAGTTTAGTGCTCAGGCAAACTCCACCATTGTTGCAAAAATAGCCAGTCGTAGCTTGTCTACTGCAGTGACCGTGATGGTGCCGAATAGTTTAGGCCCTGCGGAATTACTGCTTCATTATGGCACCAATGAGCAGCAGAATACTTGGCTGCCAAAGCTGGCTTCGGGTGAGGCGCTACCTTGTTTTGCATTGACCTCTCCAGAGGCGGGATCGGATGCAGGCAGCATTCAAGACTTTGCTATTGTGTGTGAGCGTGAATTTGAGGGAGAAAAGCAAATTGGACTTGCGGTAACTTGGCAAAAACGATACATCACGCTGGCGCCTGTCGCTGATGTACTCGGACTTGCGTTTAAGGTTTACGACCCAGAACAATTGCTTTCAAACAAAGTAGAGCTTGGGATCACTTGTGCTCTTATTTCGACTGCACATGAAGGTGTAAAAACTGGAGACAGACATAACCCGTTGGGGCAAGCATTTATGAATGGCACAACCAGTGGCGAAGATGTTTTTATTCCAATGGCCTGGGTGATAGGCGAGGAGGCAGGTATTGGGAAAGGGTGGCGCATGCTGGTGTCGTGTTTAAGTGCTGGGCGGGGGATATCTTTGCCTGCGCTGAGCGCGGGAACTGCACAATTAAGTGCCAGAACGACTTCGGCTTACGCCGGTGTCCGTCGTCAATTTGGTGTACCTATCTCTGCCTTTGAGGGTGTGCAAAGCGCGTTAGCCAGAATTTACGGTTATAGCTATCTAATTGAAGCGGTGAGACAAACTACTGCATTGGCAATTGATTTAAAGCAAAGTCCTTCGGTAGTCACTGCAATTGCCAAGTATCACCTCACGGAACATGCAAGGGTGGCATTAAATGATGCGATGGATATTCATGGCGGTAAGGCTATTCAAATGGGGGAAATGAATTATCTTGCCCACAACTATATGGGAATGCCGATTTCTATTACCGTTGAGGGCGCCAATATTTTAACTCGAAGCTTGATGATTTTTGGTCAAGGTGCAACGCGTTGCCATCCTTTCATCATCAAAGAAATGAGTATCGTACAGCAAGACGATCAAGTAATCGCATTGAAAGAGTTTGATGAAGTGCTTTGCAAACACTTGCAGCATACCTCTGTGAATGGGCTTAAGGCATTTTTTAATGGCTTCACACTTGCACGTTTTGAACGTGCGCCAGTTAGTGGTGATGTGGCGCTTTATTACCGACGCCTAACGTGGTTGAGTCAAGCGCTCTCTGTGTATAGCGATATTGCCATGTTAAAGCTAGGTGGTTCACTAAAACGTAGAGAAATGCTCTCTGCAAAACTAGGGGATGTCTTGAGCTTTCTTTATATCGCCTCGTGTGTGTTAAAAAAATACGAAGATGATGGCCGTCAGCAAGGGGATTTACCGCTGGTAAAGTTTGCCTTAGATCACTGTCTTAACGAAGCTAGTAAGGCTATTTATGCATTTTGTGATAACTTTACTGTAGCGCCACTGGCATTTTTATTAAAACGTTTGGCGTTTCCTGTTGGTAAGTGGGTCAAAGCACCGAGCGATAAATTAGCGGTGCAGGTGTGTAGCAATGTTTCTGAACACAACTCGACCCGTGAGCGTATCTCACATCTATGTGCCGTGGTAAAACACTCGGCGGTAGATACGGTTGAACATGCTTATTTACTGGAAAAAGCGCATGCTCCATTAATGGCAAAATATCGTAAGTGGTGTAAGCAAAATAGTATGAAACTGGTGGGTAAGACATTGAATGAAAAGCTCAGTATCGCAATGGACGACAAGGTGATTGATGATAAGAGTTCTGAAACCATCTTTTGTATTGAAACGTTAGTTGCAAAAGCGATTGCTGTTGATGCAAAAATGCCCAGCTAGTTCGTTGTGGCAGAGGGATATCAGCTAATTTGTTAAAAAGCCCCGACAACGGGGCTTTTCTTTCTTATTCTTTAGTTAACGTGCAAAGGGATCGGCTAGTACCTTATCTACGTACCATTTGCCTTTTTTGCGCACCATACTGACACTGCGCATGTCATCTACTTGCTCACCGTGGAGTTGACCTGTAAAAATTAAATTAATTTTTGCGCTGTCGCCATACTGTTCGCGCAGACTTTGATTAGTCATGTCAACTTCTATAGTGACTTCATCGTACTGCATATTCACTAAATTTCTGGCGAATTGAGAGGCGGTACCGTAGGAGCGCATGATACGCGCGTGACGGGGCGTGGCGATTTTCATTGCAGCGTCTAAATCTTTTTGATTATAGAGTGCGTCAAAGTACATTGTTGCGGCATATCCGGGAGTGTCCTTGTCACCTCTGACATTATCCTCTGAGCCACATGCGGAAAGTAAAACCATCGCAGCTAAGACAACGAAAGTTTGCTTAAAAAGTGACTTCGTCATGCTAAAATACATCATATGCAGTTTAAAATTATTCACAATGAGTTAAGTTTGTCTGCTTACAGCCGATATGTAAAGCCAGTAAATGAAATAAATGTATTATGTGCTAAGGGTTTAAGATGTCTCGTTTAATATCACTAGCTTGGTTGGTTTTATTTTTGGTTGGGTGTGGATCGCAGCCTGAAATCAGTAAAGGGGTTACAAGCCAGCTAACACAAAACGGCATAATACTTGGGCATTTTTCTAAAGATGGAAAGTGGAGTGTAACATTAGACAGCAATGCTGAAATCCATATATATGACAATACCAATCAGTCAGTCATCTTCTCAGTACCTAAAGAAAAAATAAAAACGCCAGTCAAAGCAATTTTATTGTCTGATGATAAGGAGATGCTCATCGTGGCGGGTGAAAACCTTATCTCAATTTGGTCTGTTCCAAAGCAAAAGCTGATAACGAACGTACCCTTTGCTGGGGTGAGTCCACTAGCTTCGATTTCTGCTTTAGCACTTTCTCATAACAATCAGCGTTTGCTCGTTGCGATGGACGATGGCTCACTCAATATGGCGGACCTATTCACTAAGTTAAACAATCGCTTTATGCCTCATACCCGACCAATTGAGCATTTGGCGTTTGACGATAGTGGCGACTATTTTGTTACAGGCGCGCAAGATGGGCTGGTTGCCCTTTGGCAATTTGCATCACCAGAACCTTTGTATGAGCATCAATTTAGTCATCGAGTTACTAGTTTAACAGTAAGCCCTGATGGGCAGTATTTATTTGTCTCAGATGGGTTGAATGCGCAACATGTGCTGGATTTTGAGTCTGGAAAGCAGCTCAGTGAGCTAAAATATATGGCCCGCTTTAAGATGTTTAGAAAGGCCAAATTTATTTCTGGCTCGGGCTTACTTGCGACATCATCGTCAAAGTCTCACCTCTCCATCTGGCGCTATGAAAGCGGAGAAGAACTTGGTACTTGGTCTATTCATACAGCAAGAGAAGGGGCGACGGTAGTCGATATGTATGTCCCAAACCCAGACACTTTAGTAACGCTAAATAGCGATGGTATGCTTGAGACTTGGGCGGTTAATGTACTTGCTAAAAAGTAAGGGAGTGAAAGCACTCCCTTTGCTAGTTATCCAAATCTTGGATTAATTGCAGTTCGACAAGCAAAACTTGAAATTAGGCGCGTTGGAAGTCGTATACGCTACCAAGACTGAGCAATTGCGTGAGTTCATCCAGTGCAGCATAGGACTCTTGCAGTAGGCTCGGATCAGCTAAGTCTTGCTCTGTGACTTTATCGCGATAATGTTTATTGACCCACGCGCTTAGTTGAATAAATTTATCTTCACTCATCATCACTTCTGGATTTACCGCTTTTAGCTCTGCTTCATTGAGGGCTACACGTAATCGCAAACACGCAGGTCCACCACCATTTTGCATGCTTTGGCGTAAGTCAAAAAAGCGTACTTGCGAAATCGGATTTTTTGCACCGAGCATATATTCGATATACGCTGCAACGTTATCATTCTTCGCACATTCTTCCGGTGCTACCAACATCATCTCGCCTGATGGCAAGGTGACTAATTGAGAGTTAAATAAGTAACTTTTTACTGCGTCTTCAACACTCACAGCATGCGTCGGAACTTCGACAATATGCAAAGGCTTTTCACCGATATACGCTTGTCTAATTTTAGTTAGACTAGTGGTTTGATCAATAAAAGCTTGATCATGACAAAACAATACATTTTCATTGCCCACAGCAATGACATCATTATGGAACACGCCTTGATCAATCACATTTGGGTTTTGCTGGATAAAAATTGCTTGCTTATCATCCAATTGATGTAGCCTTGCAATCGCTTGACTTGCTTCTAATGTCTGCCGAGCAGGATATTTAGTAGGACCCTTTATATCGCTGTTAAAGCCACTTGAACCGTACACAAATAATTGTAGGCCTATACTGCCATGGCTATCGGCAAGGCGAGTGTGGTTCGCAGCACCTTCATCGCCAAAAAAAGGTTGCTCAGGCAAATGCTGGTGATGTGCAAAATATTGCGCATTGGCGAACATAGCACGGAGTAAGTTCGTGGTGGTTTCTGGTTCTATTGAACGGTGGAATTTGCAGTTTAAATTGGCACTTGTGAAATGAACTTTGCCATCGCTGGAATCAACTGAAGGCGATACCGTCGCCGCATTTGCCGTCCACATCGCAGAGGCTGAGTAACAAGCTCGAAGCAATATAGGATCGTATTTATAGGCTTTTTCCAGGACTTGTGCATCCGTGCCTGAAAAGCCAACGCGGCGCAGTGGGGCTAAACTCGGGCGAGCATGAGGTGCAAATACCCCTTGTTTTAGGCCGATATCATGCATTGCTTTCATCTTTTCAAGACCTTGCAATGCCGCTTCTTTTGGATTAGAAACACTGGTAGCGTTAGAAAGTGACGCGACATTACCATAAGATAATCCGGCATAATTATGTGTTGGCCCTACTAAGCCGTCGAAATTGACTTCATAAGTCATAAGTGCGGTTCCTGTTGCGAATAGTTATAGATAACTAGTATGAGGCGGTTTCGCTGGTTTTTAAAGTGGCATCAGTCAAATAAGACGTTTGTACTTATTTAGCATGCGGCCATCGTAAAATAAATTGATAGAAAATTTAAATTAGCCTATTTCAATGAAATTGCTCACTTTGTCTGAGACTCGACTACACGTGATAGAGTTGTCTGGGCGTGATGGTAGATAGTGGCAAAAGTAATGACGGCAGCCTTTATTTAGTTTTCGCCTTTATTCAGTGTTCTAGTTAAACCAGCTTTCATTGCAAATTTATCCCTTGTTGCCCACAATAGGGTTAAATTTCTTTTTATATCTAGGCAAACCATGGAAGTTGAACATCAGGAAATTGCCAATTTTTTAGTAGCTTACCCGCCATTTTCGGATTTGCCTCAAGAGGCACTATATAAACTCGCAAGCCAAGTTGAAGTAGGTTATTACCGAGCGGGCAGTGGCATTTTGGAATATGGGGAGCAGATCACTTACCTATATGTGATCCGCTCTGGTGCTGTTGAGCTCTATCGGCGCTCAGGTGAGTTATATAATCGTATTTCCACAGGGGGGATCTTTGGCCAGCGCGGTTTATTGATGAACCGTAAAGTTCGTTTTGGTGCTCAAAGCCTTGAAGATACGCTGGTGTATTGCATTCCTGTAGGCATCTTTGATGAGTATTGCGACGTTTATGAAGCGTTTGCTGATTATTTTGAAGCAGACGATAATGCCAGACTAAAAATCACAGTTTCTGAGCAAGCCGATAGCAATGATTTAACCACGGCCAAAGTGCGTAAACTATTGCTACGCGATGTGGTATATGTTGAACGTAATGCCACGGTACAGCAGGCAGCTCAAGTGATGGCAAAAGAGCATGTGTCATCACTACTTATTTATGATCCCGAGAAACCTGTTGTCGAAGATCCAGATGAAGATGATGGTCAGGTGGTTGGCCTTATCAGTGACAGAGATCTTCGCACAAAAGTAGTCGCAGAGGGGCTGAATTATCAAACGCCGGTCTCTGAGATTATGTCGACTGATCTTATTATTGTTGACTCCAATGCCTATGTCTTCGAAGCCATGATGCTGATGCTAAGAGACAACGTACATCACTTGCCTGTTGTACATAAGCGTAAGCCGATAGGGGTAGTCGCGCTATCCGACATTTTGCGCTATGAGTCTCAAAGCAGTCTATTGTTTGTTAGGGGGCTGATGGACCAGCAAAGTGTTGAAGACCTAAGTAGTTATGCCAAACAGCTTCCTGCAATTTTTACTCGTATGGTGAATGAAGACGCTAACTCACACATGATTGGGTCTGCGATGTCGATTATAGGTAAAACGTTTAAACATAAGTTACTCGAACTTGCGGAAGCAAAATTAGGCCCACCACCAATCCCTTATTGTTTTATTGCGCTCGGTTCAATGGCTCGGGACGAACAATTAATTGTGACCGATCAGGATAATGCACTGATCTTGGATGACAGTTATCAACCCGCAGAACATGGCACTTACTTCGAAAAGTTGGCTAAGTTTGTGTGTGATGGTCTAGCCAATTGCGGCTATAAATATTGTGATGGTGGGATCATGGCAAGCAACCCGACTTGGCGCTTAACTTACAGTCAGTGGTTAGCACAATTTGAAGACTGGATAGAAAATCCACGGCCTGAGGCATTGCTTAATAGCTCGATTTTCTTTGATTTAGAGGGCGTATGGGGTGAAACAAAATGGGCTGAGAAACTCACTGCTTTTATCAGTAAAAAGGCCAAAAACACCCCTAAATTTTTGGCCGCGATGGCGCATAATGCGCTAAGAAGAACACCGCCTTTGGGCTTTTTTAATGGATTTGTCCTTGAGCAAGATGGTGAACATAGGCGATCGATGAATATAAAGCGCCGTGGCACAGCGCCGCTTTCAGACTTGGTTCGAGTACATGCCCTTGGTGTTGGCTCTAAAAAACAAAACTCCTTTGAACGATTAGAAGATATTGATGAAGCAAATATACTGCCAAAGGGCAAGGTGCTAGATCTACAAGCTGCGCTTGAATACATCGCCATTATGCGTATTCGTCACCAAGCATGGCAAATTGAGCAGGGCGAAAAGCCTGATAACAGCTTGCCACCAGAAACACTCTCTGATTTTGAACAGCGTAACCTTAAAGAAGCTTTTGGCGTGTTAGACAAAGCACAGAGCTTTTTAAAGTTTCGCTATCAAAACAAATCCATGATGAAGTAGCGGTGTAACATGCAAGGCGAGATTATGTCATGGCCAAATCGCTTTCAGCATTTGGCAAAAGCGTCGCAAGACTCAAGAATTCAAGCATTTTATCAGCAAGGCGTGGTAGATCCTTACCAGCAATTGAGCCAGTGCGAGTTTGTTGCTCTTGATTTTGAAACGACAGGGCTCGACCCAAACATCGATGACATTGTGAGTGTTGGTGTGGTGCCATTTGATTTACGGCGGATCCGCTTGGCTCAAGCGAAGCATTGGCTTGTCAAGCCAACCAGTCCGCTGGCTGAGGAGTCTGTGGTACTGCACCGGATCACACACTCACAAGTCGAAAGCGCCCCAGATCTGCAAGATATTCTTGAGGAAGTGTTTGCTTCGCTGCATGGTAAAGTTATTGTGGTGCACTATCAGTTTGTTGAGAAGTCATTTTTTAATTCTGCGCTAAAAGCAAGATTGGGTGAGGGGATTGAGTTTCCAGTGATTGATACGATGGAAATTGAAAAGTCAGCGATAAACAACGCTAGAAGCTGGCTTGATAAGCTCAAACGAAAACCCATTCCTTCAGTACGCTTGGCTGATTGCAGAAAGCGTTATGGGCTTCCCTATTATCAGCCACATCACGCCTTGTCCGATGCGTTAGCAACGGCGGAGCTATTTCAAGCTCAAGCTCAATATTATTTAGACCCTTCAGACATGGTGAAACGCTGGTGGAGTTAAAGCCAAATAACAAAAAGGCGGAGCATACATCAAGCTCCGCCTGTAACGTGATTAACGACTGTTAGCTTTTAGGCTCTGTTCTCAGCCCAAGGATCAAACTTACACACATCAACAGTAATACAAAGGTAAACGGTAAACCTGTTGAAATGGCGCCCGCTTGCAGCGCTTCAATCGCTTCTTTCCCGCCGATCCACAGTAGCGCTGCCGCAATCGCACCCTCAATACTCGCCCAGAATATACGTTGTGGTACTGGGGCATCTATTTTACCACCAGCGGTAATACTATCGATAACCAAAGAACCAGAATCCGACGAAGTGATGAAGAAAACTAGTACAAGTAAAATCGCCGTGAACGAGAGCAAATCACTCATAGGTAGGTTTTCGAACATTTGGAACATTGCCAGTGGCACTTCAGTCAAGCCATCAGTTCCTAGAGCACCAATGCCATTTTTTACCTGATCGATAGCAAGGCCACCGTAGATTGACATCCAGATCACGGTTACCAATGTCGGGATTAATAATACTGCGGTGATAAATTCGCGTATGGTGCGACCCTCAGAGACGCGTGCGATAAACATACCGACAAACGGTGACCAAGAAATCCACCATGCCCAGTAAAATACGGTCCAACCTTGGAACCATGCTTCGTCGTCACGACCATGAGGATTACTCAGCGGAATAATGTTTTCAACGTAAGCCATTAAAGTTGTTGGAATATTACCCATGGCAATCGCAAAGCCTGCGATACCAACGAATAGTAATAATACAAATGCAATTAACATATTAACGTTACTGAGCAGCTTTACACCCCCATCAATACCGCGAACGACCGAAATAATCGCAAGAGCGGTAACTCCCGCTATTACGGCAATTTCTAGACCGAGGCCAGCTTCTATGCCAAACACATGTTGGATCCCAGCACCAGCTTGCTGTGCACCCAAACCAAGTGACGTCGCAAGACCAAACAAGGTAGCAAGAACGGCGAGAATATCGATGATATGGCCCGGCCAACCCCAAGCTCTGTCTCCCAAAATCGGATAAAAGATTGAGCGTATCGACAGTGGTAAGCCTTTATTGTACGCAAAGAAGGCTAGAGAAAGCGCAACAACGGCGTAAATAGCCCAAGGATGCAGCCCCCAATGATACATGGTGGCACCCATTGCAAGCTCTGCCGCTTCAGGCGTGTTTGCGGTAACATTCAATGGTGTTTCATACCAACCTGTGTAATATGCGACGGGCTCAGCTACGCCCCAAAACATCAGACCTATACCCATACCCGCTGCAAACAACATTGCCAGCCATGATGCCCGAGTGTAGCTTGGTTTGGCATTTTCACCACCTAGTCGAATTTTACCGTAAGGCGATAAAACGAGCACCAAACAAAATAGGACAAAGAAATTACCAGACCACATAAACAGAGCATCAAAGTTACCTATGATGTCCCACTTTATGCCGTCTAAGGTGGTCTTAGCTGTGTTTGCATCAACTAATAACACGGCGACTAAAAACGCCAGTATTAACCCCGCACTCACACCAAAAACCGGGTTATGTACGTCAAACCCCCACTTTTGAACATTGTCTTGTCCAACGGTGTAGTCTGTATTATCGATGCTGTACTTATCGTGGTGATTGCCCATGATATCCTCTTATTGTTCTCATCGTGATACGACACCAAGCTGATACACTGAATTTATCGCTAGGCAAGTGGTGATAACAATTCGACATAAACTAACTATGCAACAGTGAAAAATTTAATCTGGCTTTTAAAGCGAATCATTAGCTGTTTAGAATGGCTTCTTTATCAGCCATAAAATATGCTAGCAATTTGCTTTAAGTAGTTATCAGTAAGTCACAAAAACTACTTAGTCTAGTTTAGATTATTCAGCGTATTCATTCGACTTATGTGTTTTTATCACATCAGGAGAATGGCTACCTAAATATGATGATGGGTTTATGTTAGTTACAGCGACAGTATACTGCCTCAATACTTGTAATTAAGATAAACCAACCGAACCGTTATGCTACTCAGCTATGGTATCAATGTATTGTATCAACTTGATATTCAGTCGATGCTTCAAAGCAGCAACTTTTTATTTTAAGTCTTACTGACAAATGAAAATCCAATGCCAGCTAAACCTATCTGTAATAGTTTAGGGGGTGAGATTAAAAAGTAAATGGCTACTGAATTTTTTATTTAAAAATCATCACATTCATCAACTAGACATACAGAGTGATGTAAAGTAGAACGTTTTTCTTTGATGGCATGTGAAAAAAAACCCCTCTTGCGAGGGGTTTTGGGTAACTCAGCGCCTTTGGCACTGGGAATGAGGTCGGTACATTTGTAAGTTAGGGTGTGTCTTACGATGCCTCAAACTGCATTTCAGGGATCTCACCGTCGACGATAAGCTTGCCCGCAGTTTTGCTGATTATTTCATCAACACTAACACCCGGGGCGCGTTCTAGCAAATGGAATGCGCCGTCTTTTACTTCTAACACAGCTAAATCGGTTACGATTTTCTTTACACAATTTACGCCGGTTAGCGGCAATGTGCATGATTCAAGCAATTTAGAATCACCGTGTTTGCTAGCATGGGTCATGGTCACTATGATGTTGCGTGCACCAGCAACTAAGTCCATTGCACCACCCATGCCTTTGATTAATTTTTTCGGGATCATCCAAGACGCGATATTGCCTTGTTGATCAACTTCAAATGCACCTAGTACCGTCAAGTCTACATGACCACCACGGATCATGGCAAAGCTTTCCGCACTATTAAAAATTGCTGCACCTGTTGCTGCTGTCACGGTTTCTTTACCCGCGTTGATCATATCGGCGTCAACTTGGTCTTCGGTTGGGTAGGGACCCATACCTAACAAGCCGTTTTCCGATTGCAGCATCACTTCGATGCCTTTTGGCACGTAGTTAGCCACTAAGGTTGGAATACCTATGCCTAAATTAACGTAGTAACCGTCTTCAAGCTCTTGCGCCACGCGCATCGCAATTTGTTCACGATTTAAACCCATGATAGCCTCCTATTTGCGCGTTGTGACACGTTCAATACGTTTTTCAAAGTTACCCTTGATCACGCGATTGACATAAATACCTGGGGTGTGGATTTGACTCGGCTCAAGTTCACCCGGTTCTACGATTTCTTCAACTTCTGCTACGGTGATTTTTCCGGCAGTCGCTGCCATTGGGTTGAAGTTCATAGCTGTGTGGCGGAACACCAAGTTGCCATAGCGATCTGCTTTCCAAGCCTTAACAATGGCAAATTCACCAGTAATTGATTCTTCCAAAATATATGGTCGGCCATCAAATTCTTTTACTTCTTTACCTTCAGCAACGGGAGTACCGTACCCTGTTGCTGTGTAAAAAGCTGGGATCCCAGCACCACCAGCGCGCATCTTCTCTGCAAGCGTACCTTGTGGTGTTAATTCAACGTCAATAATGCCATCGAGAAGTTGTTGTTCAAACAGCGCATTTTCACCAACATAAGAGGCGATGATCTTCTTAACTTGACGATCTTTAAGCAAAATACCTAAACCAAAGTCGTCGACCCCACAGTTGTTTGAAACCACGGTAAGTTCTTTTGTTTGCAGGCGTTTAATTTCTGCAATTAAGCCTTCTGGAATACCACACAAACCAAAGCCACCTGCGATGATAGTATCGCCGTCTTTAAGACCCGCCATCGCTTTGCTGTAGCTCGATACGACTTTATCGAAACCGGCCATAAGCCCACTCCTAATAATGTTATTGTTTTAAGATTGACAAGTTTGTTTGAGTGCCAACGACACTTTACTACTTGGTGTCTTGCCTAGCGCATCACAAATTGCCCATCCTGCTTTTGCTAGCCTTTCTAAATCAATTCCACACTCAATGCCAAGCCCTTGCAGCAAGTAAACTACATCCTCAGTGGCAACATTTCCTGACGCGCCTTTGGCGTAAGGGCAACCACCGAGACCTGCAACGGCGCTATCAACAGTTGCGATCCCCATTTGTAGGGCTGTGTGAATATTCGTTAACGCTTGTCCGTAAGTATCATGGAAATGCACTGCAAGCTTGTCAGCAGGGATATGTTGCAGTAACAAGGTGAGCAGCTGCTGGACTTTTTTAGGTGTACCAACACCTATGGTGTCGCCTAGGCTGATTTCATAACAACCAAGTGACAACAATTGTTTACATACCGCTAAAACTTGTTCTGGTTGAACTTCACCTTGATATGGGCAGCCAACCACGCAGCTAACATAACCTCTTACTTTTATGTTGTTTTTTTGTGCAAGTTCAACAACGGGGCGAAAGCGTTCAATACTTTGTTCAATCGTGCAGTTGATGTTTTTTTGCGTAAATGCCTCACTGGCGGCAGTAAAAATGGCAAATTCGTCGACTTGATTTTCTAGTGCAAGATCGGCGCCTTTAAGGTTTGGCGTTAGGGCGCTTATTTCAACGCCTTCACTACGCTCAAAGCCTTGGATCACCGCTGCTGAGTCGGCCATTTGTGGCACCCATTTGGGTGACACAAATGCACCTGCTTCAATGTGCTTGAGGCCAGCATTTTTTAATGCATTAATCAGTGAGATTTTAGCTTCTGTGGCAACACTGACCTCATTTTGTAAGCCGTCCCGTGCGCCAACTTCTACAATTTTGACCTTAGCCGGATACTGAGACATTAGTCTTGCTCCTCAACAATCGCCAGCATATCGCCATGACTGACCAGCTCGCCTTCTGCAAAGCAGTATGAAGTGAGCGTGCCATCAAATGGTGCATTGAGCGTATATTCCATCTTCATGGCTTCGATTATCACAACGGCATCGCCTTTATTGACTTGGGTACCGACGGCTAACAAATGCTTAACCACGGTGCCGTTCAATGGCGCTGCCAGCGGTGCGGCTTCGTGCTCATGATCGCTAATGTAATGCTTTGACTTGAGTTCAACGGTATGTTGATACGGGCCATACATAATAGTGATCGCGGTTTCGGTCACAATGGCACTGGCCTGTAATCGTGCACCATCAATCACCACTGTTAACTGGTGTCCATTTAATTCACATTCAATTTGGTGGATTTGCTCGTTAAACGAAACCTTCCAAGCACCTTGAGATTGATAGGCACAGGCGACATGAACTGCAAATGGTAAATCCACTTTCGCGGTTTGGTTAAGCCTAAAGCCTAAGTTTCCCCATACCGTGTTTTTACATGGTTGTTGGTGGCTAAGATAGGCCGCACTTGCTAATAACACCATTTTATCCAGCGGCGTATTCGATTGAGTTAGTACCTCAGTTTGTGTGTCGATAAAGTGGGTATCAGGTGCACCTGCTGTAAAAGTAGGGTGGCCTGCTAAGTGATGCAAAAATGCAATATTGGATTTTAAACCACACAGGTGTACTTGCTCTAAACTCGATTTTAATTTGAGTAACGCTTGTTCACGATTTTTGCCATAAACAATAAGCTTTGCGATCATAGGGTCGTAAAATGGACTGATCTCATCGCCTTGCTGCACGCCAGTGTCAATTCTTACGCCATCTTTGGCTTCAGGAAAGCTAAGGTGTGAAAGTACACCAGAAAACGGCATAAAGTTCTCTTCAGGGTCTTCTGCGTAAATGCGCGCTTCAAAACTATGACCAGACAACGAAACCTGCTGTTGAGTAAGCGGTAGCGGTTCACCCGCTGCAACCATCAGTTGCCACTCGACTAAATCGAGGCCAGTCACCATTTCTGTCACTGGGTGCTCTACTTGCAGGCGAGTATTCATCTCCATAAAGAAGAACTCGTCGCCACATAATAAGAACTCCACGGTACCTGCGCCGCGATAATTAATCGCCTGCGCACAGCGTACTGCTGCTTCACCCATGGCTTTGCGCATAGCATCACTCAAACCAGGCGCGGGCGCTTCTTCAATCACTTTTTGGTGACGACGCTGTAGTGAACAGTCTCTATCGCCGAGGTAAACACAGTTACCGTGACTATCGGCAAAAACTTGTACTTCAACGTGACGAGGCTTATCAACAAAACGCTCAAGCAGTACTAAATCATTGCCAAAACTCGCTGCAGCTTCACGTTTAGCGCCATGTAGTGCCGATAAAAACTCGCTGCTTTCTCGTACTACCCGCATGCCTTTACCACCACCGCCGTAAGCGGCTTTGATAAGTACTGGAAAGCCGATTTTTTCCGCTTCGGCTTGCAAGAAGTCATCTTCTTGTTTGTCACCATAATACCCAGGAACTAGAGGCACATTAGCGTCATGCATGATTTCCTTGGCTCGGGTCTTAGAACCCATCGCTTCAATAGAGCTTGCCAGCGGACCAATAAACGCAATGTTTGACGCTTCACACGCTTTTGCGAATACTTCATTTTCAGATAAAAAACCATAACCTGGGTGGATGCAATCGACGCCCGCCGCTTTGGCGACTTCAAGAATTCTGTCCGCAACCAAATAAGACTCTTTACTTGGTGCCGGACCTATATGATAGGCTTCGTCAGCTGTTTTCACATGCATCGCATTGGCATCTGCATCAGAATAAACTGCCACTGTGGTTAGGCCCAATTTCTTTGCGGTGCGCATCACGCGGCAGGCAATTTCACCACGGTTCGCGACTAGAATTTTAGTTAGCATGTTGACTCCTATTCGCTTGCGGCGGTTTGCCAGCGTGGTGCTCGTTTATCGAAAAAGGCGCTAAGCCCTTCTTGGCCTTCGTCACTTACTCTAATTTCAGCGATACGCTTTGCGGTATGGGCGATCAACGCTTCATTTATCTCTTTACCTGCAACTTCGTTGATCAGTGCTTTGGCGCTTTTCACAGCAGCAGGACCATTGTTAAGCAAGGTATTGAGAAAATCCGCTTCGCTTTTTGCTAAATCATCGCTCAATTCGTGAATTAAACCCATTTCTAGCGCCTTTTCACCATTGAATACTTCGGCTGTTAAAAAATAGCGTCGCGCTTGGCGCTCCCCAATGGCTTTAATGACATAAGGACTAATCACAGCCGGAATAAGACCAAGCTTGACTTCACTTAAACAAAATTTAGAGTTGTGCTCTGCAATGGCGATATCACAACAGGCGATTAACCCAAGTGCACCACCAAAAGCGGCACCTTGCACCAAACACAGCGTAGGGTGAGGGCAAGTAGCCAGTACTTGCATTAATTTAGCAAGTTCTAAAGAATCAGCGACGTTTTCGTCATAGTCGTTGTCTGCCATGGATTTCATCCACGCCAGATCAGCCCCTGCTGAAAAGTGTTTACCTTCGGTTTTTAATACCAGCGCTCTGACATCAAGGCTGCTGGCATATTCGATATTCTTAATGAGTTCGGCAATCACCTCCGCATTGAAGGCATTATGTTTTTCTGGGCGACTTAGCTCTAAAATCGCCACTTTGCTTTTTGTGATATTTAAAGTGACAGGCATAAGTGCTCCTTACATTCTGAAGACGCCAAATTTAGACTCTTTTTGCGGCGCATTGCTCGCAGCCTCTAAGGCAAGACCAAGTACTGTGCGCGTATCCGCAGGGTCGATAACGCCATCGTCCCAAAGCCTTGCGCTGGCATAGTATGGATGTCCTTGCTTTTCGTACTGCTCGATAATTGGCTTTTTAAATTCGCTCACTTCGGCATCGCTCATGCTAAGGCCTTTACGCGCTAAACCATCTTGTTTAACCTGCGTTAATACGCCCGCAGCTTGCTCACCACCCATTACCGAGATCCGTGCATTTGGCCACATCCACATCATGGTTGGCTCGTAGGCTCTACCACACATGCCATAGTTACCAGCACCATATGAGCCGCCAATCAATACTGTAAACTTAGGCACATCAGCACAGGAAACGGCTGTTACCATTTTTGCACCGTGCTTAGCGATACCTTCCGCTTCGTATTTTTGGCCAACCATAAATCCAGTAATATTCTGCAAAAACAGCAGCGGAATATTACGCTGTGCACAGAGTTGAATAAAGTGTGCGCCTTTTTGCGCGGATTCAGAAAAGAGAATACCGTTGTTTGCTACGATCCCTACAGGGTGACCATAAATTTCAGCAAAACCAGTCACGAGTGTTTCGCCGAAGTAGCGTTTAAATTCATCAAACTGAGAATCGTCCACGATACGGGCAATGACTTCGCGCACATCAAATGGCTTTTTCAGATCCGTACCGACAATGCCATACACCTCACTGATGTCATACCGTGGTGGTTTGGCATCTTGAAGGAGTGGGCGAGTAGGGCGCTGATGGTTAAGGCGTGACACGCACTGTCTTGCGATAGAAAGCGCATGCTCGTCATTTTCTGCATAGTGATCGGCTACACCTGAGACTTTACAGTGAACATCTGCGCCGCCTAAGTCTTCTGCACTCACTTCTTCACCCGTGGCCGCTTTAACAAGCGGTGGCCCTGCCAAGAAAATGGTGCCTTGTTCTTTGACGATAATACTTTCATCAGCCATCGCTGGTACATATGCGCCACCGGCGGTGCATAATCCCATGACCACAGCTATTTGTGGGATCCCCTTTGCAGACATACGAGCTTGATTGTAGAAAATCCGACCAAAATGCAATTTATCTGGGAACACTTCATCTTGCTCTGGCAAGTTTGCACCGCCAGAATCCACCAAATAGATGCAAGGAAGATGGCAGCGCTCAGCGATTTCTTGCGCTCTTAGGTGTTTTTTTACAGTAATAGGGAAATAGGTTCCCCCTTTTACCGTCGCATCATTTGCCACAATCATGCATTCAACGCCTTTAACGCGTCCGATCCCGGCGACTACACCAGCACAAGGAATATCTTGCTCGTAAACCCCAAACGCGGCGAATTGGCCAATTTCTAAAAACGGCGAGCCCTCGTCAAGCAAGCTTTCAATTCGGTCACGTACAAATAATTTACCGCGACTTTGGTGACGAGCGATGAGCGCTTCACCACCACCTTGGCTTAGTGTGGCGACTTTATCTTTAAGATCAGCAACCAGCGATGCCATCGCATCGCTGTTTGCCTTAAACTGGGGATCATGCGGATTAACCGCAGAATTTAGTACCGTCATGTAGCACTCCTAGCGACTTTCGTTGAATAGCTCACGTCCGATAAGCATACGGCGGATCTCCGACGTACCAGCGCCAATTTCATACAGCTTGGCATCGCGAAGTAGTCGACCTGTAGGATATTCATTGATATAACCGTTTCCGCCTAGTAGCTGAATGGCATCAAGTGCAAGTTTGGTTGCAAGTTCTGCGGCATATAAAATCGCTCCAGCAGCATCTTTACGTGTGGTTTCGCCACGGTCACAGGCTTTCGCCACGGTATAAACGTATGAGCGTGCGGCGTTCATTTGCGTGTACATGTCAGCAACTTTGCCCTGCACCAGCTGGAATTCACCGATAGATTGGTTAAATTGTTTACGCTCGTGAATATAAGGTACTACCACATCCATACAAGCCTGCATAATACCAAGCGGACCGCCTGCCAATACCACACGCTCGTAGTCTAGGCCACTCATGAGTACCTTAACGCCTTCATTGTATTCGCCAAGAATGTTTTCTGCAGGTACTTCGCAGTTTTCGAATACCAGCTCACAGGTGTTTGAACCACGCATTCCAAGTTTGTCTAGCTTTTGTGCCGTTGAAAAACCAGGGAAACTTTTTTCGACGATAAAGGCGGTGATCCCGCGAGGGCCTGCATTGATATCGGTTTTTGCGTAAATCACAAAAACGTCGGCATCTGGACCGTTGGTGATCCACATTTTATTACCGTTTAGGATGAACTTGTCACCTTGCTTTTCAGCACGCAGTTTCATTGAAACCACGTCAGAGCCAGCATTGGGCTCACTCATCGCTAGCGCACCGATGTGTTCACCGCTGATAAGTTTTGGTAGATACTTTTCTTTTTGGGCTTGGTTGCCGTTACGGTTAATTTGGTTCACACATAGGTTTGAATGCGCGCCGTAGCTTAAGCCAATTGATGCACTCGCACGGCTTATCTCTTCCATTGCAATAACGTGTTCAAGATAACCCATGTTTGAGCCGCCAAATTCTTCAGCAACGGTGATCCCAAGTAGGCCCATTTCGCCAAACTTTGGCCACATTTCGTTTGGAAATGCATTTTCTTGATCTGTTTTTTCAGCCAGTGGGGCAATTTCACTGGTCGCAAAGCTATTCACATGATCACGGATCATGTCTGCTGTTTCGCCTAGTCCAAAGTTTAATTCTTTATATAAAGATACTGTGCTCATCGGTATTCATCCTGTTGTGAGAGTTTATTTTTCGAGCTCGTGTAGGGTGTCGCGACAACGGCGCTCAGCCGTCACTAGTTCCATTAAGACAACTTTAATGTCGTCCATTTGTTGGCTTAAATCGGCTTTTTTCTCTTCAATGAGTTGCAACATGGTTTTAAGTTGCTTTTCGCTTGATTTGTCGGCGTCGTAAAGCTCAAATAGTCGGCCAGTTTCAGCAAGTGTAAAACCAAGACGTTTTCCGCGAAGGATCAGTTTTAATCGAACTTTGTCACGTTTTGAGTAAATACGCGTTTGTCCTTGACGCCTAGGAGAAAGGAGTCCTTGGTCTTCGTAAAAACGAATACTGCGAGTAGTAATATCAAATTCTTTAGCTAACTCGCTGATTGAATAGGTAGGTTCATTAATTTCTTGCATTTTTATTTACACTTACAACGTCACTGATTAGACCAATATAAGTGAAGTTTACGTAAAGGTAAAGTAAGAATAGCAGATCCTTCTTTAGTCTTATAAAAGGAATATTCTGTCCGTTCGAATTGTCATCAAATCTTCATTACAGCTAGAGAAAATAAGCCTTGGAAACAAATTTGTGCAAGTTAGCTTTACACTTTCACTGATCTCGTTTGGCTTGATTTTAGATTTACGTTGGCGTAAACGTAAATATTATGTATGCTCGAATACAGAGTTAATTTTTAACAAGCCAAGATTGGCTTGTAAACAGGAGTTTTGCAATGAGTAACGAAGCTGTTGTCATCGTCGCTGCTAAGCGTACACCAATGGGTGGCTTTATGGGAAGCCTATCTGACGCAACCGCGACAGACTTAGGTGCGACTGCAATTAAAGCAGTAATGAATGAAACAGGTCTTAGTGACGCGAGTATAGATGAAGTTATCATGGGCTGTGTCTTACCTGCAGGCCTTGGTCAAGCGCCAGCGCGTCAAGCGATGCTACACGCGGGGCTTGCACGCTCGACGGGAGCGACGACAATTAACAAGGTGTGCGGCTCGGGTCTAAAAGCAGCGATGTTCGCGCATGATCTCATCCGCTCAGGTAGCATTAACTCTGCTATCGCTGGCGGCATGGAAAGCATGACTAACTCACCTTACTTTATTCCAAAAGCCCGTGGCGGAATGCGCATGGGTCATGGCGAAATCAAAGACCATATGATGGCTGATGGTTTAGAAGATGCTTATGACAACAAAGCGATGGGTTGCTTCGCACAGGCTACTGCCGATGAATATGGCATTACTCGCGAGCACATGGATGAATTTGCACTTGGCTCACTAAGTAAAGCAAACGCCGCAATCGAAAATGGCAGCTTTGGCAATGAAATTGCCCCTCATGTAATGAGTACGCGTAAGGGGGATGTTGAGGTTAATACTGACGAGCAACCTGGTAACGCGCGTCCAGACAAAATTCCATCACTTCGTCCAGCATTTAAAAAAGACGGTACTATCACAGCCGCCAACTCCTCGTCTATTTCTGACGGTGCAGCAGCGCTGATTTTAATGAGTGAATCAGAAGCGAAAAAGCATGGTTTGACACCACTTTGTAAGATTGTTGCCCATGCAACTCACTCACAAGCGCCTGCTGAGTTTACTGTGGCACCAGTCGGTGCGATGAATAAGCTGCTTGAAAAAGCAGGTTGGTCGACAGCAGATGTTGATCTTTGGGAAATCAACGAAGCGTTTGCGATGGTGACTATGTTGGCTATCAACGAAATGCAGTTAGATAGCAACAAAGTCAACGTCAACGGTGGTGCTTGTGCACTAGGTCACCCAATCGGTGCAAGCGGTGCTCGCATCCTAGTTACACTCATACATGCACTAAAAAACCGCGGCTTATCAAAAGGCGTTGCGTCACTATGTATCGGTGGTGGTGAAGCTGTAGCACTCGCGGTAGAAGTGTAAGTTACTGCAATTTATTTCGTTCAAGGGGCGCTGCGTTTTCCATAATTCTAATCATTCACGCAGCGCATAAACTCGTTTTATGGGGAGGAGTGCTTCATGCACCAAGTACCTTTATACATCAACGGTGAATTTTCACAGTCTCAGTCTGACAAATGGTTAGACGTTGTTAATCCGGCTAATCAAGAAGTGTTAGCAAAAGTACCTTGTGCTACTAACGAAGAAGTACAGGCTGCAATTCATTCAGCTCAAGAAGCATTTAAAACGTGGCGTAATGTTCCGGTAACTGAGCGTGCGCGAATTATGATGCGTTATGCAGCGCTTCTTAAAGAGCATCAAGAAGAAATCGCAACCATCATTTGCCATGAACTAGGTAAAACTTTTGAAGATGCGAAAGGTGATGTATGGCGTGGTATTGAAGTGGTTGAGCAAGCATGTAATGCCCCTTCAATGATGATGGGCGAGACGGTAGAAAACGTTGCCCGAAATATCGACACCTATTCATATACCCAACCGCTAGGCGTTTGTGCGGGTATTACGCCATTTAACTTCCCAGCGATGATCCCACTGTGGATGTTCCCAATGGCAATTGTATGCGGTAACACCTTTGTACTTAAGCCATCAGAGCAAGATCCACTAACGCCAATGCGCTTGGTTGAACTGTTTGAAGAAGCCGGTGCGCCAAAAGGCGTACTACAGGTAGTACACGGTAGTAAGGATCAGGTCGACCAAATCCTTGAAGCGCCGGAAATTCGCGCGATTTCTTTCGTGGGTTCTTGTGGTGTTGGTCAGTACATTTACAGCAAAGGTACGCAAAATCTCAAACGCGTTCAAGCGTGTGTTGGTGCAAAAAACCACATGGTTATCATGCCAGATGCGAAAAAAGAACAAGTGATAAATAACCTGGTTGGCTCTTCGGTCGGCGCGGGTGGTCAGCGCTGTATGGGGATCTCAGTTGCCGTGTTTGTTGGCCAATCACAACAGTGGGTCGATGAACTAAAAGACGCTATGGCGAAGGTTCGTCCTGGCGTGTGGGATGACCCAGAAGCTGCTTATGGTCCGCAAACGACGCCGCAAGCTAAAGCGCGCATTCTATCGCTGATTGACAGTGGTAAGCAGCAAGGCGCAACGTGTTTGCTAGATGGCTCTGAGTTTACCGTTGAGGGTTATGAAAATGGTAACTGGGTAGGTCCAACGCTGTTTTCAAACGTCACAACTGACATGGATATCTACAAAGAAGAAATCTTTGGCCCAGTCCTTTGTTGTGTATTTGTCGATAGTTTAGATGAAGCAATTACGCTTATTAATAACAACCCATACGGTAATGGCACCTCATTATTCACCGCAAGCGGTGGCGCAGCACGCAAGTTCCAGCGTGAAATTGAAGTGGGTCAGGTAGGGATTAATATTCCTATTCCAGTGCCATTGCCGTTCTTCTCATTTACCGGTTGGAAGAACTCATTCTACGGCGACCAACATACCTATGGTAAGCAAGGCGTGCGTTTCTATACAGAAACCAAAACAATTACCTCACGCTGGTTTGACGATGAGGCTGTCAGTGGTCCAAATATGAGTATCAACCTTAGATAACTCATATTGCATAGTGTGCTCTGCAGGGGGAGCACGCTATTTTTTACCAAAACGATAAGAATTACAGACACACATTCAGGGTGTCAGAACAGCAAGAGAGGTCTAGCGTGGACTTTAACCTAAACGAAGATCAACAAGCATTTGCCGATATGGCGCACCAATTTGCAATGAGCGAGCTTGCTCCACATGCTGCAAAATGGGATCAAGAGCACATTTTTCCAAAAGACGTAATTCAAAAAGCAGGTGAGCTTGGCTTTTGCGGTCTATATACGCCAGAAGAGGCCGGTGGTCTGGGTTTATCTCGCCTTGACTCAAGTATTATTTTTGAGCAACTTTCTATGGGTTGTACAGCAACAACCGCCATGTTGACTATTCATAACATGGCAACGTGGATGATAGCGAGCTTTGCAACGGAAGAAACCAAAGCAAAATATATGGATCAGTTGGTAACAGGTGAGCTACTGGCTTCTTACTGCTTAACTGAACCAGGTTCTGGCTCAGATGCCGCATCGCTGAAAACAAAAGCAATAAAAGAAGGCGACGAGTACGTTTTGTCTGGCTCTAAGATGTTTATCTCAGGGGCAGGTGAAACCGACGTATTGGTGGTAATGGCAAGAACCGGTGAAGACGGTCCAAAAGGTATTTCGGCATTTGTTGTACCTGCCGATGCTGACGGCGTTATTTATGGCAAAGCAGAAGAGAAAATGGGGTGGAACGCTCAACCTACGCGCCTTATCACGCTTGAAAATGTCCGTATCCCAGCCGCAAACCTGCTAGGCCAAGAAGGAGAAGGCTTCAAATTTGCGATGCAAGGCCTTGATGGTGGTCGTATTAATATTGCAACTTGCTCGATTGGTACAGCCCAGCAGGCGCTCAATACCGCCAAGCAGTATATGCAAGAGCGTTCTCAGTTTGGCAAACCTTTAGCGGCGTTCCAAGCACTTCAATTTAAAATTGCAGATATGAATACAGAACTTGTGGCTGCGCGCCAAATGGTTCGACTTGCGGCATTTAAACTGGATAGCAACGACCCAGAAAAGACCACTTATTGCGCTATGGCAAAGCGCTTTGCCACTGATGTAGGTACTAAGGTGTGTGATGATGCACTGCAAATTCATGGTGGTTACGGGTATATCAAAGAGTATCCACTGGAGCGCCACCTACGTGACGTACGTGTACATCAGATCCTTGAAGGTACAAACGAAATCATGCGTGTAATTATTGCACGTCGGATCTTAGCTGAAGGCGCGGCAAGCGTCCTATAAGGAGAGCATCATGACTGCACAATTAAAACTCGAAAAACAAGGCCATACTGCCGTTGTTACTATGTCAAATCCACCTGCGAATACGTGGACAAAAGGCACACTAACTGCACTTAAAAATCTAGTAATCGAATTGAACGCAGATAAAGAAATCTATTCTTTAGTGATCACTGGTGAAGGCGAAAAGTTCTTTTCAGCCGGTGCGGATCTAAACGTATTTGCCGACGGCGACAAAGGGGTCGCTGCGGATATGTCTCGAGTATTTGGCGAAGCATTTGAAACACTCAGCGACTTTAGAGGCGTATCAATTGCTGCTATCAATGGTTTTGCAATGGGTGGCGGCTTAGAAGTCGCACTAGCATGCGATATCCGTATTGCCGAAGCTCAAGCCCAAATGGCACTTCCTGAGGCGAAAGTCGGATTGTTACCTTGTGCTGGCGGCACACAAAATTTGTCTTGGCTTGTGGGCGAAGGCTGGGCAAAACGTATGATTTTATGCGGTGAACGCTTAAAAGCTGATAAAGCACAGCAAATTGGCTTAGTTGAAGAAGTGGTCGAGCAGGGTAAAGCACTGGAGGCTGCGCTTGAGCTTGCTAAGAAAGTGGAAGATCAAAGTCCAGTTGCGGTCACAGCTTGTAAGGCCCTCATTCAAAAAGGTCGCACTGGCACAATCAATAGCGCATTGCCGCTGGAACGCGAACTCTTCGTAACACTATTCGATACGCAAGATCAAAAAGAAGGCGTAAACGCGTTTCTAGAGAAGCGTAAAGCGAATTGGGTAAATGGCTAATGACTGAATTTGAGCTAATAAATCACGAGGAGGCGCCGGTTATATTCGAACAGGCAACGTGCCATAACGGGATGAAAATAGCGCTGGCGACATTAAATGCACCAAAAGCGTTAAATGCCTTAAACCTCGATATGATCCGTTTGCTCGCGCCACAACTTGACGCTTGGGCAAACGACCCGCAAATAGCAATGGTTATGCTAAAAGGTGCTGGAGAGAAGGCGTTTTGTGCCGGCGGCGATGTCGTGAGTTTATATCGCGAAATGTCGTCTGATACGAGTAATGCATTAATTGAAACCTTTTTTAGTGAAGAATATCGGTTAGATTATCAAATCCATAACTATGATAAACCAATCCTACTTTGGGGTAATGGCATCATCATGGGTGGTGGACTGGGCTTAACGGCTGGTGCAAGCCATAAAGTGATGACCGAAACGTCGCGCATTGCTATGCCGGAAATCACCATTGGCTTATACCCTGATGTGGGAGGGAGCTATTTCCTCAATAAGATGCCAAAAGGCGTTGGACTATTCTTGGGGCTCACCGCTGCAAACATTAACGCTGCGGATGCCAAGCTGGTTGGGCTCGCCGACCACTTTATGGACTCAGAAAAGCTGAGCTTACTATTACAAAACCTAGTTGAAGTGAACTGGGGCAAAACCAATGTATTAAATCATGAAAAGCTCACGCAGTTGTTGTTGTCACTAGATGAAGCCTCTCATGCGCCGCCAAAAAGCGAAATTAAACCGCTTATCAAGGTATTCGAAGCGCTTGATGAGAAAGATACTTTATCAGAGCAGGTTGAGTTTATTTTAGCGTTGGATAGCACTGACAACAAATGGCTAAGCAAGGCACAGGCTGCGTTAAAACATGGTTCACCATTGAGCGCAGCATTGGTTAAAGCGCAGCTTACTAGAAGTGAAGGTAAAACACTCAAAGACTGCTTTAAGCAGGAGTTAGGTATGTCGGTAACGGCTGGCGAGTTTGGTGAGTTTCAAGAAGGTGTTCGTGCGCTGCTTATCGATAAAGATGGCAAACCAAATTGGCGGTTTAAATCGGTTGCTGAGATTCCAAATGACGCAATAGAACGTTTTTTCACACCTCGATGGGATGAAAACGATCATCCTTTGCGTGACTTATAAGGAGTGACTTAAATGGCACAAGTAGGATTTATCGGCTTAGGTAACATGGGTGGTCCAATGGCGATTAACCTGTTAAAGGCTGGCCACCAAGTATGTGTATTCGATTTGAACCCAGAGGTTGTTGCGACGCTTGAAGCGAGTGGTGCAACGAAAGCGACGGTTGTGAGCGATGTATGTCGCGAAGCCGATTATGTGATCAGTATGCTGCCTGCAGGCAAGCATGTTCGAGCTGTGTATACAGGCGATGATGGGTTAATTAATTATTTGTCTAAAAACACACAAGTAATTGATTGCTCGACCATCGATGCTGAATCTGCTCAGTTTGTTGGCAACAAGTTGGCAGAGTCGGGTATTTCATTTGTCGATGCGCCTGTGTCTGGCGGTGTTGCAGGTGCAGCGGCCGGTACCTTAACTTTTATTGTCGGCGGTAATAAAGCAGACTTTGAACGTGCGCATGTGGTACTGACCAATATGGGTAAGAACATTTTTCATGCTGGAGATATTGGTGCAGGGCAAGTCGCTAAGATATGTAACAATATGCTGTTATCAATACTTATGGCGGGCACAAGTGAAGCGCTGCAAATGGGTGTAGATCATGGCTTAGATCCTAAAGTATTGAGCGAAATTATGCTAAACAGCTCTGGTCGTAACTGGACGCTAGAGCTATACAACCCATGTCCTGATGTACTAGAAAATGTGCCTTCTTCGAACGGTTATAAGCCGGGCTTTATGGTTGATTTAATGGCTAAAGATCTTGGCCTTGCGATGCAATCTGCGCAGCAAACAAATTCTGCGACGCCCATGGGGGCGCTTGCAAAGAATTTGTATAACTTGATGCAAAATCAAGGCAAAGGCAGTGAAGACTTTAGTGCGATTTTTAAGCTTTATTCAGAGAAATAGGACACTATGGATATTAACAATAAAACAGTTGTGATCACTGGTGGTGCGCAAGGCTTAGGTCTTGCCATGGCGACTGAAATGGCAAAGCATGGGGCAAAACTTGCCCTGATTGATATGCAAGAAGACGTTTTAGCAGAAGCGAAGCACGAACTTGCTCAATTCGGCACACAAGTTAACACGTATGTCGCTAATGTTAGTCAAGAATCAGACGTCGAAAATGTGTTTAATGCCATCGTAAATGACTTCGGCGATATTTCGGTATTGATAAATAATGCAGGTATTTTGCGTGACGGTTTGCTACTCAAAGCAAAAGATGGGCAAGTCATCGACAAAATGTCGCTATCGCAATTTCAATCCGTTATTGATGTCAACCTCACAGGTGTTTTCCTGTGTGGCCGCGAAGCTGCTGTCAAAATGGTAGAAGCAGGTAATGGTGGCGTGATCATTAATATGTCTAGCGTTGCACGCGCTGGTAATATGGGACAAACTAATTATTCAGCGGCAAAGTCAGGTGTCGTTGCGATGACTACCAGCTGGGCTAAAGAATTAGGTCGTTTTGGTATTCGCGTGGGCGCAATTGCACCGGGTGTTATCCGTACAAAAATGACCGATGCAATGAAGCCTGAAGCCAAAGAGCGCCTAGTGAAAATGAAGCCGGTAGGGCGTCTGGGTGAAGCGCAAGAAATTGCCCATACAGCAAAATATATCATTGAAAATGATTTCTTTACGGGACGTGTCGTTGAGATTGACGGCGGCATTCGCTTGTAATGAAAAAATAGGCTTGGTTTTACAACATGTAGTCCAAGTTCCTACTTGAGTGTGTGAAGCGGCAATGCAAATTGCCGCTTTTTTATTTAAAAGACCTTAAATTAGTGAGGAGAAGTGCTTGAAGTTATCTGGAATACATCATGTCGCTGTTATTTGTTCTGACTACCAAAGATCAAAAGTGTTTTATACCGAAGTACTTGGTTTGCATGTACTCCGTGAAAACTATCGAAAAGATAGAGCGTCCTATAAATTAGATCTTGCGCTGCCTGATGGGAGCCAGATTGAGTTGTTTTCGTTTCCAAATCCTCCAAAACGACCCTCACATCCAGAGGCGCAAGGACTGAGACATTTGGCATTTAGCGTATCGGATATTGATGCTTGTATTGCACACCTCGTGCAAAATCAAGTTGCTGTAGAGCCTGTTCGAATAGATGAATATACAGGCAAACGGTTTACCTTTTTCAGTGATCCTGATGGCCTGCCGCTAGAGCTTTATGAGCAATGTTGAGATAATAACTACTCTAAAAGGGCTAAATTATGTATGAAATGTTAGTGGCGATGGAAATTCATAACAGCGAGCGGTATGCCAAATATCGTGAAGCGATGAAGCCAATCTTAAGACAATATGGTGGTGGATTTAGTAACGATTTTCATATTGCAGCAACCCTGCAAACTGAGGGGCAGTGTCAAGCTAATAGACTTTTTACCATATATTTTCCTGATCAAGCTTCAATGGAGTCCTTCTTCAGTGATGCTGAATATGTAGAGGTAAAAGCGCGATACTTTGAAGATAGCGTTAGTGGATTTGATATTTTGGCGAGCTACACTAGATAAAGCTCAAGTAAGGAGCAAAATTGGGTAAAGTTTACTTTATGTGGGTCGATAACGTTTAATAACTCCGCAGTAAATTGAATTTGTAACAAGGATAGAGGTTATGAATATAAGGTCACAATATCAAATAAATAACGGTAGTTTTATAAATTCAACTTCGTCAGAAAAACTACATGAAAAAGTAACAGAGGTCGCAGCGAATAGGGGCGACGATGATCCTAATCAGTTACTTAGTTCAGACAATGAATTAACTATTGATTTTTCCTACACACAATCACCAGTCACATACAGTAAAGAATTTTTTCTCAACCTAGACCTCAGTATGATTGGGCTTAAGCGCTATGGGATTCATCGAGAGCATATGGGAACGGATGAAAATGGCCATATTTATAAAGATACCTATGGTGATTTTGAAGGAAGAGAGAAAATTGACGAATTTCTAGCTATTTTCGATCGCTTAGACGAAGAACAAAAAATAAAGTTTTCCCACTTTAAACCAACAGAAGCACTTCTTGACGTTGCTAACAGGTTAACTGATGAGGAGCTTGGTCAGCTCACCGACTTTATTGTCGAGTCGTTGTCTATCAACTTACTTGATCCAAAAAAGGATGATTATTCTACCAAGCTAATAAATAAGCTTAGCAATATGTCAGATGAGGTATTACAAGATACGGTGAAGACCATGTCTAAGCTGATGGAGCAAGCTAACAATAAAGTGTTCGCGGAACCAAATTTACCAGCTTATCTGCTTGATAAAGACGGCCATGCTGATTTCGATTTAAATGTAAGAGGTTTAGGCTTTTTTGAAGATGTAAATGCGTATGGTGACATGAACAACCAATTATTAAATGACTATGCAAAATTTGTCATTGATAACAAATTTTCAGACGGTGATCTTTTAGATCTGAACGCGCATTTAGCAAATTCTGATTTTGATACGAGTCGTGGCATGCTCGATATGGCAACCTTGGTTAAGGCAAATGACCGAACTACTTTTATAGAAATGTTAAACGAAGTGGATACGCGTGAGCCGGATAACCTGTTTGCAAGATTGAGTAAACTGAATTACGAAAATGAGAATACAGAGTACTTTAGAACTGACAATAGAGACTACGTTAAATTTAAGGGCGCACCAGCTGACGATAACGAAAAAAGTAGGTTATACAATCAGCTGATAAAAGCCTATGAAAATCAGGGGCTTGGTTGGATGAATGATGTCATGGAGCAATCCAAAGACGCGCCTGTTAGAACCCAGCTAACTATGTGGCTATCCATTTTAGAAGATGTTGAAGAAAATCCTGATACTTTTAAGCGCTCGGACTCAGTCGAGACCTGGATGGAGCGTAATTTAGCTGGAATTGTAAATGACTACTATCAAGGCATAAAAGAAAAGGTATTTGCGCATAATGAGGAGCTAGATAATTTTCTCGATATGAGCATGCTTGAATTGCTCGAGCTAGATGAAGTTGAAGAATCAGAGTCTGATGTTCAAGCTCCACACACTCAATAGAATGTCTATCACTTTGCAAAAATTGTTCTACACTTAGCTAATATCAGAACAAGTTAAGTATTTCAAAAGCTTGCTATAACTCGTAGTGAAATCACAGCGTCGCAGGCTAAAATTAGGAGCGTTTAATGCGTGGTGTGATATTTAGAGGCTTAGAAGAATTAGTCGTAGAAGCGATCGGCATGCAAGCTTGGGATGAGTTACTCGAAGCACATGCCCCTGAGGGGAGGGTTTATGTTTCTCCTACATCCTATCCTGATGCAGAGTTGTTTGCGTTAGCACAAGGTGTTGCTGATAAGTTGGAAAAACCATTAACAGATGTATTGGCCATTTTTGGACAGTCACTTTTTGGATTTTTGGCGGAAAAACATAAAGGTATCTCATCAAAATTTACATCATTTGAAGAACTAGTTTTATCTATCGATAGTGTGATACATATGGAGGTAAAAAAGCTTTATAACGAACCTAACTTACCTTCTATTTCCGCAATGGTAAAAGACGATAAAACCATAGTGCTAGAATATTGCTCAAGTCGTAAGTTATGTTTCTGTGCGGAAGGCCTACTTCATGGCGCTGCTCAGTTTTATAGCCGAAAGTTGAAAATTGAACATCCGCAGTGTATGCACAAGGGTTCAAGCCACTGCATACTTATTCTTCATTTGGATTAGTTGATGTCTGAAGATACCGATTATAAAAAGGCGTACTTAAGAGAGCGCCGTGCACGTGATGAAGTTGAGTCCTTACTGGAAGAGAAAACACGTGCCTTATATTTGGCTAACCAAACGCTTGAACGTCAACTAGAACAGCTTAAGAATCAACAAGCGGTATTAATAAACAATGAGCGAATGGCTACATTAGGGACATTGTCAGCAGGTGTAGCACACGAATTAAATAACCCATTGGCATATGTGGCGGGTAACCTAGAGTCACTTAATTTTTATATCTCGCCGATATTACAGTTGCTTGAGACTGTTAAATTACTTGAACAGAATGATTTGAGAGGTGGTGAATTAGAAACTCGCCTCGTCGATATATATTTGAAACAACGCCTTGACGAAATTGCAGATGATCTACCTGAGCTCATTCATGATACATTGCATGGCTGTGAACGAATTAAAGCCATAGTAAACGATTTAATGAATTTCTCCCGCTCAAATAATGACAGCTTTAGTAGTGCTTCGTTAAAAAAGATAATTGAAGACACGCTTCGTTTACTTCATGGCCAACTTAAGGGATACGAGCTAACCGTAGCGATTGAAGATGTCCCAAATATCTCTTGCAAAGAGGGGGCGTTAAAGCAAGCTATCATCAACCTGTTAGTGAATGCGAAGTATGCAGTGGACATGAGCCACAAGTCGCACAAATCAATCGAAGTGTTGCTAGCACTAGGTAAAGATCAAGATATTATCTTAAGCATTAGCGACAATGGAGTTGGTATTGACGCAGATGTGCTCCCTAGGCTTTTCGATCCGTTCTTTACGACTAAACCTGTAGGCGAGGGGACGGGCATGGGGCTTGCCGTTACTCAAGCAATTGTGAAAGAGCATAAAGGAAAAATCGAGGTCCATAGCCAAGAAGGCGTAGGTAGCCAGTTCACTATATCTTTTCCTCTAGAGTAGTGAGGATCTTGAATATGTTCCCATTTTATAATACGGTGATTTAATAGATTCGACGCGTTCTCAAACCTTTTCATCTGAGTGTTCGAAACTCATCTTTTATACTAAAACGTAATAGGGAAATTATGGCGATTGAACTGAAAGTACCCGTGTTGCCTGAGTTAATAGACACTGCAAAAATTACAAAACTCTACGTATCCGAAGGAAATCAAGTTGCGAAGGATCAGATCTTATGTGATATCGAAACTGCCAAGGTCCTGTTGGAGCTGCGCGCTCCCGATGCAAGTCATGTAAGCAAAATTGTGGTGAATGAGGGAGATATTTTGGAAGCTGATGCACTTATCATGTCAATCACTCCAGATGCAAAATTAAACCACTTGGTTGCACCTAAACTGAAGAGTACTCATCAGTTACTCAGTAATGAAGACATCACCGCCGAGCATGAGTTCAAAGGTAAAGGCAATATTGATGTGCAGATTGATGCATTACCTGACTTTGTAGATAGTGCGACAATTATTGAAATCTATGTCAAAGAAGGAGATGAGGTTGTTTGTGGCGATAAACTTTGTGATGTTTATACCGATAAGGCTGTTCTTGAAGTAAGTGCTCCCCACGATGGTGTAGTATGCGACTTTGTCAAAAAGCTTGAACAAACAGTTACACCTGACGAAACAATTGTCACTTTGTATCACCCCGAGTATGTCGCGTCTGAGCTCGAGCCTGAGCTACCAGAGGATAATATTGATGCTTTGATGGCTCAAGTGCTGTTAGACCCAGTTTTGGACAATGAACCCTCTACACTGGTTGAACTCAATGCATCCTCTCATCAGGCTACATGCGATAATTTAGAAGCTCAGGAAGACGTAGCGGAAGTCGAAGCAACCGATAGCACGGTTATTGATACGGACCTTAAAAATGAATCTCCCCCTCTTAGTACTCAAACTGGCGATAGCTATGTTGATTTAACAAATGACCGTGTTAGTCCAGCTTCAACGGTTTTACGATCAGAGCCTGCAGTGATTGACCATGTAAAAGAAGATTGTAGCAAAGACAGTCAAGAAGAAGATGCTAGCTCTGGCAAAGTATTTACGTTGGAAGACGTAGCGGAAGTCGAAGCAACCGATAGCGCGGTTATTGATACGGACCTTAAAAATGAATCTCCCTCTCTTGGAGCTCATACTGACAATAGTTATGTCGATTTATCAAATCGACATGATGGTGTTAGCTCGGTTTATCAATCAGAGTCTGCTATTACTGAGCCTATAGCAGAGAAGTACAACGAAAGTGAAGCTGTAAGCCTTAGTTTTGGAGGAGTGTTTGCGGTGGCTGCCGGCATAATATCTATTATGTTAGTTGGTTACTTTTTACTGGTTTAGTATTGCTGACGCAGTACCAAGAAGTCGTTCGACTAAAAAGGAGATTTTTAATGAGTTATAATGTCATTGCATATCAAGTTGATGCAGAAAAAGTAAAAGCGGTGTGGGGAAGTAAAGATCAGCAATTTTTGGATAGGTTTTTATCCAAATATCGAGATGAAATTGCAGAGCAAGAAGAAGAGCTGGATGTTAAGGGATATGCCGCTTGCATGGCGAATATTATAAATGGAACGAGTATAGATGAGGACGACGAAGACAACTTTATTTACGGTTATCTATACGAAATGCTGTGCCAAGAATTTGGTGAGATGGTTCGCCATGATGACTTTCTAGACATAATGGAAGATGTGGCGCCATCTAATCATAAAGCATTTATTCCTATCCCCAAAAATGATGATTGGCCTGAATTCTACAGTGTCCCTCTTGAAAAATTAGAGTCGGGTCGACAGGTTTTTCTTGTTAGTGACGAACCATATACGAAGGAAACTTCCTATATAGAAACGGTGAACTTCATTTTCGATACAGCAGTTCAAAACCACAAAGCTTTGGTTTTCTTTGGTTATTGATTTGAGGTCTCAATCTACCGACTAAAATTTTTGAAAATAAATACGGCGCTGTTTGGAGCTGGTCATTTAAATGTGACACAAAAGGTCGCACCACCCATATAATTTTGACAAGTAACATCTAATGTGGCGTGATGTAAATCGACCACCTCTTTTACAATAGCGAGACCAAGGCCACTGCCAGTCATTGATGACTGCTCTTTGCGCCAAAAACGCTCGAAGATTTTTTCATAATTTTGGATATCGATCCCAGGGCCGCTATCCATAACTTCGATATATTTTCCAGAGGCCTTTACTTTAATCTGAGCTTGCTCAGTACTGTGGCGTAGGGCATTTTCGATGAGATTCTTTATCATGATATGAATGGAGGACTGATCGCCTGTAATTACTTCTCCAGTATCATCAATTTCCAGTTCTAGCTGTTTATCCATGGTGACAGATAATGGCGCCAGCATCATACAGGCTTCTTTCGCTAACGGTACAATACTGAGCGAATGCTTTTCGTAAGCGTTAAGGCTCTGTGCACGAGACAGGTCTAACAATTGCTGTACAACACGTGTCATATAACTTACATCCGCCAAAATACCAGAGTGGGTGTGTTTATCTAACTGGGCGAGTTCAACACGGGTATTGAGAATTGCAAGCGGGGTTTTTAACTCATGGGCTGCGTTAGCAACAAATCGCTTTTGTTCATCAAAACCTGTTTCGACTCTTGCCATCGCTTGATTCAACGAATGCACAATGGGAACGATTTCAACAGGGAGACCTTGCTCACTTAGCCTAAAATTAAGCTGTTCAGGTCTAATCCGTTGGAGTTGTTCTGCAACGCTTTTCACGGGTCGGACAATAGAGCGAATAGACAGATATCCAACAACCATAAATACTAAAAATGCTGCGCTAATGATAAAAATAGAGACTTGACTCAGAGCGGGCATAACCGCTTCGTTGGCAAGCTCACCAATCAGATCATTTCTGCCCAAATCGATATTGACAGAAGTATTATCGATGTTAGCGTGAAGACGGTAACGGTCTATGCCACTAAGATGCGAATATCCGACAGGGATGTCTTCAGTAGCAATCAATGCTTGCAAAGCTGCAGAGCTACTCTCATTGGCTGTGGACTGCAGCAAGACGGCACCAGTTTGGGCGTGTGTGACTCTAAATACTAGGTTGTTGTATAAAGCATCGTAACCCCATTTCTCAGCTACAACATCAGATTGATATATTAATTTATTGTTCTTATCAAAGTAGAGTTGCTCTTGAATATCTTCACTCATACCAACCATACTTTCTTCAACAGCCATATTGGCAAAGTTGGTTGAAAAAAGGTACAAGGCAAACCCAATTAAGCTGAATACAGCAGATCCAATTATAAAAAAATGCAGAAATATCTTTTTCGCGAGAGAAAGTTGCTTCATGTCAAAATATATCCTATACCGCGCAGTGTATTGATAGTTGTTTGTGCATTGGACGATTCTAGTTTTTTGCGGATCCTGTGCACTGCAACTTGGATTGCATTATCCGTTACTTCGAAACCCATGGCATAGATAGCATCGTAAAGTGCATCTTTGCCCACGGTTAAACCTGCATTTCGGATCATATATTCTAAAATGGCAACTTCCGTTTTCCCCATCGCTAAATTTTCACAGCCAACGGTGACACGACGTGCCTTTGTATCAACAGCAAGATTGTTATGTGATAATAGGTTTCCGGTGTAGGTACTCGGGCGACGCAGCAATGCTCGAAGTCTTGCCTTAAGCTCGTCAATCGCGAAGGGTTTATTCAGGTAGTCATCTGCACCCAAATCAAGCCCTTTGATGCGATCATCGACACTGCCACGCGCGGTGAGGATCAAAATTGGTAATGCATTTTGTTGTTTTCGAATTGAGCGAATAACCTCTAAACCATCTTTATCTGGCAAGCCTAAATCTAGTATAAGGGCATCATACTGCCAGCTTTGCATTAACTGTTCATTTTGTGCAGCAGTTGCAGCAATATCAGCGGCGTGACCATCTTGAGTAATTGCTTGCTGTATAAATGTCGCAAGCTGCTGATTGTCTTCAGTGATTAGCACTCTCATTGAATCAATATTTCCTTATTTTCTGTTTCTAGTAGTGGTTTTTGAAAACGTTTACTTGATAGTAAAAACTTCAGTATAAGCGGCAATATCAGCATCATAAGCAAAGTTGAAGTCAGCAAACCTCCAATTACTGCAAAGGCGAATGGTGGCCACAAAGGGCTTGCACTGGAAGTTAGCGGCAACATGCCAACTATGGTTGTTAATGTAGTTACTATAACAGGACGAAGACGCGTTTGTACCGATAAACAAATTGCCTGCGATAGCTCTGTGCCTTGATTTAAATACTCTAGTGTATGCTCAATCAGCAAAATTGCGCTGTTCACCACAATACCCATAAGTGCTAGTACACCTAATATTGACATAAAGCCAAAGGGTACTCCGACGATAGATAACATAGCCGGCGCTCCTACAACACCGAGGGGAATAGTAAACATCACCAATATTGCTAAACGATATGAATTAAATTGCAACATTAATGCCCCAAATAACAATGCGACTCCAAAAGGAAGTGTTTGTAGTAAAGCGCCATTAGCCTGTTCTGATTCTTCCAATTCCCCACCAAACATTAACGTTACATGATGTTGCTGCGCGATTTTTAGCAAGGTCGGTTGTAACGCTTCGAGGATTTCTTCTTCGTCACTTCCCATAGCGACATCCGCTTTTATAGACATTACAAACTTGCCATCGCGCCTTTCAATAAATGGTGGTGTGCCAATAACCTCGGCATTCAACACTGCAAATAGGGGGATGCTTAGTTGGTTGGGTAGCATGATTTGAGTATTTAAAATATCAGTACTACTTTGATTAGAAGTAGTGTCAACAATCATCAAATCTATCGGTTCGAAATTATAATCAAGAGTTGTTACTTTTAATCCAGAGCTACGCCATGCGATATATTCGGCAATATCGCTGCGTGCTAAACCCAAGGCTGATAAGGTAAGTTGCTGAGCTTCTAAGTTAATGGTAGGAGCGCCCAAACTATAATTACGATATGGGGAGGTGATTTTAGGGTGCTGTCTGAGGTGCATAAGCATAGCTTCAGCGCTTGCGAATAGAGCATTGCGGTCATTGCCACTCAACCTCAACTCAATCGGGCTTTCAATAGGAGGTCCTTGCCCGAGCTCACGGGCGTTGATTAAGATTTCAGGAAATTGCTTGTTTAAATTACTATCGATGAAGCGCGAAAATTCAGGCGGGTTAACATCATCCTGCAGCGTTAATACAACTCGAGCAATATGGGATTCATTTGGTTTTTGCGCAAGGTTATAGTAGAACCTTGGACCTGAAAAGCCGCTAAATACCATCGCTTCGCTGACTTCAGGATACTGAAGGGCATACTCGGCGATTTGATTTGCTGTCTTGGTTGTAGCTTCTATGTGGCTAGCTAACGGCAATTGGACGTCAATATAAATCTGATTGCGGTTAGCATTTGGGAAGAACTTGCCGTTGGCATTGGGTAGCGAAAGTAAAGTGCATAGCATGGCAGTAGCGGCCACAATCGTGTATACGGGATGTTGTAATGTTTTATGAGCTAGCTGATAGCCAAATGTTGAAAGCTTCTGAGTAACGGTTTCCTGCCACATTTCTAGCCAAGGGATGGAAATAGGGAAATAAACAAACAGTACAGGAAGCAGTAGTAGTGCTGCAACATAACTCAATAAGATGCAGATGATAACGAGCACTGGAATAGTAGCAATGAAATCAGCGACACTGCCTTTTGCCAACAGCATGGGAACGAAGGCTGCGATAGTAGTCATTGTTGCCGCGGCAAGCGGTTTTTTCAATTCGTTCACAGAGTGCGCCAAGGAAGATCTCATCGTAAACCCTTTGCTGCGTAAATAGCTCAAGCGTTCAGCTACGATAATGCAATTATCAACCATCAAGCCTAATGAGAGTACCAAGCCGGCAATGGTCATTTGGTGAATAACGCCATCGAAAGTAATAAATAACGCAAGTGAAGAAAACACGATAGCGGGTACGGTTAAACTGATAACAATCGCACTTTGTACCGAAAGGAATAGTAATAAAACAACGCAAATAGCGATACAGCTTTGAATTAGAGAGTTTACTAATCCTTCACGGCGTTTTTGAGACCAGTCGGGCTGGAAAATCTCAATTTTAATGGGAGCATCTGTAAATCGTGCATTAATGTCGGCAATAGCTTGTTTGATAGTATCCCCTGCGTTAGCGATATTATGTTTGTTGGGCGGTAGAGATAATGCAATACCGATGACTCGTTGACCATTTTGCCAAAATTGCTCGCTTGAAGTTGGGGCAGTCCGGTAGCCAATATCAGCGATAGTGCTGAGTGGGATTTTTGACCCGTCAGGCGTTGTTATTTGTACGTCTTTTAATTGAGCGTCGTTACGCAGGTGATTGACAGGCAATAGCGATAGCGCACTTAGATTTTGCGACAATACGCCAAGGCTATCTTGCTGATTGGCATCCCGTAGCTGTTTTGCAATCTCTGCTGGCGAGAGGCCAAAAGCGAGCATTCGCTCTTGAGAATAGAAAATAGCCAATTCAAGCCCGGGGTCGCCTACTAGCGAGGCACTTCTCACAACGTCGAGATACTCAAGCTCATCACGTACTTCGAGGGCGAGCTTCCTATCTGCTGTTAATCCTTTTCCCGTGCGCACGGTTAAGACTATCCCTTGAGTATCTTGTGCTCGATCTACTACATAGAATTGGCTATCAGCTAAGCTTGCACCCAGTGGTGCTACTTCATCTTTGATGCGTTGCCAAACTAAAGCGGTATTATACACTTGCTCTTTAAGCTCGATATCGATAACGGCACTTCCTGTTTTTATCCGTGCGTGTATGGTATTAATCTCATCAATTTTTGCTAAACGTCGCTCAAGTGGCTTAACAACGACATCATTGAGTTGAGTGACACTAGCACTTGGATTTACAATTTGAATAAAGCCATTTCGATAGAGAAAGCTGGGGTCCTCCTGACTTTTTGCTTTAAACCAGCCTACAATACCTGTGAATACAAGCAGCAGAGTTAGCCCGAGTACTAGACGTGGAGTGAAATAATTAGATGGGAGAAGCTTATCCATAAACTTCCTCCTGTAACCTATTGATAGGTCTGCCAGTAATGCTTGTAAATAAGCGCTGCTGAAGTCGGTTAAATACAAAGTGCGAGAATAGGACTAATAAGCTTCTACTTTTGTTCATGAGACTCACCTTCCAATAGCGCCAAGTTAAAATTTAACTTGGCCTCCGATGTGATGAGCACGTTTTTACCCATCAGTTTTGGTGCTGTGACTATGACTTGGTTATCATCATTGTCAAAAATAGTCACATCGCGTCTTTGGACCTTGGGTTCAGTAACCAGCACATAGGCTTGCCCCAAGGCATCATAGTGGATTGCGTTGCTTGGCACTTTATAGAGTGGTGTATTGGTGATAGGGAGCTCAAGACGACTATGCAGGCCAACTAGTTCAGAGTCACTCACTTCCAAATCGACGATAAGTTTAAAAAGCTTACCAACGGCATTAGAGGGTAAACCTTTCTCTATAATTTTACCGCTTAGGCTTTTGCTTGGCGAAGGAATGGCTATGCGAACGGTTTGGTTAAGTTGTAAAGCAATAAATTCTTGTTCAGGGAGCTGAAATTCAGCCTTTAGCGTAGATAATGTCTGGAGTTGGAAAATTGGCTGTCCTGCAGAGACGACATCACCTGAACGAGCGTAAATATTGGTGACGATACCTTCCTTTCGAGCGAATATTTTGTTCTCATTCAGTGCATTTTTTGCCTCTTCAACCTGAGCTTGTGCTGCTTGGACTTGCTGGGTTGCAATATTAAACGCAAGCCTTGCGGACTCAAGCGCAGAATTTGCTATAAGCTTCTCCGTAAAGAGCTTTTTAGCTCGGTCGAAATCAATCTGCGTCTTTTGCTCAGTACGTTTAGAACTGGCTAGTAACGCTTGTTTTTCACGCAGCTGAGCGCTAAGTCTTGGAGAATAGAGGGACGCTAGCACGTCTCCTTTTTTAACTAATTGACCCGAATAGGCATATAAAGACTCAATTCTCCCTTGTGACAGTGAAGCAACATAGACAACATCACTACCTGTGATACGACTATAAAAATGCTTCGTCGGAATAGTTGTAGCTAACTCTACAGGTACTGAAATAAGCGTCGTTGAGCGTTTTTCTGCAGTAGTCTCTAGGTTTGAAGGATCACTGCAGCCCTGAAGCGTTAAGGTGATCGTTATTATTGCTAGTCTAAAAAACATACACATACCCAAGCAAAACTTGTACGTTACCAGAAGCATCAATAAGGGGAGAATCTTTTATTTCATCACCGTAACTGGTGTAACTAACATCAGCTTTAAGCATATGATGTTTACCAAAATACCAATCGCTTTGAATACCGACTTCGAGTGCAGTGCTGGATTCACCAAGGTAATAGGGTCGAGAACTTAATGCTTCGTTTACTCTGACACCATAGTAATAATCAACAAGGTCTTCACTTTGAAAGTTCGCAGCGATATACGGGTATACTCTGCCGTCAGCAAATCTAAATGGTACACCATAGCTTACGCTGGCTTCATAGCCTTTGTGTGTACTACTCACGTCATGCATGAAATCGAATCCAAATTCACCAAAGCTAGTATCATATTCTGCTTCAAATCCAGCATCGAAACTCATATCTCTGTCTTCCATGCCAGTATAGAACTTGCTATCAGCTGCCTCGAATCCATCTAACCGTAATTGAGCACCCACACTGATTTCAAATTGTTCGGCTTGATATAGTTTATAGGTTGCTCTTGGCCCTAGTAGGTTGAAGTCGCCATATTGTATGGCGATGGCCGGTACAAACTCTGTTTCATTTCCAATATCTATATAACCTTGGTCCTGAGTAATAATAGCGCCGCCGATCCCCCATTTTAGCGCTTCTGATTGGGGTTGCTGTTCAGCAAACGCTGACGAACAACAAAAGAATGAAAGAGAAGTAGTGATCGTTAATAGTAATCTAGCCATAGTCAGTATTCCTTGAGTTTAAGTAATCATGTTGATGTGGCTAGAATATAAAAAGAAACTTTCTCGAAACTTACAGCTCAGTAATTAATCATATAAACGCAAAGTTCCTTAGTTCTTATTGCCGTGATGACTGCAAAAGCTTAGTATCAGGTAACTTCGCAAGCGTTTGAGTGCTTGGTGTATAGGAATCAAAACCGATTTGCTGAATAATTTGCTATGTAACGCACCGCGTAAATAACGATAGAGTAAAATGCTTTTCGGTAATCTAAAAAGAAGAAAAGGGTGAACAATGAGTGAAGAACAAAACCGACCGCAGCAAGAGGCGTTAACACCAGAACAGCAACACCAAAGGTCAATACAATGGCAACGTAGCTGCGTGCAAGCTGCACAAAAACATCTCGCGGATAAAGGGGTGCTACCGCAAAGTATTCTTGAAAAAGAGTGTCGCTATATTGAGCCAATGGTTGCACTTTGGAAAATTAAAGGTCAAAACGGCAAGAAGTATTGGGTTATCACAGGTAACTTACCGACGGACCATATTGAGGCATCTGCCGCAGCGACACCGCGTGAAGCTTTGCGTTACTTTTCGTTCCACTGGCAAATGAAAGCGGAAGAGATCATTTCTGCAAAACCAGTAGACAAGACACAAGCCCAGTTTGCTAATCTCTTAGTAAATCGAGCTCACGGATTATACGAGCTTTTCTCTAAAGATGAGCTTTGGGCTAATGAAGCATCGTAAATGGGTCGGTTTTAAGTGATTGAATAGGGCATTTCAAGCGCTGTCTCGGAATGCCTGCTTCCATGAATACATGCCCATGTGCAGAAAACCCTGACTGTAAAAATTCAGGCACCTCATCCAAAATACATTGAATAAAGACGGTCTCAAAGCCTTTGTCTTTTGCGATATCGACAAGTCCCCCGATCAATGAAGCATAGGCAGCACGATTACGGTGAGATTTGAATATAGCAATGCGACTTAATAGTCCGTCTTCACAAAGCCTCCCTGTGCCCACGGGTCCATCCAAATCATCAATAATGATTAAGTGCTCGGCAGTAATATCTTGCTGATCAAACTCAACTTCTTTGGGAATATGAAGTTCATACACAAATACGCGCTCGCGTATTGCCTTAAGCTCCAATTTTTTGGTTTGCCAATTCACTCTTCTGATCTTGTAACTCATACTGCCCCCATCTACAGATTACACCTGCATTCCCTGTTTAGCGACAAGCTAGAGCTTGCGAAAGCCATGAATCACAAAGCTTTCGCGGCATATTGTTATTTTTGTGAACGCGACTATCTTGTTCTAACAGGCTCTACTCCCAGCCCTCATCGAAGTCAGCATCGGCTGGATCGCTGTCTTCAATGAAGTAGGTCCCATCATTTATCAGTTTAGTTAACGTTTGTTTAAATTCCAAACTATTTAATGCAGGAATTATTGCATTAAACTCAAACACAACTTGATCGGTTAGCTGCTTTACGGCATCTAAACAATGATGGTCTAATTCATAGTTTTCACCATTAACACTGAACAAAATATGATCGTCAACGATTTGGTAAATGGCACGTACCCCACCTGCGCGATAAATCAATGGGTTTTCTCTGGCAATTTCAAAAAGCGCTTGGGAGTCAATAGCGGGGTCTAATGGCGCTAGATCCATTTCATGTTTTGGTTCGCTGAGTGTTTTTCCAAGCCATTGGCTATATAGCGCCTTATCTTCAATTAAAGCGCTGAGAAGAGACTTAATTTGCTGTTGGTCGTCGCAGGTCACTTCGCCTATAGACGCTCTGAGTTGTAATTCTGGGTCGCTAAAACGGCGTTTTCCAGCTTCCACATCAATGATGTGGTCAGCAAAGCTAGAAAGCAAATCTTTTTGATCAGGCGCTCTAAAACCAACCGAATAGTTTAAAGCATCTTCAACCGCGTAACCTTCGTGAGGACAAGCTGGTGGAATATATAAGATATCACCGGGTTCAAGAACCGCATCAATAACTGCTTCGAATTGCTCTACTTGTAGTAAACTCTTATTGCGTGCAAATTGCTTTAGGCCATTATCGCGTTCACCAACTCTCCAGTGACGTTTACCTTGCCCTTGAATTATAAAGACATCATATTGATCTAGGTGTGGACCGACACCGCCACCAGGAGTCGAAAAGCTAATCATCAAATCGTCTATGCGCCAATTTGGTATGAATCTAAATGCTTCTATTAACTCCGCGGCTTGTGGGTGCCAGTGATCAACGGCTTGAACCAATAGCGTGCTGTTACTATCGGTGAGTAAATCAAATTGTTCAAAAGGGCCGTGATGGGCTTCCCAGTTATCATTATGATTAGTAACAATTCGAGATTCTATGCATTCTTCAGTTGCAAGGCCGGCAAGTTCTTCTGGCTCAATTGGGTCTTCAAAGTCTCGGAATCCTTGTTTGATGAGTAATGGCTTTTTTTGCCAATACTGGGCAAGAAATTGTTCGAAGGTAAGGTCATTAATTTGCAGTTGATACATAGGGAAATTCCAGTAATAAAAAAGCGAAAGAGTGCACTCTTTCGCTTATTCTATACCAAGTAGTAAAAAGCTGGTGTCGCTTTATACTTAGTTTAGTTCTTCAATGAACGCTTCAGCACGACCGATATAGTTTGCTGGCGTCATTTCTTTCATTTGTGCTTTTACTTCATTTGGCAAGTCTAAGTTATCGATGAACTCAGCCATGATTTCTTTGTTTACGCGTTTACCACGAGTAAGATCTTTTAGCTTTTCATATGGCTTTTCGATACCGTACTTACGCATTACCGTTTGGATTGGCTCTGCTAGTAGTTCCCAGTTATCATCTAGCTCAGCAAGTAAACGCTCAGCATTAACTTCTAACTTGCTGACACCTTTAAGCGTAGCTTGATACGCGATAAGCGCATAACCCATACCAACACCTAAATTACGTAAAACGGTTGAGTCAGTTAGGTCACGTTGCCAGCGTGAAACAGGTAGCTTTTGTGCAAGATGGGCAAAGATAGCGTTAGCAATGCCAAGGTTACCTTCAGAGTTTTCAAAGTCGATAGGGTTAACTTTGTGAGGCATTGTTGAAGAACCAATCTCACCAGCAATGGTTTTTTGCTTGAAGTGGTTTAGCGCGATATAACCCCAAACGTCACGGTCAAAATCAATTAAGATAGTATTGAAGCGTGCAATCGCATCAAATAGCTCAGCGATATAGTCATGCGGTTCGATTTGCGTTGTGAATGGGTTCCAAGTCAAACCTAGGCTTGATACAAAACGTTCACTGTGTGCATGCCAATCGTAATCTGGATAAGCGCTTAGGTGAGCATTATAGTTGCCAACGGCACCATTGATTTTACCAAGCATTTGTACGTTAGCGATTTGCTGACGTTGACGTTGCAGGCGAACATACACGTTTGCAAACTCTTTACCCATGGTTGATGGTGAAGCAGGTTGGCCGTGTGTACGAGTCATCATTGGAATTGACTTATACTCAATCGCTTTGTCTTTGATTGCGCTCAGTAGCTCGTCACAGTATGGCAGTAATACCGTGTCACGCGCTTCGGTGAGCATTAGGCCATGAGAAAGGTTATTGATGTCCTCAGAGGTACATGCAAAATGAATAAATTCATTGACTGCGTTTAGCTCGGCATTGTCAGCTACTTTTTCTTTAAGAAGGTATTCTACAGCTTTAACGTCGTGGTTAGTGGTGCGCTCAATCTCTTTTACGCGTGCTGCGTCTGCTTCGCTGAAGTTTTCAACAATGCTGTCAAGAAGTGCGTTGGCTTCATCGCTGAAAGCAGGTACTTCTGTAATGGCGTCACTGCTCGCTAGCGCTTGTAGCCAACGAACTTCTACGATGACGCGGTATTTGATCAAGCCAAATTCACTGAAGATGCTTCTCAGTTCTTTGGTCTTGCTACCATAGCGACCATCCACTGGAGAGATAGCGGTTAACGCTGAAAGCTCCATAATAACTCCTAACTATTTGTTTTTGAACGATACTTAGATAGTGGCATTAGAACCACTACGAATTTTATACCAACTTGATTAATTAAGTGATCTACTTTTAGGCGATAAAATCTAGTTGATAACACCGCTTCCGCATCCTGCTCACGCCAAAGTACCTGCATCCATGTAGGCAAGGCGAAAATTTTTTATTTAGTGTTCTAAATAAAAAGTTTTTAACGCTGTTAGCGTCAGATTTGCTCCTTCAAATTGAGCAAGTATTAAGACAAATTGGTATTACATATAACTTTTTGCAGCAGTAATGATTTTCTTTTTCGCAAAAAAGAATTGACGACGTTTACCGCCGAGCTGACGCCACAAAACTGCACTACGGATCCCGGCAAGTAATAGCGCCCGAATTTTTTGTTGTGTTGTTGTTTGTTTTAACAATTCAGGCTTACCGAATACTTGGATCTTAGGGCCAAGAGGGCTGATAACTTGACCGTAAATGTCGGCAAGTGCTGCAACAACTTGGCTTTCACAGATATCAAAGTGTAATAACTGGCGCTCAACTTGCTGAATTTTTTGCGCCAATAAATCAAGAGATTTACTATCGTTACTTAGCACCCGCTCTAATTGCATCATCGCGCCAACATATTTAACCATTTCAACGTCTTTTTCGCCGCCTGCCGAAAGTTGTTCGATCAGCGTTCGGCAGCCTGTTTTGATGGCAAATTTGTCTGGGTAAACGTCCTCAGGACGTTCAGGAGAAGTGTTAATAATGCTTTTTAAAAAGCCCTCAACTTCATTCTCGTTGAAGGTGCCGTAACGCGCACATTTTTGTACCAGTTTACTGATCTGACACATTGCCGCCAGAGGCATTACGTATTGGTTTTGCATTATTTAATCACCGACTCGATAATACCGCCGCCAAGGCACACATCATTTGCGTAGAATACCGCAGATTGTCCAGGAGTTACGGCTTTTTGTGGTTCATCGAATAGCACACGTGCCATACCATCTTGGCCAACTAATAACGTACAAGGGATGTCGGTTTGGCGATAACGTGTTTTTACCGTGCAGCGAGTTGTGCCTTGTGGGCCTACGCGGTCAACCCAATGTAGCTGATTTGCGTTTAGACCATTGCTGAATAGGCGAGGGTGGTTTTTACCTTGACCAACAACCAGTACATTACGTTCGATATCTTTATCTACCACATACCAAGGTTCACCGTTGCCTTCTTTAGAGCCACCAATTAAAAGGCCCTTACGTTGACCGAGCGTGTGGTACATCAAGCCTTCATGTTCACCAACATGATTACCTTCACAATCTTCAATCACACCAGGCTGTGCGGGTAAAAACTTGGCAAGGAAGTCTTTAAATTTGCGCTCACCGATAAAGCAGATCCCGGTTGAATCCTTCTTATCATGCGTGATTAAGCCTTGTTCCTCTGCGATTTTACGCACCTCTGGCTTTTCAATTTCACCTACAGGGAAGAGTGTTTGCGCAATATGTTCATGGCTTAATGTGTAAAGGAAGTAGCTTTGATCTTTGTTCTCGTCATCTCCACGAAGCATAACGAATTTACCGTCACGCTCTGCGCGACGAACATAGTGGCCTGTTGCGATATAGTCCGCACCCAACGCTTCTGCTGCAAACTGTAAAAAGGCTTTAAATTTGATTTCTTTGTTGCACATGATGTCAGGGTTTGGTGTACGGCCAGCCTTGTATTCTTCAAGGAAGTGTTCAAACACATTGTCCCAGTATTCAGCAGCAAAGTTTACGGTGTGTAGCTCAATACCTAGCTTATCACACACTGCCTGAGCATCTTTTAGATCTTCAGCTGCTGCACAATACTCATCATTGTCATCTTCTTCCCAGTTCTTCATAAACAAGCCTTCTACTTGGTAGCCTTGTTGTTTTAAAAGGTAGGCAGATACTGAAGAATCTACACCGCCGGACATTCCGACAATGACTTTAATGTGACTATTATCGCTCATAATTTCGCTATTAATCTTAATGCTCAGATAGAAAGCGCTTATTATACTCAAATCTCTTTAAATTGCACGCCCGTGAGGTGTTAGAGCGCAGGAGAAAAGTCCTAGTAGAAAATGCTAAAGCACTCGATATTCACCATTTTTAAGATCGCCCAGACTATATTTGCCTATTTGTGCGCGAATAAGTCTAAGCGTGGGGTGACCAATATGCGCCGTCATACGACGAACTTGTCTATTACGTCCTTCTTTGATGGAAATAGAAAGCCAGGTTGTTGGAATATTTTTGCGCTCTCTAATCGGCGGATTACGTGACCAGACATTGGGCTCAGTCATAACTTCTACTTTGGCAGGTAAAGTTGGACCATCTTTTAGTTTTACACCATTTCTAAGCGCATTTAGGCTTTCGCTACTTGGTTCTCCTTCGACTTGAACCCAGTAGGTTTTATATGTCGATTTTTTAGGAGAAGTCAGGGTGTTTTGTAATTTACCGCAGTTGGTCAGTAGTAATAGCCCTTCGCTATCTCTATCCAAGCGGCCTGCAGCATAGACATCTTTGATATCAATAAAATCAGCCAATGTTTGACGATTTTGGTCATCAGTAAACTGACACAGAACATCAAAAGGCTTATTAAATAGAACGACTTTTACTCGCTCTGGCGGTAGGGCGGGTTTTGATTGCCGATTAGTTATTGGCTTTTTCCGCGTTGTGGTGTGTCTAGAGAATGCGGGCTTGTTAGCATGTGATTTTCTTTTGTTATTTGTGTTGGCTCTACTACTTGTGCTCATCGCCACATTCCTAAGGTTCGCGAAAAACGATATTTTAGCGCAATTGATCTCGAGTGTCGCCTGAAAGCAAAAAAGCGACCCTTAGGCCGCTTTTTGACTGTTATCCGAAGATTACAGAGATGCTAGTACGTCGTTAAATACCACAGAAGGACGCATAGCTGCGAACGCTTTGTCGTCTTCTGGCTGGTAATAACCACCAACATCCATTGCTTGGCCTTGTGCTTCATTAAGTGCAGCGACAATATCAGCTTCTTTAGCTGTCAGTTCTGCAGCAACATTTTCAAACTTAGCTTTAAGCTCTGCATCTTTGTCTTGCGCAGCCAGCTCTTGAGCCCAGTACATTGCAAGGTAGAAATGGCTACCACGGTTATCAAGCTCTTTCACTTTACGTGAAGGCGACTTATTTTCATCTAAGAATTTAGCCGTTGCTGCATCTAGTGTATCTGCAAGTACTTGTGCCTTAGCATTACCTGTTGTTTGGCTTAAATGCTCAAAAGAAGCAGCAAGTGCAAGGAATTCGCCTAGCGAATCCCAACGCAAGTGGTTTTCTTTTTCGAACTGTTGTACGTGTTTAGGCGCAGAACCACCCGCACCAGTTTCAAATAAGCCACCGCCATTCATTAGTGGAACGATAGATAGCATTTTTGCACTCGTTCCAAGCTCTAAAATTGGGAATAGGTCAGTTAGGTAATCACGTAATACGTTACCCGTTACTGAAATAGTATCTTCGCCTTTTTTCATGCGCTCTAGTGAGTATAGCGTTGCATCTACTGGTGCTTTGATTAAAATTTCAAGGCCATCAGTATCATGCTCAGGCAGATAAGCGTTTACCTTTTTGATAAGTTCAGCGTCGTGAGCACGCGCTTCATTTAACCAAAAAACTGCTGGTGTATTTGTCGCACGAGCGCGGTTAACCGCCAATTTTACCCAGTCCTTGATTGGTGCATCTTTCACCTGACACATGCGCCAGATGTCGCCTTCTTCTACTGTGTGTTCAAGTAAGGTGTTACCTGCAATATCTACAACACGAATTGTGCCAGCTGATGGTGCTTCAAACGTTTTGTCGTGTGAACCGTACTCTTCCGCTTTTTGTGCCATCAGGCCGACGTTAGGGATGGTACCCATCGTACGTGGATCAAATGCGCCATTTTCCTTACAGAAATCAATCGTCGCACTGTACACACCTGAGTAACAACGATCAGGGATCACAAAAGCAGTATCTTGTTGTTTGCCTTCAGCGTTCCACATCTGGCCGCTTGAACGAATTGCCGCAGGCATTGATGCATCGATGATCACGTCACTAGGTACATGCAGGTTTGTAATACCACGGTCTGAGTCTACCATCGCGATATCAGGTGCTGTCTCGTAAACTGCTGCAAGGTCTGCTTCGATTTCTTTGCGCTTTGCATCGTCCAACGACTCAATTTTTGAGTACACGTCGCCAACACCATTGCTTGCATCAACACCGATTTCAGCAAATGTCGCAGCATGCTTTTCGAATACGTCTTTGTAGAATACTTTTACAGCATGACCAAAGATGATTGGATCTGATACCTTCATCATGGTTGCTTTCATGTGTAGTGAGAATAATACGCCTTTATCTTTTGCTTCTTGTACTTGTGCTGCTAAGAATTCACGTAGTGCTTGTACACTCATACGAGAAGCATCAATGATTTCGCCAGCAAGTAGTGGCGTGCTTTGTTTTAGTACGGTGATGTCACCATTGCTCGCTACGTGCTCAATTCGAACATCAGTCGCTTCAGCAACTGTTACCGACTGTTCAGAACCGAAGAAATCACCGTCAGTCATTGATGCAACATAAGACTGAGAGTCTTTAGACCAAGCGCCCATTGAATGCGGGTTTTTACGAGCGTAGCCTTTGACTGAAGTTGGAGCACGGCGGTCTGAGTTACCTTCACGAAGTACAGGGTTTACTGCACTACCTTTGATTTTGTCATAACGTGCTTTAACATCGGCTTCTTCGTCTGTTTTGGCTTCGGAAGGATACTCTGGCAGCGCGTAGCCTTTAGCTTGCAATTCTTTAATCGCTGCACGAAGTTGTGGAATTGACGCACTGATATTAGGTAACTTGATGATGTTAGCTTCAGGCGTTTTAGCAAGTGCACCTAGCTCAGCAAGTGCATCACCGATACGTTGTTCTTCTTTTAAGTACTCAGGAAAAGTCGCAATAATACGGCCTGCTAGTGAAATATCGCGAGTTTCAACTTCGATATTTGCAGGCTTAGTGAATGCTTGGATGATTGGCAATAGCGAGTAAGTTGCGAGAGCCGGGGCTTCATCTGTTTTGGTGTAGATAATTTTCGATGTCATCATCATTCCTAGATAGTTGTGGGCTTTTACGCCGTTCAACAATTGCTAATAGGACTAAGCAACGCAATTTTCACACTCAACAACGTGTCGTTGTTGCCGGTTTAAACTGGACCAGTTCACTAAGCGATTAGTGAAAGATGCAAAAAAACCTCGGCAATCCTCGTTAGAATCTATGCCTAGGTAGCGCAGCATTAGCAAGTTTGTTAGGTATTTATACTTTTGGCTTATCACAATAACTGGTATTCGTTCAGCATTGAAATGCATCAAAGTAGCAATATCTAACCAACCTGAAATTGACTTTGCAAGCGTGCTTTAGTCTAACAGTGTTTGCATATGGGGGCTAATTATTAAATTTAAAGTGCAAAAGTGAAAAGTTATAACAAATGTGATAAGAAAAGGCTGAAAATTTCTTTTAGATTTGGTGGAGTGATTTGAGGAGAGGAATAAGCGAGCACTCAAGTAACCCGCTTTAGCCAAAAGCTACTTAACACTTAAACAACATCTTCCGTGATTGGAGCGATGTTAGTCGCGTGTAGACCCTTGGGGCCTTGCTGTAGCTCGAATGATACATCCTGACCAGCTTTAAGCGTCTTGTATCCATCCATTACAATCGTTGAGTAATGAGCAAAGATATCTTCGTCACTGCCGTCTTCTACGATGAAACCAAACCCTTTGGCGTTATTGAACCATTTGACTTTTCCGCAAGCCATACTTCTACATCCTTCTATAAGTTGACTAAATTTAAGTTAATCTACTCTTTTAATTTTGCTAAACTGCCCATAGATTAGACAGTCATGTAAGACTGTAGTTTATATGAGCAAACAGTCAAGTTTTTTGCTCTTTTTTTTAACATTTTATTTATTTCTCAAATCTATTTGCTTGAGTATATAAGACAAGACTATATTTATTATGAGTGGGACAAAAGATTCGGGTGTATTGGACGCCGTTCGCGAAGAACAGAAGCAGCAGCTTCAACCGCCGCGAAAATATAAAGTGATTTTGAATAATGATGATTACACGCCCATGGATTTTGTTGTCGAGGTATTGACGACATTCTTCAATATGGATAGCGAGAGAGCAACTGAAGTGATGCTAGAAGTACATCACAAGGGAAAAGCGGTATGTGGAGTATACCCTGCTGATATAGCCCATACCAAGGCTGAGCAGGTAAACCGATATGCTCGTGACAACGAGCACCCACTGCTCTGTAGTTGTGAGCAGGAATGACCTATAAATTTCTTGTTGGGGGTTGCCAATGCTAAACAAAGACTTAGAACTTACTCTTAACGCCGCGTTTCGCGAGGCCCGTTCTCGCCGTCACGAGTTTATGACGGTTGAGCATTTATTACTTGCATTGATCGATAACCCCTCTGCTAGTGAGGCGCTTGATGCCTGTGGTGTCGATATGAACACCTTGAAGCGCGAGTTATCAGAGTTTATTGATGAAACTACGCCTGTTATTCCAGATTTAGAGGAAGACAGAGAAACACAACCAACACTTGGTTTTCAGCGCGTGTTGCAGCGTGCGGTATTCCATGTTCAATCGTCAGGCCGCTCAGAAGTAACTGGGGTAAACGTGCTAGTTGCGATTTTTTCTGAGCAAGAGAGCCAAGCGGTTTATTTACTTAAAAAAGCTGACGTTAGTCGCCTAGATATCGTTAACTTCATTAGTCATGGCATTTCAAAAATTGAAGATGAGCATGAGCAAGAAGATCATGAAGAAATGCAGGATGACAACAATGAGATACAACAGGAAGAGAAAACTAAGCTAGAAAACTTTACTTCCAACTTAAATGTGCAAGCCGAGTCTGGTCGCATAGACCCGCTGGTCGGTCGCGATGAGGAAGTCGAGCGTACGGTTCAGGTGCTGTGTCGTCGTAAGAAAAACAACCCATTGCTCGTTGGTGAAGCCGGTGTTGGTAAAACGGCAATCGCTGAAGGTTTAGCGTATAGGATCGTTAATAATCAGGTACCCGATGTAATTGCAGACGCGGTAGTGTACTCACTAGATATGGGAGCATTACTAGCTGGTACAAAATATCGCGGTGACTTTGAGAAACGTTTTAAAGCACTACTGAAAGAGCTTCAATCAAAACCTCATGCGATTTTATTTATTGATGAGATCCATACCATTATCGGCGCTGGGGCTGCCTCAGGTGGTGTGATGGATGCGTCTAACTTAATCAAGCCGCTGTTATCGAGTGGACAGCTTCGCTGTATGGGCTCGACAACATACTCTGAATTCAAAAATATTTTTGAGAAAGACAGGGCATTAGTGCGCCGTTTCCAAAAAATTGATGTGGTTGAACCTAGTGTCGAAGATACCACTAAAATTTTACATGGTTTGAAAGAGCGTTATGAAGAACATCACGGTATTCGTTATACGCAAAAAGCGTTGAAAGCGGCAGCTGAACTCAGTGCTAAATATATCAATGAACGTCATTTGCCAGACAAAGCTATCGACGTTATTGATGAAGCGGGCGCAAGTCAAAGACTGCAACCAACTTCGAGACGCAAGAAAACGATTAATGTGTCGGATATTGAAGCTATCGTCTCTAAAATGGCTCGTATTCCGCAACAAAGCGTGTCATCTAGTGATAAAGAAACGCTTAAAAACCTTGATCGCAACTTGAAGATGTTGGTGTTTGGTCAAGATGAGTCGATTGATGCGTTAACATCAGCAATTCGTCTATCGCGTTCTGGTCTTGCTAACGAGGACAAGCCTGTTGGTTCATTCTTGTTTGCTGGCCCCACAGGGGTTGGTAAAACTGAAGTGACTAAACAGCTTGCTAAATGTATGGGCATAGAGTTTATCCGCTTCGACATGTCTGAGTACTCTGAGCGCCACGCAGTTAGCCGCCTAATCGGCGCTCCTCCGGGATATGTTGGTTTTGAGCAGGGGGGACTGTTGACTGAAGCCGCAATCAAGCATCCTCACGCTGTAGTCTTGTTAGATGAAATTGAGAAGGCACATTCGGACATTTATAACATTCTACTGCAAGTTATGGATCATGGTACGCTGACAGATAATAATGGTCGCAAAGCTGACTTCAGAAATATTGTGTTAGTAATGACAACAAACGCAGGTGTTCAAGAGACTGTTCGTCAATCTATTGGATTCCAGCAGCAAGACTATTCTCACGATGCAATGGTAGAAATCAATAAGGTGTTTACGCCAGAGTTTAGAAACCGCCTGGATAACATCATTTGGTTCAACCACCTAGAGAAAGAAGTTATCTTGCAAGTTGTTGATAAATTCATTGTTGAATTGCAAGCACAGCTTGATAAGAAATCGGTCAACCTTGAGCTTACGGCGCAAGCACGAGATTGGCTTGCGGATCTTGGTTATGACAAAGCCATGGGAGCTCGTCCAATGGCGAGGGTTATTCAGGATAACCTGAAAAAGCCACTTGCCAACGAAATCTTATTTGGTCACTTGTCTGATGGTGGTACGGTCAAAGTCACGGTTAAAGACAACAAGTTGTCCTTTGATTACCAAACGGAAGCGGTATCAGCATAAAACTTTTGAAGTATTTGATAAAAGCCCAGCTTCGCTGGGCTTTTTATTATCACTAAATTAAATGCGGTCTTACCGTCGCTTAAATTCAGTGCTAGTCGTTCGTGTACACTAATTGCTTGAATGAACTTGGGTATCAACGAGTTTACGGCATCAACTTAGTATAAATCTACATACGCAGATTTACGGGCACGGAATACCATGGTGCTCCCTTTGAATGGTGGGGCTAGATACATAGCTTTAAACGACAAAAAGCCCAGCTTCACTGGGCTTTTTGTTATCACTGAATTAGATGCGGTATTACCATCGCTTAAATTCAGTGCTAGTCGTTCGTGTATACTAATTGCTGAATGAACTTGGTATACCTAAGTAACATCAGTATGCTGAGGTCGCTTGGGTATCAACGAGTTTACGGCATCAACTTAGTATAAATCTACACACGCAGATTAACGAGCACGGAAGACAATACGTCCCTTTGATAGGTCGTAAGGCGTCATTTCGACAGTAACTTTGTCACCAGTCAAAATACGGATGTAGTTTTTGCGCATTTTTCCAGAAATATGTGCAACAACCACGTGACCATTTTCTAGTTCAACACGGAACATTGTGTTTGGTAGCGTATCAAGGACCGTGCCTTGCATTTCAATTACGTCTTCTTTCGCCATGTGTAGCGTATCACCTCTTGGTTAAATTAAACGATGCAGATTTTGCCCAAAAGCGGGGAATAAGTAAAGTTACAAGCTGATTTTTTGTTAATTTGGTCGTTTATTAAGCCAGTTTTACCAAAGTTTTTTGCTTTCTATTCCTAACGCATTTCAAAATCTGGAGCCTTATGATAGGCGAGGGCGTCATTCTAGCATAGGAAAGCCTGCTAGTAACGCATGTTTTTTGTCCACGCTATGGGATTATTGTGGTGTTAAAAAGGGGGGGTATTCCTACATTTGAGCTAACGTATGCAGGAAAACTAGATACTAAGCACAAGGTTGTGGAGCATCCGGATCAATATTTTGCCAAATATCTTTAACTAGTTTTTGTGCTGGCACAAATTGGGTTTTGTAACGCATTTTCTTGCATTCGTCGATTTGATAACCCAAGTACAAGTATGGTTTATTCTGTTTCGCTGCCTGTTCTAGCTGAGCCATTATCATGATAGTACCGATACTTAGTGATTCATACTCAGGATCGAAAAAGGTATAAATAGCAGACAATGAATAAGGCATTGAATCAGTGACGGCTACTGCAATTAACTTATCTTTGTGCCATAGCTCGATAAAGACAATGTTCATCCAACGACAAAATAAGAAGCTTTCGTACTGGAGACGGTTAGGTGGGTACATAGAGCCATCGCTGTGGCGTAGACTGATATATTTTTCGTATAGCGGATAGTATTCAGGACGCTCCTGATGGCTAATAATTAGTTGATAATCTTGCTTTAATTTATTGCGTTTGCGTTTTTGAGACCTACTCGGTTTAAATTCTTGAGTTAATACTCTTACAGATTGACAAGCTGAGCATGCGGGACAGTGTGGACGATAAATCTGGTCTCCACTGCGGCGAAACCCTAATGCTAACAATTGTTCAAATCTATCTGGGCTGTAACAATTTGGGTCTAGAATAACCAGTAACTGTTCCTTCTGCTCAGGTAAATAACTACAACTAAATTGTTGGCTCAGTCCGATTTTAGAAGGAAAGTGTTCATTCATAGATAGCTTTCAACTCCTGAGGCTGCCACATTGATGATGGGATCTCAAATCGATCCGCCAATTTAAGTCTAGTCAAAAACTCGCGCCTTGGTACAACTTTTAACCCCAAACTTGTCAAATAAGGGTTTTCGAGTTGGCAATCAATAAAATGTGCCTGATGGGCTTTGAGCCAATTTACCAGTGCCCACATCGCCATTTTGGATGTATTAGGTAAAGTGTGGAACATAGATTCACCACAAAATACACCAGACTGCATGATGCCATAGAGCCCGCCAACGAGCTTGTCTCGCTCCCATATCTCCACACTATGTGCTAACCCCTGAGTGTGCGCTTGCTGATACGCAGCCAACATCGCATTTGTGATCCAAGTTCCTTCAGCCGCCATTCGTTGATTTCTACAAGCTTCAATCACTTGTGAAAAGGCAGTATTGATAGTGACGGTCGGATTAAGTTTACGTTGGGCTTTTCTTAGCGTTTTACCACAATGAAAATCTTTAAGCTCCAAAATGCCGCGCTCGCTTGGGCTCCACCACATAATTGGTTCACCCTCATTAAACCAAGGAAAGATCCCATTGGCATAAGCGTTTTTCAGACGTTCTACTTGTAAACAACCACCAATGGCAAGCAGTCCATCTGGTTCAGACAAGGCATAGTGATTTGGCGGAAAACGAAAGTCATCGTGGGCGAGGTGGAACAGTTGTTGGATCATTGAACAAACTACAGGATTGTTATTTATTTCAATATAGCAAATTAAAGCAAGGAGGGAAGAGGGCCAGCCTAGACCGACCCATTTATCTATTATTTTTGGCTGTCTAGGAAGCGCTCTGCATCTAGTGCTGCCATACAGCCTGTACCTGCAGAGGTAATTGCCTGACGGTAAATGTGGTCAGACACATCACCTGCTGCAAACACACCTTCAACACTAGTCTGTGTTGCGTTACCATTTAGACCAGACTGTACAACCAAATAACCATCTTTCATCTCTAGCTGGCCCTCAAACATATCTGTGTTTGGCTTGTGACCAATTGCGATGAAAACACCAGCAAGATCAAGCTGCTCTGTCGCTTCTGAATCAGTATCTTTGATACGAATACCAGTAACACCCATATCATCACCTAGCACTTCATCAAGTGTGCGGTTTAGGTGTAACACAACATTACCATTCGCTGCTTTATCCATTAGGCGATCAGCAAGAATTTTCTCACTGCGGAAAGAGTCGCGGCGGTGAATAACATGTACTTCTTCTGCGATGTTTGATAGATAAAGTGCTTCTTCAACCGCGGTATTACCACCACCAACAACCGCAACCTTTTGACCACGATAGAAGAATCCATCGCAAGTCGCACAAGCAGATACGCCGCGACCTTGGAACGCTGTTTCAGACTCAAGACCAAGGTATTTAGCTGATGCACCTGTTGCGATGATTAACGCATCACAAGTATAAGTACCTTGATCGCCAGTGAGCGTGAACGGGCGCTTCGTCACGTCAACTTTGTTGATGTGATCGAAAATGATCTCAGTTTCAAAGCGTTCTGCATGTTCTTTCATACGGTCCATAAGCGCTGGACCCGTTAAACCATGTGCATCACCAGGCCAGTTCTCGACTTCAGTGGTTGTAGTCAGCTGACCACCTTGCTGCATACCTGTGATTAATACTGGGTTTAAATTTGCTCGTGCTGCGTATACCGCGGCAGTGTAGCCCGCAGGACCCGAACCTAAAATCAACAGTTTGCAGTGTTTTGCATCGCTCATGTAATTTTCCTAACTCAATTCTAAAAAATGCTATTAAGCAAAAGTTTGTTCGATTCTATGTAATTCAATAGGGAAGTAAATAAAAAACCGTAATCTGATTTGGTGTAAATTGGCAAGTTGTCAAAAAATTTGTACTGTTTTGTTCTAAATCGACTACACATTAAGCAATCTTGTTCAGTACTGGCAAAAAACGGCAGTATTTCATGACCTCAGGTTTTTTTTTTGGTATGTTTTAGAGAATTTTGTTTTGCTATCAATAGTTGATAGCCTAATTGAAAAGGTACATATGGCATTTTGGCAGAATACCCCAGGCTTTGGGTTAAGTGCACAAGATTGTGAGGTGTTAACTGATGCTAAGCAATATCATCAGACGCTTTTACAACTTATTTCACAGGCAAAAACGCGTATTTACATCACCGCACTTTACTTACAAGATGATGAGGCGGGTCGCGAGATATTGCACGCATTGCACGAGGCTGCGCAGCAAAATCCAGACTTAACGGTAAAAGTGTTGGTGGATTTTCACCGTGCGCAACGGGGCCTCATTGGCGCTGAAAAGTCAGAAGGCAATGCCAAGCTATATTGTGATTTAAAAGAGCAGCTAGGTACTCAAGTTGAAGTGTACGGTGTACCGGTAAAAGCAAAAGAGCTTTTTGGCGTGTTGCATTTAAAAGGCTTTGTTATTGACGATATCCTGCTTTATAGCGGTGCTAGTTTAAATAATGTCTACTTGCATCATGATGAAAAATACCGCCTAGACCGCTATTTTGTGATTAAACAAGTGCAGCTTGCGGATAGCTTTTGCCACTTTACCGATCAAGTATTGATAGCGTCCGACGCAGTACCTAGACTCGACATTCGCCCATTACCTACTTTACTTGACATTCGCACTGCGCAAAAGCAGCTGATGAAACAGTTGAAAAAGGCCAGTTATGATATTTCAAAGGCGAACAGTCGGGATGGTTTAACAGTTCGTCCATATTTAGGGTTTGGACGTAGAACTAATAAGCTAAACCGCCTTATTAAGGCGCTTTTCGATACCACAGAACAAGAGTTAGTTCTTTACACACCTTACTTCAATTTTCCGGCTCCTCTACTTCGTTCGTTACGTCGATTACTGAAAACTGGTAAGAAGGTGACAATAGTGGTGGGGGATAAAACGGCGAATGATTTCTATATCAGTCCAGAACAGCCATTTAGCCGAATTGGTGCGCTTCCTTATTTGTACGAAACCATTTTGTATAAATTTATCAAATCGCAACGCCGCTTCATCACTGCCGGATTGTTGGATGTATATCTGTGGCAAGATGGCAACAACTCGTTCCACTTGAAAGGAGTGAGCAAAGATGGCGATACGCATTTAATGAGTGGTCATAACCTCAACCCAAGGGCGTGGGGGTTAGATATTGAAAATGGCATTCTAATCGAAGATCCTGACAAAGCATTGTTGCCTCAAATCGAGTTAGAAAAGCAAGAGATCTTAAAACATTGCCGTCGCATTGAAAGCCACGATGACCTCGAAACGTTGGGGGATTACCCAGCACCTGTGAAAAAACTCCTTGGTCAGGCTAAGCGTGTGAAAGTCGACTTTATTATTAAGCGTTTTATTTAACGCAAGCACTGATAATTTTAAAAAAGGGACGAACGTCCCTTTTTTACTTTCTTATTTTTGATTATACGCTTCGTTGTGTGAGCTTGCTGCGCGACCTGATGGATCGGCATTACGCTGGAACGACTCGTCCCAAGCAAGCGCTTCGGGTGTTGAACAGGCCACAGACTTGCCGTAAGGAACACACTTAGCTGCCGCTTCTCCCGGGAAATGCGACTCAAAAATGGTGCGATAATAATAGGCTTCTTTGCTATCTGGTGTATTGATTGGATAGCGGTAGTGGGCGTTTTCAAGATCTGAATCGCTCACTTGCTGACTGACATACTCTTTTAGTGAATCGATCCAGCTATAACCTACGCCATCAGAAAATTGCTCTTTTTGGCGCCACAATACGTCATCAGGTAAATAGCCATCAAACGCCTCACGGATAATGTGTTTTTCGATACGGCCATCTCTACACATTTTGTAGTCTGGGTTGGTACGCATGGCTATATCGACAAATTCTTTATCTAAGAAGGGAACACGTGCTTCAACCCCCCAAGCTGCCATCGACTTATTTGCACGTAAGCAATCAAACATATGGAGCTTCGAGACCTTTCGGTTTAGCTCGTTGTGAAACTCCTCAGCATTTGGTGCTTTGTGGAAATACAAATAGCCGCCAAATAGTTCATCAGCCCCTTCACCCGATAGCACCATTTTAATGCCCATTGCTTTAATGTAGCGTGCCATAAGGTACATAGGAGTAGAAGCGCGAATGGTTGTGACATCGTAGGTCTCTAGGTGATAGACCACTTCTTTAAGGGCATCGATCCCTTGTTGTACGGTAAAGTGAATAGGATGGTGAATTGTGCCGATTCTATCCGCTACTTTTTGTGCTGCAGCGAGATCGGGAGAGCCTTCCAAACCAATGGAAAAGGAGTGAAGTTTTGGCCACCAAGCATCGGAAGCATCATCATCTTCGATACGCTTTGCAGCAAACTTTTGTGTGATAGCGGAAATCACAGAAGAATCTAGACCACCAGACAGCAATACGCCATAGGGCACATCGCACATCAATTGGCGCTTTACTGCGGCTTCTAGCCCGTCTTTAACTGCTTCGGGATTTGCCTCATTGTCTTTTACAGCACTAAACGCTTGCCAGTCGCGTTGGTAATATTCTCTTGGGCCACCTTCTTTTGAATACCAATAATGGCCGGGAGGAAACTCTTCAATTTGCGTACAAATGGGCGTGAGCGCCTTCATTTCGCTTGCGACATAGAGGTTACCGCTTTGATCACGGCCAGTGTAAAGTGGAATAATACCGATGTGGTCTCGACCAATTAAAAAGGCATCTTCCGTTTCATCGTACAAACAAAATGCGAAAATTCCATTAAGATCATCTAAAAACTCAGGGCCTTTTTGCTTGTATAGTGCCAAGATCACTTCACAGTCTGACTCTGTTTGAAAGTCAAATGGAACGGTCAGTGCTTTTGCAAGCTCTTTATGATTATAAATTTCACCATTCACCGCCAAAATATGTGTTTTTTCAGGGTTAAATAATGGTTGTGCGCCGCTAGAAACGCCAACAATTGCCAAACGCTCATGAACTAAAATGGCTTTTTCACTTGAATATACCCCTGACCAGTCGGGGCCACGGTGTCTTAGTTTTTTTGACATTTCGATGGCTTGCTCGCGAAGTGCAAGGGGATCGGTCTTGATGTCAAGTACGCCGAAAATTGAACACATATTTCCTCATTCCTATTGATGTGTTGATAATATCAACAAATTATTATTGCTCACGGACGCATAGTTACCATGAGATAGTTTAAGTTCTACCAAAAATAATTTGATAAGTCACACAATGAAATAGAGAAAATGTGAATTTTTTGTGAGATGAAATGGTGCAGTTTTGCACCATTTTGGGGCGTCGCTTATTAGTGTGTCGTCCCAGCGACAAGCTTGATATCTTGCTTTTGTGTAATGGCGCTGGTTAATAGGATTTTTATTCCTTTAACTAGGGTGTCAATGTCCATACTGGGTGCACCAGGGTGGTGCGCTGCTTGGGAGGGTAAGTATGGGATATGCACAAAGCCACCACGGCACGCTAAGTCATGTGTACTAAGATAGTGCAGTAATCCATACATCACATGGTTGCATACGTAAGTGCCTGCCGTATTAGAAATGCTTGCAGGGATCCCCGCTTGAAGTGCACTACTTAGCATACTTTTTATTGGTAAAGAGGCAAAATATGCATCGGGACCATGTGTAACGACTGGTGTGTCTATCGGCTGGTTTCCTGCGTTGTCGGCTATTCTGGCATCGTTGACGTTGATAGCGACACGTTCGATAGAGATATCACAGCGTCCACCTGCCTGGCCCACACAGATCACGATGCTTGGGTGATACTTATCTATCGCTTGCGTTAAAGACTCAATACTTTTGTCAAATTCACAAGGTAACTCTTTCGTGTGGATCAGGTGGCCTTCAACGGTTTCCCCCTCTAACAACTGCGCTAATTGCCATGAGGGGTTGATGGACTCACCACCAAATGGGGTGAACCCAGTCACTAGGACACAAGGTTTACTGTAACTGGACATTAAAAAACGACTCCGTACATAAGAAAAATATTAATCACCAATAACGTTATAGCGGTTGGTATTTGCACTTTAATGACTTGGTACTTATCTTTTAAATCTAACAGTGCCGCTGGCACAATGTTGAAGTTAGCGGCCATCGGTGTCATTAGTGTTCCACAGTAACCTGAGTACATGCCAATCGCGACGAGCGGCGCAGGATCAGCGCCATGTCCTTGGATCAAAAATGGCAGTGCAATACCTGCCGTCATTACTGGAAATGCGGCAAAAGCGTTTCCCATAATCATGGTAAATAGTGCCATGCCAACACAATACAGCACAACGAGCATAAAGCGGTTATCTGGCGAAATAAACAATGTCACTAAGTCTTGGATAGCAGTGCCAGTGTTTGCGACGATAAATACACCGCCAAGCATTGCTAGCATCTGTGGCAATATTGCTGCCCAGCCTATTGAATCAACTAAGCGACGAGACTCAGAAAGTGCTTGTAATGGACTGCCTTTGGTTATTCTCCAGCTCACCAGCAATGCGATGGTGCAAGCGAGTGTCAGTGCTGAAAGCGTTACGTGCTCCTGATCGAATAGATAAAAATCGCCGAGCTGGATCTCACTTAAGATGATAGTACAGATAACAGTAACGATTGGAATAAGTACAGCAGGAACAAACAATTTATTACCAAACCGATTTGCATCTTCTGTTTTGGCTCGTTCGCACGGCATGTCATAATTTCCCATAGAAACCATATTCATACCCGCAAGCAGTGCGATGATCACCACGTTGATGCCGATCCATAAATAAGTATTTCGCTCACCAATCAATGCGATAGAAGCATCACCAAAGATAAAAACAGAGCCAAATAAGAACCAAAAAAGTGCCGTAGTGAGACGCTTAGGGTGTGCCTTATCCTGTAGCGTTTTTACCACCAGAAACATCACGATAAAACCAATCAATAAATAGATATTGTCAATTGAAAGTAGACTAGATTGCGCGTCAGAAGTGTTCATTAAGTTCATAATGACTCCTCCTTAAGCGCCGAATCTGTGTTGCTAGGTGTTTGCTCTTCTTCGCTTAGTTGCTGCTGACAGCGCGCAATTTCTGCTCGAATTTTTGCTTCAAATCGTGCTAAACGGAAGAGATGAACAATGAGCGCGGCAATTGCAGTTGGTATTGCCCAAAGTCCGATATGCAGCGGTTCAATTCCGGCAATGCCGTTTTCTTTTAAAAAAGCATCCATGAGTAGTACAGCACCAAAGGCGATAAAAATATCCTCGCCAAAGAACACGGCAATGTTATCGCAGGCTGCAGCATGTGCGCCTATCATATCTTTTACATCTTGTGGCAGGTCGCCGTATTGGTTTGCCGCAGCGCCTATCGCCATCGGAGCGAGCAGTGGTCTAACGGTTTGTGCTTGACCCGCTAAATTGATTAATCCCAACGCTGCGGAGCACTCACGGACTACAAAATACATACTTAAAATTCGAGAAGTGGTTGCCCCTTTTATGCCCGCAACCCAAGCTTTAGCGCGTTGCTGTAAGCCGTAACGTTCTAAAATTGCAATCACGGGTAAGATAAGTAAAAAGCTTGCAAGCTGGCGAGAGTTCATAAACTTTTCGCCAAAGGTGGCAATTAAGTCGACAAAGTCGATCCCAACGGCAAAACCAGTAACTAGGCCAGCGGAGGTGACAACCAATAAGGGATTAAACCTCAGAGCAAAGCCAATGACAATCACGGCAATGCCAGAAAGGGGAAGGAGATTTAGCTCAGTCATTTTGTTGTTCTTTATTTTTAAGCGCTAATTTTAGCTGATTGAGATGCGCCTGTACTCGGTGAGATTCCTTCGCCGCATCTGTAACGGATGTTGATTTTAAATGGATACAATCGCCCGCGCCCAATTGGCTCAAATGGCGCATATCGGCTCGAATAATAGAGCCAATTATTGGATAACCGCCTGTAGTTTGGCAGTCATTCAATAGGATAATGGGCTCGCCACTGGGGGGCAGCTGAATAACGCCAGGGTGGACGGCTTGGGTTGCAATATTATGTGCATGCACAAGGCTGCTATGGCCACTTAGGCGAATACCCATACGATTACTGCTTGGATTTACTTTCCAAATAGTGTCGTTTAATACACTCAGTGTCTGGTTGGAAATTATCTCGAGGTGTGGGCCTGGGATAAAATGAATGAGCTTTTCATAGCTGGGCTGCAGGCCACCCACGGAGCTTTTAGCTGTGCTCGGCGTGTAGCTCAGTTTGTCCCCTTGCTTAAGAGCTCGGCCGTTTATTCCCCCAAAGCCAGCCATGAGGTCGGTTGAATAACTCCCAAGCAGCTTGTCTATGTTGGTAAATCCACCTTCGACCACCAAATACGCGCGTAAACCGTCGCGATTTTGCTTAAATGTCAGCTTATCTCCGGCCTTAGCACTGTAGCGCCAGCAAGGGTATACTGCTTCGTCATTTAAAGCAGCATTGAGATCTGCCCCTGCGATAACAAAGTTAGTGGGGGCATGGAAGAGAAATTCGCATAAGCCAATGGTCACTTCAATAGCTGCAGTATCGTCGTTATTTGACAAGAGTGTATTTGCAAGTTTAAGCGCAACAGGGTCAATGACACCTGCTTGACTTACTCCTAAGTGGCGAAGTCCTTGGCGACCAATGTCTTGAATAGTTGAAAGTGGCCCAGATTTAATAACTTCTAGCATGATTTCTCCACAAAACGCACGATATCACCCGGTTGCAGCAAGCTTGCTGATGCAGAATTTGGGTCAAATAGGGTAGTGTTGGTTTGTCCAAGCAAATGCCAGCCACCAGGAGATTGACTCGGGTAAATTGCACTGTAGCTGTCTGCGATGGCAATACTGCCTTTGGGGACCTTGGTAATTGGTGTGGATTTTCTGGGTAGTTGAAGTGCGGTAGGTAACCCTGACAAGTAAGCAAAACCAGGTAAGAAGCCAATAAATTGCACTTGATAATCAACGCTTGAGTGCAGCTCTATAAGCTGTTTTGGCGTCAGTTGTAATTCGTCCGCTATGCGTTCAAAATCTTGTCCGAATTCTTTACCATAAAACACCTCAATATGATGGTGTGTTGGCTTTACCTCTGCTACTTCTAGGTCTTGCCAATGTGCTTGGATTTTGTTTTGCCAGGCATCGGCTTTGCGGGGGTCTTTTAAATAGGCAGTAACGGAAGATTTGGCAGGCACCACATCAACAAAATCACCGCTACTATCTAGCCATTTCTTGAGGGCGAACAATCGTTGATTAATTGGACTTTTGCTTTTAGGCAAACACGTTGCATTTACAACAATTGCTTGCTCACCTAATAAATAACAACTCACATCAGACATAGACAATAACAATTGGTTGCTTTGGTAAACGTTATGTTTCTTATAACACACCTCGCAATTGAAACGAAATTATTGCTACAAGTTGCCGTTTTGTTGCCGTTAAAAAAGCCGTGCCTAAACACGGCTTCAAATCTGAGGATTTATTTAGCAGTTAATAGCCATTGACTTAGAAGGCGAACGCCATAGCCTGTACCACCGGTTGGAACTTCGTCTTTAGCGGAGCTTGAAAGTGCGTTACCTGCAATATCGATATGAACCCAACGGGTGTCACCTGCAAATTGTTGTAGGAAAGTCGCAGCAGTTGTTGCACCAGGACCACCAGAACCTACGTTTTGGAAATCGGCGATGTCAGATTTTAGTTTGTCCTTATAGCCAAGTGGTAGACGCCATACGTTCTCGTTCACAACTTTACCGGCGTTGGTAAATTCTGTAATTAAGCTATCATCTTCAGAGAAAATTGCTGAATACTCGTTACCAACAGCACGAATTTTAGAGCCAGTTAATGTCGCGACGTCAATCATGATCTCAGGGCTGTAATGTTTACGTGCGTACCACATTGCATCAGACAGCACCAAACGACCTTCAGCATCTGTGTTTACAACCTCTACGCTAATACCTTCTGCAGTACGTAGCACATCACCCGGCGCAATTGCATACTGAGACACCATATTTGCCGCCATACCCATGACTGCTACCACGTTTACGTCTGCTTTGCTTAGCGCCATTGCTTTTACTGTACCAAGCACGGCAGCCGCACCTGCCATGTCAGATTTCATGCGTGCGATCGAAGCGCCGGTTTTGATGCTATAACCACCCGAATCAAAAGTAATACCTTTACCGATCAGGGCAATTGGTGTCTCGCTGTTACCTTTATAATGTGCAACAACTAAGCGAGAGCCGTGTTCACTACCACGGCCAACGCCCTCAAGCGCACCCATACCAAGTTCTTTGAGTTCAGCTGGTGCTAGTACTTTTACTTCAACGCCATATTGTTCAAGTTCTTTTGCCGCTTTTGCAAAGTCAACCGGGGTCATTTCTGTTGCGACTTCAGAGGTCAAGTCACGTGCTAAAAACACGCCAGCTTGAATGTGTTGCAGTGCTTTATACTGAGCCTGTGTTGCTTGTTTATCGGCAACGTCGAAGTGATAGCTTACGTTAAAAGTGTTTGGCTCTTTTTTGTATACTTCGAAGGTGTGGTCACGAAGGTTTGCACCGTGTGCAAATTGTGCTGCCAGTTCTGCATTTGAAAGCGCTCCTTCAACGCCTTCGAATGCAACTGCAACATTCTCCAGCTTTTTACCTTCGAATTTAGCGTGTAGGTTACCACCAAGTTTGGTCATTTTGCTGGCGTTGAGTTCGCCTGCGTCACCTAAACCAACAATGAAGATACGCTTATAATCAGAGTCTACAGGTGCTAATACTTCAACTGTTTTGCCATACGCGCCATTAAAGTCTTCAGCAGCAATTGCGCGCTCCAACTGTTTACGAGTGTCTTTATCTAGGAACTTTAGGTTACTTTGGTTTTCACCAGCTTGAAAAATTACTAGTGCATCAGCGTCTGCAAGCTTGGTATTGAACTCAAAGTCAGCGGCATTTGCAGAAGTCATACTGGCAACCGCCAGCGCTAAAGCAGAAAAACGCGTAGTCAATGACATAATTTTATCCTCAGATAACTAAAATTGTGGCGTTTTTACCTCATTTGGAGAAATTTAGACACAATTTGTCGGTGAAGTAACAGGTTTTACCGTTCAGTGACATTAGGTAAGCGACTTGTCAGCACGATGCCTAATATCGTGATCATAATGTAGAGTGTAAGTAACACATTAATTGAAAATACCGAGGCAACGACACCAAGAGCACTTGTTAATAAAAGTACAATGCCAATAATTGTGTTACTGAGCGTGACGTAACTGGTGCGCTTGTTTCCTTCTGCCATATCGACCACGTAGGTTTTTCGACCCACACGCACGCCTTGGTGGGCGATAGCAATGACAAAATAGCAAAGCGGAATAAACCACATCTTTTCGAGCAGCGAAGAATAAAATAAAGATGTTGTTAGTAGTACTGCAGTGATAGCAACGGTGATTGTTGCTCCATACATCATCACGTGTTTACTTGATTGATCGGCAAGGCGACCCCAAAAAGCGCCACTGACTAAACTGGCAAGTCCGGACACTGCTAATAAAACGGCCAACACCCATGCACCGTTGCCGATATTCTGTTGTGCTATTACCGTGAAATAAGGCGGAATAAGCGCAGAACTTAACAGCAAACCACGAGCTAGAATAAACTTTTTAAGTATCGGATCGGTTTTTAACAGCGCGAAATCTTGTTTTACTTTCTCTAATCCGTTTTCACCACCTTCGGTTGCGCCTTCATATTCTTTAATTTTTGAGAACGTTAACGCGCCAATCAGCCAAAAGATTGCAGCTAGTATTAGTGTGACCACAAAGTTGATGTTGTTTACTTGAGTGGCAGCGATAAAAAGTCCAACACCAAATGTAACGGTTATAAGTCCACTGACAGAGGCAGCTTGGCCGCTAAGCTGGCCGCGCTTTTGTTTGGGGATAGTTTTACCGATGACATCTTTTGATGACACCGAGCTTAAGCTGCGAGCGATGCTAAAAATTGCCAGTAATCCAAGTACTAACCAAGCGTAGAATTGATTTTCAGTTTGGTTCCATGCAAGTAATGCCATAAGTAGTACACAAGTAGCTTGAATAAGTGCGCCGAGAGACCATAGGAGTTTACGTTTCGCATGCTTGCGCACCCATTGGCCGATAAATAATTGTGGGATCAGTGAGCCTGATTCACGAATGGGAACGAGAGCCGATATCAAATAAGCGGGAGCACCGAGTGATTGCATCAGCCAAGGTAACGTGATTTTAGGATTGAGCAAAGCATCTCCCAATTTGCTAAAAAGCTGGCTCAATAAAATAAGCACGTAGTTACCAGGAACTTCTCTACATGCCTTATCATCAATTGCTCTACAGGCACGCGCCTCATCGTCATTGGTTAGCTTTTGATAGATATTCTCACTTATTTTACTCACATTTATTCCTTTACTTTTATTGTGTCGCGGACAATACGGTTTCACTATCATGAACGACTTTGTATGAAATGATAATTAACCTTCGACGGTCTCATTCAATACGCAATAAATCATATTAAGTCAACAAGTATAAAGTGGAATGCTTACTTGTTGCGACATACAGCATTGAGAGAGTAACGATGAAAACATTACAGGTAGCCGCGTCGATAGGGCTTATCATGATGTTAGGAGTAGGCTTGTCTGCGATCGCGGGTACAGATATGCCGAAGCCTAAAGTCGATGGCGCAAGTAATCATATTAAAACGTTAGTGTTGGGCTCAGGTTGTTTCTGGGGTCCTGAAAAGCGCTATGAAAAAATGACGGGCGTGATAGATGCTGAGTCGGGCTATGCGGACGGTAAAGGGTTTAAGCCAAGTTATAGAGAAATCATTAAACCGAGTCGACGTTTCGATGAAGATAACTATGCAGAGGTGGTTAAGGTAACTTACAATGCAAATCTTATCACCACCGATGCGCTGCTAAAATACTACTTTGAAAGTCATGATCCAACCCAAAAAAACCGTCAAGGTAACGATGTTGGAACGCAGTATCGCTCGATCATTCTCTATACTGACGATCAGCAAAGTGACAAAGCTCACTTATTAAAAGCGCAGTATCAACATTTATTATCTGAGCAAGGTTATGGCGATATTCAAACCACAATTAAGGCACTTAGAAAATTTTATCCAGCGGAAGAGTATCATCAAAACTATTTAGCCAAGAATCCTAATGGATATTGCCCAGATCACAGCACGGGAGTGACTTTTGATAAGGTGGTGAAAGATAAAACTGATAACACTGCGCTAGTCCAAGGTAAGCATATTGTTATTGTAGACGCTAAGAGCTATTGCCCTTACTGCGAAAAGTTAAAAAAAGAGGTGTTAAATGACTATCAAGGTGATATTCCACTTCATTTTCGCTATGCAGATCAACTCGAAGGACTAATGATAAAAACCGCGACTTGGGCAACGCCAACGATCTTATTTATTGAAGATGGTGTTGAGTCCCTTGGCTTTCAAGGCTTTATGGTGAGAGAAGAGTTTTACAAGGCACTCGGTGCTTTTAAGCTGGGCCGCTCGGAAGCCTTTGACATTGCCTTTCAAAAAGGCACAGAACGACCATTTTGCAAGCAATACGATATCTTTAAAAACACACCAGATGGTGTATTTATTGATAAATTGAGTGGTAAAGCTCTTTTCGATACCCGAGATAGGTTTAACTCAGGCACTGGGTGGCTGTCGTTTACCCACCCAGTAAAAGGCAGCGTGACCTATCACAAAGATTTAAGCCATGGAATGGTAAGAACCGAAATACGCTCAAAAAGCAGTGGTATTCATTTAGGTCATGTATTTAAAAATGAAGGGCCAAAAGGTCAAGACCGCTATTGTATCAATGCCCAAGTACTTGAGTTTAAAGCGAGAGAGGCGCTTTAGGTATTACGCCTAAAGCTGCCTTTATTTCAACACTGGGATTCAACAACAGTTAATTAACCCGAGATCGGTTTAAGCCATCTGTTCATCAACAGAAATTGATGGCTTTTTTTCTTTATGGCTGTATGCAATCAGCGCACCTAAGACTGTTAATATCATCCCATACAAGCTTCTATGTCTTTAATGCTCTAACTGACAAATATTCTTTAGCTGGCCATTCACGGTTTCAATAATAAAGCGCTTTGATAGCATCATAACCTTGCGCCACGCAGAAATAGCTCTGGTCTTCATATTACTGCGCACATTGATGACCAGTTTGAGTCCCCCTTCCGATAGTGACTGCTTTAACTTACTACTGGTATACCATTGTCTCCATATAAAGCGTCGGTTAGATTTTGAATAAGTTCTTCGACAGGCGCTATATCATGCTTATTTGCAGGTGTCACTTTGACGGCAATTATTTTACCTTTATGATTGATAACTATGTGTAGTTTGAATCCAAAATACCATCCCATCGTTCCTCGACTCCGCTCAGCCATACCTGCAAACGTTTTGTGTCTTGGTATTCTCGAATTATGACAAACTTTGATACTCGTTGAGTCAATGAAGCAAATATCATTATCTGTTGATTTTAGGGTTTTTAAAAAACTTGAAAGGGGAGTAACCGCACGAGGTAGCCTTTATAAAAGTTTTTAAAATCGCGCTGATTTGACATATAAAATAGAGTGATGATAGTCATTATTTCAGCAATACTCATCTGGTATGCACTTTCTCTTTTTATTTGACCTTGCTTTTAAATTCTTATCCCGAGCTGGAGTTATTTACTTATCCATTTAGCTAGATGCACTTAGTATGCTGGTATTCAAAACAGCGAATGCAAACACATAAACAGGTTAAGGTTTAAACTCCAGAATATCGCCCGGTTGGCAGTCCAAATAATTGCAAATTTGGGCTAGTGTTTCAAACCTAACGCCTTTGACTTTACCGCGCTTTAACAGCGATAAGTTCGCTTCTGTGATGCCGATTTCTTTTGCCAGCTCTTTGGATGAGACCTTTCTCATGGCCATGACTACATCTAAGTTCACAACAATTTCCATCGCTAAATAAACTCCTTGTTTTCATCACTGATCTCTTGCGCTGCGCGCAGCAGATAAGCAACGGTCGCTAAGATACTAAGCGTAACCAACTCACCAAATTGTAATGACAGGACAAGGGTTGTGTGCTCAAAGTAAGCATCATGCCAGTATGCAAAGATAACGCTCAGTGCACTGACGAAAAATATCGACAACACTTCAGTAATGATGAAATAGATAAAGCAAGACAAACACTCTCGAGTAAAAAAGTGTCCTTGCTCAAAATACTTTAGCAATCGAGTAATGAAATGGACCCCCGCCAATGCAAGGAACAATATTGGAGTCGTAGCTAGAAACAGACCAACATTATTAACCTTATCAGACTGCCATAACTCATCAAACAGAGCATTGTCATAGTAACCGACACGATGATTGAATACCAACTCGTAGGCCAGAAATATCAGTACTATCGCTGTAGTAGATAGTACTCCCACGCGGATAAATTTACTTCTTCTTTGAATCATATCCAAAGTGATAGACATGTCAGCTCCTCATTTCTCATGCACAGGGTGTACTATACCACACAGAAAAAAAACATCAAAAAACAACAATGAATTATCGTTTTACAATAATTAAAAATCATGTAATGATAATTACAGAAAAATGGAGTAGCTAATATGAAATACAATTTAATAAAAGTAAAAACGACAATTATCAGCTCACTTGTCCTTGCTGGGCTATCCCTAAGTGGTTGCCAAGTTGGTTCATTTACACAAAAAACCACACATACCGTTGCTCAAACGCAAACTCAGTTAATCGCGCTAAAAGATCTATTTAGTGAGCAAACAATGGAAAGTGTATCGCTATCACCTGATGGTGAATGGATTGCATTTCTTCAACCGCACAATGGTGCGAATAATATTCATCTAGTACGCAAAGGGGGGAATCTCTCTGATGCTAAACCAATCACCTACCTAACAGATTCTGTTGATAATTTCGTATGGTCTTATCACACGAATGAGATCATATTCAGCAAAGATCACGAGGGCAATGAAAACAAACAAATCTTCACGCTTCAGTTCAATCCTAATAATCTTAAAAATAGTATAAGAATTAAAAACCTAACGAACAAAGAAGATGTAAATTACATTCTTGCAAAGCAGCTCCACGATAATTCAAACAAGCTGGCTGTATTTGCAAACCTGCTACAAAGTGATACATACAGCCTGTACCAGCTAGACACAAAAACCCAAACTATGACACTGATCGATCCCAATGAGCTGAAATTTAGCAAGGCGATACTGAATCGCGCTGGAGAAATTATGGTGGGTGTCGTTTTAAACAATGATAGCTCTATGACTTTATACAAAAAAGAAGAGCAATCATGGCAACAGGTTTTGCGCACACAACCTGGTGAACAAGTTGAAGTTATTGGCTATAACGAGTCAAAGCACACCGCAGTACTGTCAGGCAGCATTCAAGGGCGAGATAAGCAAGAACTTATTGAGCTTGATCTCGGTACAAATATATTACACACGCTACATAGTGATCCGCTCAATAACTCAGACTTATATCATGTTATTTTACAAGATGATGGACAACCTCTTATCGCGGCATATTATGATTCGAGGCTAAGAAACTACCCGCTCACTGAAAGTGCAGCATCTATACTATCTCGTATTACTTCACATTTCGGAACAGACGCAGACATACATGTTGAACAAATAGAAGGTAAAACTGGACATTGGCATATCACCACAAAGTATGCCAATAAGCCAGACGAACAATTTGTATTTAACCCAAATACTGATCAGCTTATTGGCCTGCTAAATTCAGAACCTTCGTTTGACCCTGAGCTGCTAGGCACAAGACAGTCAATCAACTATACAGCAACAGATGGTACAAAAATCCAAGCATATTTAACATTGCCTAAATATGCTAACACCACACTTCCCACAATTGTATTGCCACATGGCGGCCCTTGGGTAAGAGATAAGTGGGAATTTAGCAGTGGTTACTTTGTTCCTATTGCACATTACTTTGCCAACAGAGGTTATGCCGTTCTACAACCTAATTTCAGAGGCTCAACAGGGTTTGGTAAACATTTTACTAGCGCAGGTAACAAACAATGGGGCATAGGTTCAATGCAGCAAGATATTACTGATGGCGTGCATTATCTTATTGCTCAAGGCATCACAGATAAAAATCGTGTTGGTATTATGGGAGCGTCGTATGGTGGTTTTGCTGCATTAGCGGGAGCGACGTTTACACCAGATTTATATAAAGCCGTTATTTCATATGTAGGGCCTTCTGATCTTAATGTATTTATGGCGTCATTCCCTGAGGCATATAGACCATATTTAGGTAACTTCTACGCTGCAATTGGTGATCCGGCAATTGAGGCTGATAGAAAGGACATGGCCGCACGCTCTCCCATCAACTTTATCGACAACATTAAAGCGCCAATTATGTTAATTCAAGGAGCAAATGATCCAAGAGTGCCACAGGAACAGTCTGAATTAATAGCCAAAGCATTATTCAATGCTCAACTTCCTGTTGAATACATCTTAGCGAAAAATGAAGGGCATGGTTTTATTCAACACAATAATAAACTAGCTTCCATCATCGCCATGGAACGCTTTTTCGCAATACATTTAGGTGGAACAAAGTCTGACAGCGATGATCCTGATTTAGCCAATCATCTAGCCACATTGACGGTAGATGTTAGCACCCTTTAAATACCGTGAACTCGGGATAATAACTTGTTTTCTTGTAGCTTTTATCCCTTACTACTGCGTCAAATTTGTTTGCAATAGGCCAGCTATTGACGCACAAATTTGTCTGGTATTAAAAAATAACTTTTGGCTAGCGTGATATTACATCTGTTGAGCTTAGGTATTTTAGTTGATTAACTCATATCTTACCCTGAGTTCAAGCTAGTTAGTAAAAATTATTGAATTTGTTAATTTACTTCGCTTATGAAAGTACACATTTTTACTTTCGTTTAATTGTGAAGTACTTTAGGCTCAGCCTAATATGTACATATTAGTCGACCTAAATTCAAAGGATTTTATGAAATACAGAAACGTGCTTGTTTGCTTGATATTGTTGGGTTCTGCTTTATTAAACGGCTGTACTTTACTCGGCATGAGTTTAGCGCTTTTTACTCCTGCGTCAGGAACAGTAAAAAGTCCTTCACTTATTGCAAATGGGGCCGAATATGATGCTGAGATTATTAAACGTATTAAGGGAGTCCAAAGTACAGCTCGGTGTGCTGATTTGTACGGCGAAGAGAAAGCGATGTGCAAACGCCGAGCCGCAGCAATTGCTCGGAGTATCGAAAAACACCAATCAAAAAACTAAATGCGTTGGCTTCTGCCCTCCAACTTTAGTCACTGTTGATGTCGTAATAATTAATATTTTGATTTTTATAGATATTTAATTGGTGTTCGTCAACGCTTATAGTCAAAATATGCAAGGGGAATTTCCACGCGCTGTACATATCCTACGTTTAATTTGCTTGTGATTGCTGTTAAATCATCCGTTTCTTTATTGGGAACGGAGAGGAATGTTATGCTATGGTATAACTTTCATACACGACGAAGGATTTAGTCGTGATGACCTTGGTGCTATTCACTGCAATTTGTGAAGAAACAGTGAAGTGAATGCGTCTTGCAGAATGCCGGTACCGTTGAGTCATTTATTAGAAGAGCAAAGAGCGTCAATCCATTTGCATCTCATGGAGCCGGCTAATGACATTATCGGTTATTTTAAATTTGATATTGCATACTTGAACACATATCCGGTTTGTCCAAAAAACGGTTTGAACTTAAGGACATTTGTAATAGATAGGCATTGACAAGGTCTGGAGGATATTAGCTGTAAGCACATTAGTCCCGTTTACAGTGGGCTGGTTTTCCTAGATTTGAGTCAATGTATTTAACCGTAACTAGGGCTTGTTGATCTTTCAAGTTTGTTTTTGCAGCAGTTTGATTAGTATTCATACAAGGCAGAGCCTACGTAGCATAGTTATTCTATGTAAGTTAGGCGATAAAGACTTTGTGCTCCTGCAAAGTCACCTTACCCCACATCCTTGTGGGGCAACACAGTAGAAATGCCAATCAAGCGCTGCCCTTTGGGTTCCCATGAGTGCGCTTTGTTCATTGTTGCTCAACTTTTGCTTAGATTACTAGGCGGCAAGTCGAGCGTCGCGATCAAAACACACTCAGGAGAACAAAAATCAAACAGCAAAGGTCAACAGGCCCTAGTAGAAGCCCTTCAGTAATTGCTCGTTACCTAACAGGTGGATTTGAAGACAAAAATGAAAAATACTTCGATGGTCCAGTTGGCCTTCAACATATTAAGAGGGCCAGTTTAATCTAGAGCTGGGCCAACAGAAAACTGGTAATAAAATTAACAAATAAAAGGAAAGTGAAGTTTTGAGAGTGATTATTAGCGTTTTGCTGAGTATGTTGCTGAGTGTATCGGCCTACTCAAAAAATCTTGTATTACCCAGCGAGATAAGAGATGAAGGAGAGATCCAACGAGTTGCAATAACAGAACTCGCGAAATCGAGCTTAGCTGCATATGTTGCGTCTACACCGAAAGTCAATTTAAATACTTTACTCAATTTGCAGTTAGCTGCACAGCAATACGAAGACGCAAGTAGCATACTTAAGCAGATTAAAAAGAAAAATATCGATGATAGTCAAATAGAAGAACTTCCTCTTAGGATTGTTGCACAGGCAAAGCTCCTTAGTCATCAATCTAACCTTACCGAGGAGCAGGCCTTTTCTGCTTCATTTAGAGATATTTTTGCTGAACTAGACAATGTCGACGCTAGTAAAGTTATCAATTATTTTCATAATGACAGGTTTACACCACATGAAGCGCTAAGAAGTGTATTAAATACACACGCAGGGCAGAGCAGCATTTCACTCTCGGATGCGATCATCTTGATCAAGCACTATCAAGAATCCAAAGGCGCTGAACTTTGGCAACCTATCATCTCTAGCTTAATTTCTGAAGATGATAGCAAACGCTATATTATTGACGACAAGGTTTTAATAAAGACACCTGACGGGGCGCATATTTCCGCAATCTTAGTTCGCTCTAAAACGGCTAAAAAAGCATTGCCAGCTTTGCTGAACTTCACTATTTACGTAAATAAAAATAAAGACCTTGGTAGAGCGAGAGCGTCAGCAGCGCACGGATACGTTGGCATGGTTGCTTACACCAGAGGTAAAGCCTACAGTCCACAAACTCCTGTACCTTATGAATACGACGGACAAGATGCTAACACCGTTATCGATTGGCTGAGTAAGCAGACTTGGGTTGATGGACGAGTAGGTATGTTTGGCGGCAGTTATGATGGCTTCACTCAATGGGCCGCTGCCAAATATACCCACCCTGCATTAAAAACCATTGTCCCTTATGTTGCTAACAATCCGGGGAATGGCTTACCTGTTGAAAACAACATATTTTTGCTGGTTAATTACGCTTGGGCTTTTTACACAACAAATAACAAAACACTAGATAAAGAGATTTATGCTGATCGTGAGCGTTGGGGATCTCTCAACGATAAGTGGTTTAAAAGTGGCAAAGCATATCGCCAAGTAGATAGCATCGATGGTTTGCCAAATAAGTGGTATCAAAAATGGTTGATGCATCCAAGTTATGATGAATATTGGCGAAACATGCTACCTTACAAAGGCGAGTTTTCTAAGATTAACATACCTGTTTTAACTATCACCGGATATTATGATGATGGGCAAAAATCAGCTATCAACTTCCTTAGAGATCACTATAAGTATAAACCTAATGCAGAGCACTATTTGTTAATTGGTCCTTATGATCACTTTGGTGCTCAGGCATCAAAAAAATCTGAGTCACTACGGGGATACAAAATAGATCCTGTGGCACAATTTGATACTGCTGAAGTGACCTATCAGTGGATGGATCATGTTTTTTATGGCGCTGACAAACCTGACTTAGTTAAAGATAAAATAAATTATCAAGTTATGGGCGCCAATAAGTGGAAACATGCACCATCTCTCTCGGCTCTAAGCACGGAAACTTTAACTTTATATCTTAGTAATCAGAAAGTTAACGATAAATATGAACTGGTCTCGGAAAAACCAGATGATAAAGTATTCTTAACTCAAGAAGTAAACTTTGCAGATAGAACGACAACCAATAATGATTACTATCCTTATCCAATTATCGGTAAAAAGCCTGATATTGCGAGTGGATATACTTTTATTAGTAAACCATTCAAAGAAAGTGTGGAGGTCTCTGGTAATTTTAGTGGCGAAATTAAAGCAAGTATCAATAAAAGGGATATGGATGTTGGCGTTGTGCTCTATGAGGTGATGCCTGATGGTCAGCTATTTCATTTATCCTATTATCTTGGTAGGGCTAGTTTTGCGAAAGATATTACCAACAGAGTCTTGCTAACTCCTGGGAAAGTTGAGTCTATTGCGTTTAACAGAACTCGGTTTATAAGTAAAAAGTTGCGCAAGGGCAGTCGGTTAATGGTCACGTTAAACGTGAATAAAAACCCTTATGCACAAATTAACTATGGGACAGGAAAGGATGTGAGTGATGAAAATATTAGTGACGCTAAAACACCATTAGAGGTGAAATGGTATATAAACAGCTTTATAAATGTACCTATTGTTCGTTGATATAAGCAGAGTAGTGCAACATTGAGTTGCACTACTTCTTTATCATCTAGTGCTTGAAGCACCTTTCTTCACCGAGACATATGATTGCGATGACAGGAACTGCGAGTAAGATGTAGACACCTTCTGCTGCGGCTTTAAGAGGTGTGGTTAACGCTTTGGAGGCTTTCTCAGAAAAACTCTTTTCAACATCAAAATTAATTGCGAGCGGATAACTAAATTTTTCGAAGTGCGTAAAGTCGAGTTCGCCATTGTCATACCTGTCACCAACCAGCTTTACAGAAACACGGCCAGATTTAAAACCATAAATTTTCGATTTAGCTCTTATTTCGCTTGGTGCTCTTGGACTTAATTTTATATCAACAGTGCCCTCCACGCCTCGCAATGAACTAATGTGAAAGTTACTTTTTTCAAGAGAGATGTATGCCTGAAACGGACCACCAAGTAATTTGGCCAATGTGGGATCTGTGCGCAGTATATAGTGATGATCTCTGCCTACAAAGATAATGTGTTTGCCATCTTCCGTTTTTAGAAAGGTTGAAATCTTATCTGTATAGTGGCTAGTTTTAGTAACTTCATGGTAGGTTGAACAACCACCTGAAAAGAATATCAATATAGCTGAGACGAGTGCTAATTTGAGTATGTTTATGCGTTTTGTCATTTTTCTTCCTTGACGTACTTTTTTATGATTGCCTTACCTTACCATCAATCAAGTAGTAGCAAACAATAAAAATTCAAAATTATAAAGCGAATAACATTGCTAAAGTCATAAAATAGGCGTATACATCGCGTCGAATTCTCGCTTTCTTTTTTAGGTGTATTTGTGGACTTTTTTTGGGTGTTGTTACTCATTAGCTTGAGTGCAGTTTTCGCGCTGTGTGAAATATCATTGGCAGCGGCACGCAAAGTTAAATTACAAACCTTATTTGATCTTGGTGACATAAGAGCCAAGAAAGTATTGTACTTGCAGGCCAATGCGCATCAATTTTTTGCGGCAGTGCAGGTGGTACTCAATGCCTTGGCTATTGTAGCGGGTATGATAGGTGAGTCGGTTTTTACCCCTTATATTTTGCAACTACTAAATTGGATTGCAAGCTTTATGGATGCAGAAGTTACAGCTTATGCCTCGATATTATTGCAAATATCCACAGTGGTGTCATTTTTACTGATCACATCGTTATTTGTATTGTTTGCTGATTTATTGCCAAAACGAATAGCCATGGTCATCCCTGAAACCATCGCGATGCGATTTATTCATCTTATGCTTGCCAGTGTTTGGGTTTTTAAACCGATTATCTGGCTTTTTAACGTGTTTGCCGATTGGATAATAAAGCTATTCAATTTACCAAATGAACGTGATGAACAGGTAACGCGTGATGATATTTATGCGGTGGTTGATCAAAGTGCTGAGCAGGGTGAACTATGCGAGCACGAATACAATATCATTGGCAATGTGCTTGATCTTAACCAGACTAATATTACCCAAGCGATGATCAACCGCGATGCAATCGTATGGTTAGACGTTCAAGAATCAGAAGAAAACCTGAGTGCGTTAATTCAAGTGCACAGTTTTCAACAATATTTACTGTGTGATGGCTCACTAGACAAAGTGATCGCTGCGCCTGAAGCCAAGCAGCTGCTTAGCAATATTTTGGCTAAAAAGCCGTTGCTGGATGGTCAACATCAAGAATTCCATAAGCCGGTAATTTTGCTTGATACCCTAAGCCTCTCCGATGCGTTGGATGGACTTAAGAGTCATGAAAGCAATTGCGCGGTGGTGATCAATGAGTTTTCGACTGTGGTTGGGATGGTAACGTTATCCAGCATCTTGAATTTAATTGCACTGAAAGACGACCAGGCAATAGAGGCCCAATTTCGGCAAAAGGATAACACCCGATGGTTAGTGCAGGGCGATATGTCGATTAAGGACTTTCAAACTTCGGTGGTTGAGTACGAGTTTGAACCGATTGAAGCCATAGAAACTTTAGCTGGCTTTGTGATCCACAGATTAAAGCATTTTCCTGCTGAAGGCGAGTCGTTAGAAGTTGACGGTTTTAAGTTTAAAGTAATGGAAATTCAAGGTTTGGCCATTAAACAAATTGAAGTTACCAAAGAGCCAACCTTGTGATGATTCTAATTGATTGTTTCATATATGGAAATTATAGTGGATGAAATTTAATCGTTAATGAAACTTTAATTATTATATTCTTGACCTATAGCTTTTTCAGAATAGAATAGCGGCGAACGTAAGGCCTTAGGTTAGGCTTTGCGGCTTCACTTAATACTTAAGGATGAATAAAATGAAAAAGCTAATCACCGCACTTGTTGCATTCACCGCATTGTCTGTATCTGCTCAAGAAGTAGAAGAGGCGAAAGCACTCGTTACTCAACAAAACATTAAAATTGTTGCTATTGGCCAAAGCGGCTGGGATCCAATTTGGAGAGAGCCTACCTGTAGCATCCAAAAAACGGATGAGGATGCTGTTGGTAATGCTTACATGATCAGTCATTACGACATGTGTTTATGCCAAAACAGTAAAAAAGCGAGCTATCTGATTGAAGATACACAAAGCAACCCTAAGCAAGCAGCGGTTATTTGTTACCTAGAGCAGTAAGCTAGTCAACAGCAGCAGAGCAAAGTACCTGCACTTTACTCTGCTTTTATCACAGGTGCTTCCTTGAAGTTCAAATTAGCTAAATTAACTGACTTTTTGCTTTGGCGTGCTAAATAACCTGAGCTGCGGATAATTAATGCCTTTCTAGCAGCCAGTTTTAGCGCTAACTGCGTTGAATTCACTTCCAATAGCCAGCTATTGGTGCGTAAATTCGCCTTGCCTACAGGATGTAGGTACCTTAGCGAGAGCAGGACGCGGAAGCGGTGTTTTCCCTAAAACTCTCTGGCTAGACAAGGAAAAACTAAGTTGTGCTTTAGCAACAATGAGTTGGAACACTCCTTATCCAAACCTCAGGTTAAATAACTTACCTAACTTCCAATCGAACTTTACAGCGCTGACGGCCGTTAAGATTAAAACAATCCCAAGCGTTTGTAGCATCGAAATCGTGTGCTCGAATGCAATAAAATCTACAAACAGCGCCACGACCGGATAGATAAAAGAAAGAATAGCAATTAATGTGGTGCTTAAGCGTTGAAACGCATCATACATGATCACATACATAAACCCTGTGTTGACGACGCCTAAGAATAAGATATTGCCCCAGCTCGATGAAGTCTCTGGGAAGTGTGCAAAGTCGACCCAAGGCAACAAAAATAAACCGCCAAAAAAGATTTGGACCACAGCAACTACACCGGATGGCACTTGACTCACCTTTTTCGTCATCAGCGTTGTGATGGTATATAGAAATGCAGCTCCGAGTGCCAGTAGCAGACCAAAAACGGCTTGATTGCTCTCTTGTGCAAAAATCACCGCGACTATTTCTTGATACGGGATCCCCACAACCAACCATAACCCCACCACGGCGATGGCCAACCATAAAAGGATTGCTTTACTTGGGTACTGACGATAAAGCACCGCGCTTAATAATACCAACATCAAAGGTTGTAGATGATATGCGATGATTGAAATTGAAAAAGGAATATAGTCAAACGAGGCGAATAACAGCACCCAGTTTCCGACCAGCGCAATACCGCCGAGCAAGATGGTCATAAACACGGGACCTTTAAACACCTCTTTTGTTAGTTGCTTTGTTACGAGCACGTATCCAAGAAGGCACAACGCGCCAATAACACAACGTAAAAATACCACATTCCAATAGGATTGTTGTGCACTGACGACAAAGTATCCTATGGTGCCAGATAGCACCATAGCTATTATCATCTCTATTGAACCTTTCTCTTTATCTGAGCCAAACATTGTTCACACCTTGTCATATTCAATTCTATACTTGCATATTACTTAGGGTTTGCCGTATTACTAATATGCAATAAAAGGCTAATTTTTCTAATTTCCTAAAAATGAAAGGCAAAAATGCGAAAATTAATTAATAACGAAAAATGGTCGCTTGATGCGATAGATAGCAAGCTTATAGCGCTGTTAGAAAACAACAGCCGAGTGTCTGTTGCTGAAATGGCTCGTGCTGTGAATATGTCTTCACCGAGTGTGAATGAGCGCATGAAACGTATGGAAGAGTATGGGGTAATTAGTAAATACAGTATTGAATTAGACCCAGAAAGCTTTGATTACCCGCTGGCTGCCATTGTGCGTATTCGTCAGCATCCCGGTAAACTAAAACAACTCGAAGCGATGATCCAAAACATTCCTGAAGTGATTGAATGTGACAAAGTGACGGGAGAGGATTGTTTTTACGTGAGGCTGTGTTTTGAGAGTATGCCTAAGCTAGACGAAATTTTGGATAAGGTCTCCACGCTGGGTGATACCCACACATCGGTGGTGAAATCAACAATAGTCAAACGTAGAAACGTGCCATATCAGATCCGCAAAAGGTAATCGCTAAGTATGGCGAACAGTAAAGTTTTGACGGGATCAGCAATACGCACCTAAACGTCAACAAATTTATAGTTTGTCACACTTTTTATAGCAATCCTGCCATCAATCTGGTTTTGAGTATGTTAATATCCGTGCAGCAGTTTTTTACGAGATAGATTATGTTTCAACCAGTTAGCCTCTTTGTTGGGTTAAGATATAGCCGTGCTGCGAAAGGCAATGCATTTATATCGTTTATCTCATTTTTCTCAATTGCGGGTATCGCCCTTGGCTTAATGAGTTTGATCACCGTCAGCTCAGTGATGAATGGCTTTGAGCAAACCTTAAAAGCCGCCATGCTTGATTTGATCCCGCATGTGCAAATTAAGGAAAATGAGCAACTTGATCAAAATAAATTACAAGCCATTGAAAATCATCCATTGGTTAAGCAAGTTTCGCCATATGTTGCAAGTGACGTAATTCTACAAACCAACCAAGATTTGGTGGGCGTGCAACTTCAAGGGCTATTTCAAGGGTATGAAACGGCGTTAGATGATGCCGTACGTGCTGGTAGCTTAACTCGATTGTATGAGCAAAAATACCAAGTGGCGCTGAGTCGCTATTTAGCCAACAAACTTGGCGTAAGCGTTGGTCAACATCTCCGCGTGATCATGCCTGAATTCACCACCTACACACCGCTTGGCCGTACGCCGACGCAGCGCTTATTCACCGTAGCTGCGATATATGATGGCCAAAGCGAAGCTGACACTTATTTGGCATTTGCCGATGGGAAAAGCTTGCAGCGGTTAATGCGCAAGAAGCCAGAGCAATACGACCTTAACATTCATTTATATGATGCTTTTAGCCTACCAGATTTTTATCAGCAAGCGGACAGCTTGTTGCAGGGGCTAGAGACACAGGATTGGCAAACTCAGCAAGGCACATTGTTTGCGGCGGTCGCTATGGAAAAGCGTATTATGTCGCTATTACTTGGCCTTATTGTGATAGTGGCTGTATTTAATATCATTTCAGCGCTATCTATGATGGTGAGTGAGAAGCAAGGGGAAGTAGCTATTTTGCAAACGCTTGGTTTTACACCCCAAATGATAGCAAAAGTGTTTATGGCGCAAGGGATGTATAACGGCGTTTTTGGCACACTCATTGGTGTTGTTGGTGGATTATTGCTTTCGAACAATATTAATGAGGTACTACACCTCGCAGGCCTTCAGTTGCTTGGTGGCGCTGAACTTCCGGTCAAAATAGAACTAACAGATTTAACGATTATGGCAGTGGGCAGCATATTGCTAAGCTTTTTAGCAACCTTGTATCCAGCTAAACGCGCGTCGAGTGTGCTGCCAGCAGAGGTATTAAGATATGAGTGATTTAGTCATTGACTGCCAAGATTTGGTCAAAAGCTACCAAGATGGTAAAGCCGAGGTAACGGTATTAAAAGGCGTTGATTTATCTGTAACCCAAGGGGAGATGCTTGCGATTGTGGGTAGCTCAGGCTCAGGTAAAAGTACTTTACTGCATATTCTAGGCACCTTGGATAAAGCGTCCACCGGCAGTGTAAAAATCAAAGGTGTGGAAGTTGGCAAGCTGTCACGTAAAAAGCAGGCGGAATTTAGAAATAAGCATTTGGGTTTTATCTATCAGTTTCATCATTTGTTGATGGAGTTTAGTGCGGTTGAAAACGTGGCGATGCCATTATTAATTGCCGGTAATAAAGCAAAGCAAGCCCGCGAAAAAGCATTACACATGCTCGATAAAGTGGGCTTGAGTCACCGTGCTGATCATAAGCCTTCAGAGCTTTCTGGGGGGGAGAGACAGCGTGTTGCGATAGCGAGAGCGTTAGTAACAGAACCTGATTTGGTGCTAGCTGATGAACCAACCGGCAATCTTGATAAGCATAATGCGCTAAGGATCTATGACCTCCTAGCTGAACTCAATCAGCAACTAAAAACCAGCTTTGTTGTTGTAACACACGACTTAGAGTTGGCAGATAAGCTTGGTCGTGCGGTGCAACTGGACGATGGCAAAGTAGGTGTGTATCAGCATGCTTAGTTATTTTTTAAGCAAACGCTTTAGAGAGTCTAAACGTCAGCTTGGTTTTATTGGTTTTTTAACCCGTGCTTCTACGCTTGGTGTAATGCTGGGTATGGCAGTATTGATAGTCGCACTTTCTGTGATTAATGGTTTTGAAGAACAATTAGAGCAGCGGCTGTTGTCGGTGGTGCCGCAAGTGAGTTATCAAGCACCTTACGACCCTATTCAAGCGTGGCAGCAAAAAGTAGAGATCTTGGAGAGTCAGCGTGGCGTCGTAAGTGCGACGGCCGAAATTAACTTAACAGCCATGCTGCAATACAAAGGCACCTTAAAAGCGGCGCAGTTAAAAGGGATTGCACCAAATAGGCATCGTACGGTGTCGAGCATAGGTGATTTTATAAAAGGCGCAGAATTAAAAGCACTAAAACCGGGTGAAGTGATCATCGGCAAAGGAATAGCTGACAAGCTTGGTGTCGTGGCTGGCGATAATATCCAACTCTTGATTGCTAACAAACATTCGGATAATCCACTCGCTGCGCCAAAGCGATTAACGGCGACGGTGGTGGGGCTTATCGATATGGGCGGGCCACTTGACCAAACATTAGCCTTAGTGCCACTTAACGCACTGCAAGAGGCGATGGATTTTAGAGAAGATCAAGTAACGGATTTGCGTGCCAAGGTGAGTGATGTGTTTCAGGCACAACAAATCGCGACATCAGCGGGTAGGGCATTACCTGATTTAGTGTACGTATCGTCTTGGTTTCGCACGCAAGGCGGACTGTATCAAGATATTCAGATGGTGCGCACTATCGTCTATCTCGTGGTATTTCTGATCATCGCTGTAGCGAGCTTTAATATCGTCTCTTCTATGGTGATGGAAGTAAAAGAAAAGCGGGCGGATATCGCTATTTTGAAAACCATGGGCGCACAGGACAGTACGATTTTTTCGACTTTTGCGCTACAAGGTGTGACGTATGCAGGGATTGGTGCATTGCTAGGCACTGGGATCGGCATTTTTATTGCTATTAATATTCCCGATATTTTTAAAGCTTGGATCAATATGAGTGATAGCAATCCGCTTGAAGGCGTCTACTTTATTGAATACTTACCGAGCAAAATAATTTGGACAGACATTTATATCAGTTTAGTCACGACTTTTGTTATGGCAGTCGTCGCAAGCTTATATCCCGCTTGGCAAGCCACCAAAACGGATCCTGCCAAGGTCCTGGGAAATGGGTAACACCTAAAACCGTAGGTCGGCCTTTAGGCCGACACCTATGGGCCGATACGCCCATTCATCATTGCATGGTCTTATCTCATTTTCCATGACACACGCACCGTAGGTCGGCCTTTAGGTCGACACTCTAAGACCGAAAACCCGCTAATTACAAACTTTGAGCGTAATGATAAAGGGCTTTTAAGATCTGCATATTGCGCTCATTACCTTCATTTTCTGCGACTAAATTTTCAAGCTCCAGCATAAAATCTTCGGCTGAAATTGAAGGGTTATCTTCATTATGCATCAACTTGTTTTGGCAATATTTACGCCATTTATCAAGCTCTGCAGGTGAGAGCGACTGCGGCCAATTTCTTGCCCGATAGCGAAACAGCAACGTGTTAAATTTACTGTCTTCAAAATCCAGTTCAATGGTTGCCAACTCTTCGGGCGATGCATTGCGAATGATTGCAAATTTGGCTTTATCGGCTTTGCTAGTGAAACCATCGTAGAGTTGATAATCCGGATTACTTGGTTTCTCGAATCCCTTTTCATCGCTAAAGACTTCTGCAACCTTATCTCTTAGCTCTGGATGTGCTTTAAGGTACTTTAAGTTTTCCAGGCATTGCTCGCGGTCAATTCCAAGCCTTGCTGCGTTTTCGGGCAAGAGGGTCTTAGCTGGCGCAACCAACGGGCATTTATTGATATGTACTAGTTTTAATCCAACTGGTAGCTCATCTTCACCCAATTCACTGCGTTTTGTATAAAGCCTTTGTTTGAGCGACTCAACGTCAAGGTCATTCAATACCTCCGGCGACTGTGTTAAATCAAAGCAGATCACAGCATTACTATTGATTGGGTGAAAGCTCATCGGTGCGATCCAAGTGGTGCAACCTTGTTGTGCTGGAAACATAGAAGAAACGTGTACTAAAGGCTGCATATTGAAAACGTCGATTAGGCTCGACACCGCTTTTTTATGTCTGTGATTAAAGTAGAACTCATACAGTTTTGGCTGTTTGGTTTTAATCAGTTTAGCCAGCGCAATCGTTGCGGTAACGTCACTCAAGGCATCGTGGGCTGCACCGTGCTCAATGCCATTGGCGACAGTTAAGTGTTCGAGTTTAAAACTCGGATTGCCATCTTCTCTGGTTGGCCATTCAATGCCTTCGGGGCGAAGCGCATAACAGGCTCTTACCAGATCTATGATGTCCCAGCGGCTATTACCATTTTGCCATTCACGCTCATAGGGGTCATAAAAGTTACGATAAAGGCTATAACGGGTTAGCTCATCATCAAATCGAATACTGTTATATCCAGCAACGCAGGTTTGTGGTTTGGCAAATTCCGCGTGGATCTTTGCCATAAACTCGGCCTCGGTCAGGCCTTTTTTTAGTGCTAACTGTGGTGTGATCCCTGTAACCAAACACGCCTGAGGATGCGGGAGATAGTCAGGCGCTGGTTGACAATACTCAATCAGTGGCTCACCAATAATATTGAGATCCAGATCCGTTCTGATCCCAGCAAACTGGCTTGGCCTGTCTTTTTGCGGCGTCGCACCCCAGCTCTCGTAGTCGTGCCAGAAAATAGTTGGGATGTTCTGGGCATTATTTGGTGTATCTGATTGGTTTGCATTTGTCATAAAATCAAAAAGTTATTCTACTGTTTTTGTTTGTTTTGGTTAATCATATTTGTCGTGATGGTATGACTACTGTGTAAGTTAATGTGTATATCAGTTCACACAAGTGTGTATACCGTGATAACTAAGCTGTTTGCCGCGATGCGGATACATATGATTAACGATAGACAGGCATTATCGCATAGAGGCGCGCTTAGAGTAAGGCATAACCATAGTGGATTGCCTTATTAAAACGGATCAGAGCGGTAATTGGGAAAGCTGCGTCACTTATTGACAATCAAACTGCCCAATTATCTGTTGCTCAATTACTAAATCGCGATTAAAAGCGCTTTCTTTGAAAGTTTTTCCACATAACAACCGTTATGACTACCAATAGGGTTGAGACAACAATCAAAACATTAAAATTAAGTGTGTGGTTTTCGCGGGGCGTGACTAGCAAACTTGCAATAGTGCCGCCAGAGGCTATCGCAAAGTGCTGTATCGCATTTTGCAGACTGATAAAGGTACTGCGCTCTTCTGCGTGAAGTGAGGTTATAAGTTCTGTCACTAAGATCATAGAGCGGGTAGCGCTTGCAATCACAAACAGGGTAAAAAGTCCGGCTGCAAAAATAACTGAGCTTATCGTAAAGCCAAACAAGGTCGCCAATATCATCAAGCCACTAAGAAAGTAAATTAAGTATGAGGTTGTGTGATTGTTTAGCTTTTGTCGAGCGTATAGCTGAACTGCAACAAACGAACAGACACCACTTAACAAATAGCATGCACTTAGCATCGAGCTTGAGATGCTTAAGTTGGTAATTAGCATCACCGGAAATTGAGTTGAAATTGCAAATGTACTTAACACCACAAAAAATGCGATGAACAGAGCGTATTTAAGGGTTTTGGTCGGGTTAAATGTGTTGCTTGGCATTGGGTTGCTAGCGCTGCTTTTCGAAGCTTGCTTTATGTTTGAGAGGAATATAAATGTAAATAATAGCGCTGTAATGGCTAAGCCACTTCCTAGTATCATAAACCCCAACTGCCAGCCTTGATTTGCAGTGATAAATAATAGAGCAGGGATCCCAATTGACAAGGCGAGTGGAAAAGCACTCAGCAGTATCGCGGTGTCTTTTTTCTTGTCGTTTTCATGGCTTAGCTGGATCACCAAGTTGAGATTGAGTACTACCAATGCGCCGCCACAGATGCCAGTCAATGCACGTACGAAAAGCAAGATATAAAAACTCTCGAGTGCTGAAGTAAGCAAGGTTAACAATGTGGTTGCCGACAGAAAAATGAAGACCTTGTATTTCTCCTTTGAAAGGTTGCCGGTACCACGCACCCATAAACAAGTGAAAGCAGCGGCAATTGCATAAGCTGAAACGAGTAGTCCTGAATTTGATGGGTTGGTACCTGAACTTAGCGCCATTTCTGCACTAAAGGGCACGATGATTAATGCATCTAATGCGATTAAAAAGTGGATGACAAAACATAACCCAAATTTAGCTTTTGGGCTTGCTAAGGTGGTTATTGAAGCTGAAAACATAGACATCCTTAATTGATATAAACAAAGAAGTCTTGATTGTATTAGCCTTAATTAGGTAATAAAGTGTCAGTTATTGAATTGATAAACCCATATTCTGGGCTAACGAAATGATTGATCAGATTGACCCTCGGTGGCTTAACAGTTTCCACTGTGTTTATGAATGCTTAAGCTTCAAACAAGCGGCGGAGTTTTTGGATATCCCGACCTCCAACGTAAGTCGTCATATTGCACTACTTGAAGAAAAGCTTGATGCAAGATTGTTGGAACGAACGACAAGGCGGATCTCAGTAACAGAGGCGGGTGAACAGCTTTATGTGAGTACCAAGCCGTTAATCGATTCGCTATTGGATGCGTTGCAAGAGGTCAATAAACATGCCTCTACGCCAATGGGTCATTTGCGTATCTTAATGCCAGACATCCCCATACTTGGTCAAGCAGTGGTAACCTTTTGCGCTGCGCATCCATTAATATCAATAAGTTGTGATACCAGTCTGAGTCCAAGAGAAAACCTCTTAGATGGCTTTGATGTCGTGCTCTACTTTCATCGTGGCAAGCTTGAGGATAGCAATTGGGTGGTTAAAGAGCTGGCTCGATTACCAAGTGTCGTGGTGGCATCTCCCAGCTTGCTAGAAAAGCATACTTCGCCGTATAGATTAGCAGATTTACAATCTCTCCCTTGTATTTCAACCCTTACCGCCGTAAACGGTACTCCTTGGATATTTACCACTAAGGAAGGAAGATTGACGACAGTGAATGTTAAATCGAACTTCAGGGTAAACAGTGGGTTTATGGCCAAGTCTGCCGCCCTATCTGGAGTTGGATTTGCCATCTTACCACTGAACTCCTGTAAAGCAGAAATCAAGTCAGGCGAGTTAGTACCACTTAAGCTAGAGCAGCAACCAGAAGACCTTGTGCTTTATGCGTTTTATGCTGGCCGTAAGCATCTGGCTAAAAAAATATCAGCGTTTTTGGCACATTTAGAACATGCGCTACAATGACTATCGTTTAATTTCTACTTTAAGCCAAATCACCATTGATCGAATCTAGTAACCCAATAAGTGCATGTGCTTTTTGCTCGTCGATACTTGGAAACTTACAGCGGATCTGCTCGGGAATAGTGGCAGCTTGATGTTGCAGATCATGACCCTTACTTTGTAGTTTTACCACTCGTTTGCGCTTATCTTTTTCGTCTTTAACGATACAAAGCAGGGCTTTGTCAGTCATTTTCTTTAAGATTTGCGTCATAGCACCGCCATCGATGGCAGTTTTCTCTAGTAATTCTGCAATGCTGATTTCATCTTTCTCCCAAAGTGCCATCATGACCACATATTGAGGATAGGTTAGGTCGAGTTTTTGTAAAGATGCTCGGTAAGCACGGGCAATACCATTGGAAGCCATGTAGAGGCGGTGGCAGATTTGAGCGTCTAGTTTTAGTTGTGGGTAGTTCATCACATATTCCTACAAAGTAGCTAAGCTATATTTTAATTTGCATGCAAAGTATTTGCAATTCTAAAAAATTGACTCTATTATTTTGTGTGCAAAATAAATGTTGAATTGATTTTACTTCATCTAGAGTAAAGCCTCGCTGCGTTAGGGTGTAGGTGAATACTCTACAAGCATCAACTTAGGAGAACGAAATGAAAGAACTACAAAGTATTGCATATACGGCGAAAGCGACTGCCACAGGTGGTCGAGAAGGTGTGGCAAAATCTGACGATGGTCGTCTTGATGTTGCGCTTTCGACACCAAAAGGCTTAGGTGGTGATGATGGGCAAGGGACTAATCCAGAGCAATTGTTTGCAGCAGGTTATGCGGCGTGTTTTATTGGCGCATTAAAATTGGTGGCAGGCAAAGCAAAGGTGAAGCTGCCAGAAGACACACATATTAACTCTGAAGTGTCTATTGGGCCAATTGAAGGTGGCTTCGGGATAGCGGTGAAATTGGCGGTATCGGTTGGCGACTTAGACAAAGACACGGCGCAGTCACTCGTTGAAAAAGCTCACGAAGTTTGCCCATATTCAAATGCTACTCGTGGCAATATTGCGGTTGAGCTTTCAGTTATTTAACTAGCCTGAGGTTTGGATAAGGAATGAACTAACTAACTGTTTTTTAATCACCTTAAACTATCTTCTTACCTAGCCAGAGAGTTTTGAGGATAACAAGGCGAATTTACGTACCAATAGCTGGCTATTGGAAGTGAATTCAACGCAGTTAGCGTTAAAACTGGCTGCTAGAAAGGCATTAATTATCCGAAGCTCAGGTTAACTCACTTAAGTGGGTTAGAGCCAGTGTATTTTGACGCTGGCTTATGTGTTTTCTAAAGGGTCGGTGACTTTAAAGCAGTGAATATCACCACCCGTTCTAAAATCAACACGTTTAACTTGTTCAACGATTTCCACTGTATTATAGCCGTTGAGTAAACCAAACATCGCTGCTTGCTGGCCCGAGCCGATGGCATAAGATTGCGCTAAGGGTTCGGATTTATAGGTGCCCCTTTTTACACAACCATACCAAACGCCTTTTTTGGGGTGATATTTAATGAATTCCAGACTCTCAATCGTATCAAACTGATTATTTGAAAAGTTGTGCTGCAAATTGTATATATCGCATGTTTGCCCGGTGCAAAACACTCTCCAGCCGTGATAATCAAACCACTTTTGAGCGTTATCGGTAACGATGATCTTGTCGGTAGTGGTTCTACTATCACAGGCTATTTCTGCTGTTTTCGCGTTATAGACAATGGTTGTCATTCCTTTTGACTCCTATGAAATTACATTCGATGAAACTAGTGCACGTAAAAATGCAGATGGTATAAAGACTTGAATGCTAATTGAATGTTGCACTAGAAGAAGTTTACCTGAGGTGAATGTCTGCGCTTTTTAGTTTCAGACAAGGATTATAAGAATTTTACGATGTTATTCAATTGTAACTAAGTGAGCTTTCTTCAATTTAGCTTATTACATCTAGCCAACTAAAATGGGGCGAAATTGACCGTTAACTCACAATCGTATTTATCACTTCATAAAGTTTTTTCATATCTATCGGTTTTGCGACGCAATTATCAAATCCAAGTTGCTGATAATTTTCTAAATCTCCCGACATTACATTGGCTGTGACGGCAATAAGCGGAGTTGTTTTATCTTGTTCTCTGACTTCTGAGCATACTTTTAGGCCATCTTTTTTTGGCATCTGAATATCGACAAAAAAGATATCAGGTTTCAATTCGTGATAAAGCTCTATCGCTTCTTCACCATCCTGAGCTATGACAAGATTCGCTTCAGTTGGTTTAATCATGGCACTAAATATTTTTTGATTTAGGGGATTATCTTCAGCGAGTAGCAGGTTTTTATCTTTCAAGGCGGGTATAGCATGCAAGTCTTGCATGATAGATTGTTCAGGTGCTTCGCAAATCTCGAGTACGAGCTCAACTTTAAACTCACTGCCAACGCCTTCTTTACTCGTAACCGTAACACGACCATCCATTAGCTCGGCGAGTTGTTTAACAATTGCAAGTCCAAGCCCAGTACCACCATATTTTCTGGTGGTCGATGAATCCGCTTGCTGAAAGCGAGTAAATAACTTCTTGAGCGCAATTTCAGAAATACCTGCGCCGGTATCGATTACACGTATGGAGAGGTGTTTACCGCCATCTTGAAGTATAACGGTTACCGCGCCGTCACTGGTAAATTTAACGGCATTGGATATTAAATTTCGTAGTATTTGCTTTAGTCGCAGTGAATCTCCAAATCGGTAAGGGTTTGCTAGGTCCTCAGTCTGAATAATCAGGTCAATTTGCTTGGTGCTTGCAGCATGGGCAAACTCTTGCTTTACTTCAGTGACAATATTTCTAATATCCACCGTTGCTGACTCCATTTTTAGTTCACCAGCTTCAATTTTAGAGAAATCAAGTAAGTCGTTGAGTAGGCTAAGTAATGTTTCTGTGGACGTCATGCCTTGTGCAATTAGTTCCTTGGAATCTGCTGCACTTTTATGGTGCTTCATTAACTGAAATACCCCATAGATGCCGTTAAGTGGGGTTCTTAATTCGTGGCTCATGTTCGCCAAAAAGTGACTTTTTGCCCGCTCTGAACTTTGTGCTTTTACTTTTTCACTTTCAAGCGAGCTGATCTGCTCTTTGATTTGCTTCGCAAGTTGGTTAAGGGTCATTTGAAGTGTTCTTAATTCTCTAAATTCAAAATCGCTTTTCGCAGAAACGTAATGCCCTCGTTTCAGTCGTTCACAATGACGTTCAAGTGCTTGCATCGGATTGGTCAACCGTTTTGCTAATCGGCGTAAATACCAGGTAAGTAATACCACTAGCATCAACCCGATAAACACGATGTATAACACCGCGCGTAAAATATCGTTACTATATACTTCGGCTTCTCGTTGTAGCTGTAAATCAAGTTCAACAAAATCGTCTTTTAGTGAATAAACAGCACTGCGGTATACACCTTCAGTGGCATCTGATGAATGTGTACCCTCAAGTACAAGGTCTTGACTGGTGAACCAGATAGAGCCTTTTTCCTGATTGGAATCTAAAAATGGTCCGAGATCGACTTCAAGGAAAAGCACACCTGTATATTTATAAGGACGCATTAACGACGATAATTTTTGTCTAAGGGGAATGGCGAGAAATAGCTTGGCCTGATCCGACGGTTTCTTTTCAAGGCTTTCAACAGGGACAACCAGTTTGTCGATTTTCAATGTGCGTCGCTGCTGCGAGAGAACCTTGTTTGTATGCTCGCTAAATACGGAATTGTTCCAACGTAGGGTATCAAAAGGATATCCCTCGACGGTAAACACTGAGCCGTCGTTGATAAACGCAGACTTCACCATGTCGGTATTGTCGACTAAGTTAGTTAGCGCCTTAACTGCGTGTTGAGTAAACAGTAGATCGTTCGGTAAGGTAGATAAAATATGGTCTTCACTTAACGGTGCAACTTGATAGATCAGCTCATTGACTTGTGCTTTAAAGTCGTTGATAAGACTTGCGCCAGTGCGTTTCACGTCTTCTTGTTCTAAGGTTGCCTTTTGTTGCATCAGGGAAAAACCAACCATCGCAACCAGTACAATGAGGAAGAGAGAGAATAATGCCGTAATTTTTCTTTTTATTTCATCAACGATGCTGCGATTTGCTTTCATTCTGTCCCGACTTTGTGACAATAAATTGCATATATTGCGTCGTTTCTTCGACACTATACACACCACCTAAATAGCGTGTTAGTCCCTTTAACATGGCTTCCCAAATATAGGCCATAATTGGTTCATTGGGTTGTGGATAGGTTTGTTGTAAAGAAGCGATCAGTTGAGAAAGTGCCTTGTCGCCGCGTTTTGTAAGTTCAGCCAAACTTTCACCGTTTGCTGGCAGCGCATTGAGTTCATCCCACAGTTTATCTTGTATCTTTTGGCTTTGCATAAAGTCAACAAGCTGCTTTAGATACGGACCTTTTCTAGAGTCTATGCCATTGGCAGGAAAAGCCAGTACATGAGACGATGCGAGAGATATTAGTTGATGATTTCCCCATCTTGGTAAAGGCGCGATGGCTAAATCGTCTTTCAGCTTATCTTTAAGTTGACGATATGCCCAAATTCCATTCACAAAATAATCGAGCTTGCCAGTTTTAAACCGACTCATTAAGCATTGGTAAGCACAGTCAGCGTCTATGACGTCACTGTTGAGAAGTGATTGATAATTGGAAATTGCGAGGCGCATCGCTTTGGTGTCAAGCTGTGGTACGCCTGCCTGGATGAGGTTAGGCTGAAGTGCATTCGCAAAGGTCACAAACCAATACATTTCATAAAAATTCCAGCCGAGCGTAGGTTTGTCTGCAACAGTTTGTTGGGTGTAGCTTTGTAAGTCGGTAATTGGATGTGGCGCAAGTGCGCGGTTGTAATAGAGTATTAGGTGGTTACCGTACATAATTGGTACACCCTTAAGCTCGCCATTGACCTTGCTGTTTTCAATGACTTTCTGTGTGAGCTTATTGCTTAACCAAGACTTTGGTACCTGAGAAAATTGCAGTTCCGTCAATCCCATATAATCGCTGGGAATAATAACAGCATCTGGTAACTGTAAGGCATCTGCATACAACAATAACTCACTTTTCAACTGATTGTTGTTAAAGGCAAGAATGTTAACTTTAATACCCGTTTTTTCACTGAACTCTTCAAATAATGGCTGAAAATCAAAGTTCTCAAGTCCAACCGCAACATCTATCTCTGGCCGTTCATTTGCACGGGCGTTTACTGGGTTATAAACCAAAAGAAGTAACATGAACACCAAGCAAAGCATTTTACCTAGCATATCAATACGCTTCCTTTTCGGGCCTGAAAGACATTTTAATGTTGCTCGGCATTAGGCGTATCTTACATAAACTAATCGGATGTGCTTGTTATTGTAGACCAAATTTCTCTGATTTAAATTCTTTTCAGAATGACAAATTCCATTTATTGGGCCATTCAACTCTATTTCAGTCGTGAATAATTCACTAAAACACGATAAAATAACAGCCAAATAAGAACGATGAGTACATCCTTGCTATGAAAAAAGGGTTTATGCTGGTCTGCGATGGCAGCAATGGCGCTGGAAAAACGACGGTTATAGCCGGATTGGAAGCGCATTTAAAACAACGCGGTATTGAAGTTGTGATGACTCGTGAACCCGGTGGAACAGAGATCTCAGAGAAGATCAGAGAAATCATTCTAGATCCCTCAACCCCCGAAATGACAGACATGACGGAGCTTATGTTGTTTGGGGCCGCGCGTGCTCAACATGTTCGTGAAAAAATTATTCCAGCACTCGAGCAAGGCAAAGTCGTTATTTCTGATCGATTTGACGCTGCAACTTTTAGTTTTCAACACTATGCAAGAGGGCTAGATCTTGCCACCATCACAACCATTAATCAGCTTGCGCTCGGCGGCTTTCGTCCAGACATGAATTTGATTTTGGACTTGGATCCCGAAGAGGGCTTAAAGCGAGTCAAATCAAGAGGTGAGGGGCTAGATAGGCTTGAGGATGAAAAGCAACAATTTTTGCAGCGCGCACGTGAGGGCTATCTCGTTCAAGCGAAAAGTGACCCTGAACGATTCACTGTAATTGATGCCAGTCAAAGTAAAGCACAGGTACTTGAGCAAAGTATTGAACTGCTTGATAGCTTGATAGCCAAACACTTTACAGTGGATGGCAATGAATAATTTGCTTCCAAGTTGGCACAGCAGCGCTTTGAGTTATCTTGCTCGGGCACAGCAAAATGGTCGTTTGCACCATGCTCAGTTGCTATCGGGTAAAAAAGGAGTGGGAAAGTCTCTGCTTGCGGCGCACTTGGCAGATGCACTTTTGTGCTTACATCCGCAAAATCTTACTGCCTGTGGGCAATGTAAGTCGTGTAACTTGAACTTAGCTGGTAATCACCCAGATAGACTGAGTGTCGTGCCTGAGGGAAAATCAATCGGGGTAGATGAAATTCGAGAAATTACGCATTTTTTGAACCATTCTGCGCAGCAAGGCGGTAATAAAGTCGCGTTGATTGAACAAGCGCATCTGATGACCCGTTCAGCCGCTAATGCGCTGTTAAAAACACTTGAAGAGCCAAATGCTAATCGTTATTTGGTTGTTACCAGTGATGACGACAGTAAGTTACCTGCCACCATTTTGAGCCGTTGTAATAAAGTGGCAATTCACTCTCCCAATCAAGCAGAGGCTGCACAGTGGCTGGCTGCTAAAAATGTCGCTTGTGATTTTCCTTGGTTTGATGAATTTTCTCTTCAGCCCTTTATTATCGAAGCGTGGCAACAAGAAGGTGTGCTTGAGGATGTGACTGCGCTTTATCACGCGGCGAATCAATTAACAGCAGAAAGTGCGCAAATGGTTGAAAAGATTTTATTAAAGCAAAGCGCAATGAGCGATGTATTTGCCCGTTTTTTGCTTAATCGCCTTAAAGGGGCGATGACACAAGGAAATGGCTTGAGTTTTACCCAGTATCAAGACTTAGTGAGCTTGATACATCGGTTTATGTACGAACAGAAAAATGTGTTAGGGTTAAATCAAAACCTTAGTATTTCTAATTTACTTTTTGCCTTACAAAAACAGCTATAAAGAGGTGGCGCATGCAAGAGTTACTTGCGGATTTTGAAGATTTAGATGAGCTATATCGTTGTTATATGCCATTTCTGAAATCCGGTGGCATATTTATCAAGTCCAATGCCCATTTTGATATGGGGCAAGAATTAAAGCTCAGAGTCACCTTGCCTGACGCTCTAGAAGCGGACGAAGTCAACGTAGTGGTTGCTTGGTTAACACCGCAAGGTGCACAAAATTCTAATCCTTCGGGTGTTGGTGTTGCGTTTGTAGACGCGCCAGCTCTGAACGATAAAATAAATAAGCTTTTGGGTGCGACTTTGCATTCAGATAAACCAACTTACACCATGTAGAGCCAGTATGATTGTAGACTCTCACTGTCATTTAGATAGACTTGATTTTGAAAAGTTAGGCCTAAGCCTTGAAGAAGTACTCAGTAACGCGAGACAAAAACAAGTAGAACACTTTTTATGCGTTAGCGTGACACTAGACCAATTTCCATCGATGTTAGAAAAAATAGCCCATTTTGATGATGTTTCTGCATCTTGTGGGGTACATCCATTGGATCAAAAAGATAAACTGGATGTTGAAAGGCTAGTGCAACTAGCAAGTAATGATAAGGTCGTTGCTATTGGTGAAACTGGATTAGATTATTATTATTCAAAAGATACGCACCAGGTACAGCAAGAAAGCTTTGCTGGACATATCGATGTGGCTAACCAGTTGCAAAAACCACTGATCATTCATACTCGTGATGCAAAAGCAGACACGATAGACATCATGCGTGCCCACAATGCGCAAAATTGCGGTGGTGTGCTGCACTGTTTTACCGAAGATTGGCCGATGGCAAAGCAGGCATTAGACCTTGGTTTTTACATTTCAATCTCTGGTATTGTGACGTTTAAAAATGCGACGGCGCTTCAGGAAGTTGTTAAGCAAATCCCTATGGACCGATTGCTTATTGAAACCGACTCACCTTACCTTGCACCTGTACCACATCGTGGTAAAACTAACCAACCTGCTTATGTACAAGACGTTGCATATTATATTGCTGACTTAAAAGGGGTGAGCTACAAAGCGCTTGCAGAGCAAACCACGAATAACTTTTACTCTTTATTTAATTTGGTGAAACGCCAAGATGGTAGCACAACTTAATCAGCTACCTCAGGTGTTGATGGGCCCGCTGGTTCGCCGAGCTGAGCAGAATAAAATTTGTATTCAGGTAGTTACTTGTGAAGCCGTGGATATCTCGGCTTCGTTATTGGCCCATCAAAGTCGATGTGAGGTTGAGACATTTCAGCTCGGTGCAGCCTGCTTTTTGCATTTTTTGCTGATATGCAGCGAGAAGGCTCTGCCAACAGCGCAGCTGCTCGAGTATCAAGTGCTTATTAACGGTGCCGCGTATAAGCCAGATTATCTGCGTTACGGAGAAGAGCTCAGCTTTGCGATACCTGCTGTGCTCAACCAAATACTACATGGTTCATGCCGTAACCCGCATCATCACGCTAAAGACAGTTTACATACTGCGGATCAGTGGCAGGAGCAGCAGCGCGAGCTTGGTGAGGTAGGTGCTGATTTGTGTATTTTTTCTGGTGATCAGATCTACGCAGATGATGTTGCCGGCGCCATGTTGTTGGCTATTCACCAACTTATAGCAAGGTTAGGTTTGTTCAGAGAAACCAACTTGCCAATGCACCTACCTGCTGATCAGCAAGCTCAACTTTACCATCGTCACTTATATCTACCGAAGACGCCATGGCAGGAGCGCTCAAAGTTTTCACCGGGCTATTGGTTTCGAAAGGATGAACCGCACTTTTCTAGTGTTAAGGCCTTTAATCACCTCATTTTCTTCGAAGAGTTTGTCGCCTGTTACCTGTTAAACTTCTCTCATCTTGCTTGGCAGTTGGTTAACTTTGACGCCCTTCATTATGACGGTGGCAACGACAAGGTTAGGCGAATATTTGAGTCCGAACTTGACGCGCTAAAAGGCTTTGTTGAAACGTTGCCTAGTGCTGAGCGGCTGTGCGCGAACGTGCCCATTTTAATGATGTTTGACGACCATGATGTAACCGATGATTGGAATTTAACGGCTAAATGGGAGCAGGCAATTGCAAACCATAAAGTGAGTCGCCGCATAATCAGTAATGGCATCATTAGCTACTGGCTGTTTCAAGGTATTGGTAATGATGCGTTTGAGTATAGCGGGGCGCTGACATCAGGCTTTAATTCAAGCCTGATTGACAATGAATGGCACTTTTCGGCGTTTGACAAACAAGTTCGTCGATTCACACACTGGCACTATTGTTTAGATACGTTTCCAAAAGTGGTGGTGCTAGATACCCGTACACATCGCTGGCGCAATGAACAGGATTTCAATGAGCCGAGTGGCTTACTTGACTGGGAAATGTTGATGGAGTTGCAAGATACGCTTATCGACCATAGTGCGGTATTGATGGTAAGCCCAGCGCCAGTATTTGGGGTAAAGGCAATCGAAACCATACAAGCTGTATTTAATGCGTGTGGTGAGCCGTTAATGGTAGATGTGGAAAATTGGATGGCGCATGAAGGGGCCGCGAAAAAACTCATTGAAATTTTTAAGCGTCCAGATACACCCAAAGAAACCATTATACTCTCCGGCGATGTGCATTATTCGTTTTGCTTTTCGGTTCAGGCTCGTTTTGGTCGTCATGATAACCGCATTTGGCAGTTAACAGCATCAGGGATAAAAAATGAATTTCCAAAGCCGCTTATCAATATTTTAGATAAGATGGACACGATTTTGTATGCCAAATATAGTCCTTTGAATCTCTTTACAAAACGTTGGCAGCTATCTGTAAGTAAGCATCCTTCATCGCTAAAAAAACATGGTTACTTGGTGTCTGATTCTGCGATTAGCTTAGTAACGCTTGAAAACGGCTTGCTAGAGAAGTATGAACTACTGCACGGTACTGGGATCCACAGTCATTTTGAGTTGTAAGATTTGAGGGTTGAATGAATCGTTTTCTGCGATTTATAGCTAAGCGTAGCTAGTTGAAGCTTTGCTTTCCTGAACCTAGCGGCTAGCGTTAAGTACCAAATCCACCAAAAAATCATTGTTCTTTTTCACTTTTGCTATAGTTAATATAATGCGGGCTAACATCTCGACTATATGACACCACTCAAGCACATGTACCTGTTCGTTGTACCATGCAGCACACTGAAATGGTTTTGTGTGTTGTTGTTATTGTTGTCACCGAGCTTTCCTTGTGTCGCCAATTTTCCCGAGTTTAGTGATACGGCGCAGATTATGCGACGCTATGACTATAATTCTGGTCTCAGTCAAGTCACCATCACTGCCATTACGCAAGATCAACTCGGGTATATTTGGGTTGGTACTCAGTCCGGCCTAAATCGTTTTGATGGTCACGACTTTGTTCAATTTGAAGTAAAACAGAACTCCAAACATCATCTCTCCGGTGGTTTTATTACCTCACTATGCCACAGTGGCAAATATATCTGGATTGGAACAAGCACAGGACTTAGCATTTACGATACTGAAGCGGGGACCTTTCGCTCTATTTTAGCTGCACAAAATGAGGCAGTTAGTTCTGATAGGGTCAAGAAAGTGGCCTGTTATGGTGAATCAGTCACTGTGTCAACAGAGGAAGGCGATGCTTACCGAGTTAACTACCAAACCTTGAAGCCTGAAAAGCTTTATTTAATTGGAGCATTTGTTCGTGAGGTTCAAGAAACGAGGGAGGCGTTTATTTACCTCAATGCGGATGGCTTAGTCAGTCAGCCAAAAGACAAGGTCGGTGCGAATGTATTGCTGGAGGGAGAGTTTAAAACACTGGCGCTGTCTCACGGACGAGTATTCGTTGTTGATGCGGATGATAAAATCATTAGTTTTGACACTCAGTTTAATAAAGTGCAATGGCAAAAGTCGGTCAGCGCGAAAGTAAATCTTAGCATTCATCAAATTAAAGTAAGGGCGAATGAAATACTCGTCGCAGCTAATACAGGCGTATTTATTCTAGACTTGCAAGGCAATATTAAACGTCATTGGTATCGTCGTGCAGAGCAATATGACGGACTGCAAGACAATAACGTGCTAAGTGTTCAACGAGATAGAAATGGCGATTTGTGGATTGGTACAGAATCTCAAGGGTTACACTTTTTTAGCCAACTGAGCGAGTCGTTTGGCCATGTTGGAGAACAAAACTTTCCACATGCCCCTTTGGGGCATCCTGATGTCAGAAATTTCGCGTTAGATAGTAGTGAGCGCTTTTGGATAGGCACGTCATCTGGCTTGTATATTTATCAAAATTCAAGCTTTATTGAAGCGCATCGGATTTTTCCAAGTTTGTCCGCCATTAAAGGAAGTTTTATCACTCAGGTAAAAATTTACGATCATACTTTGTGGGTGACAACGAGAGGAGACGGTGTTGTCAGGTATGCCCTAACTGAAGGGGAATATAGTCATTTAATGCCAGACTCCGATAATGGACCAGAACTTAGTTTTAATGATGTCATCGAGTATCAATCTCAGATTTTAGTAAGTTCAAGGACGCTAGGTCTAATGAGGTACGACGAAGAGTCGAAAGTGTTAGTGCAGTTTTTTGAAAACCGTCCAAATGCGCCTTCGCATGTGTCTTCGTTTAAAGTGGTCGGGCAGGACTTATGGTTCGGATCGATAGGTGAGGGCCTATTTAAGTTTAGTAAAGGTCAGCTTCATAACCTCACCACGCAAGATGGCTTAAAGTCGAACTTGGTTTTTATGATAGATGAAGATCCGTGGCAACGTATCTGGGTTGCGAGTGAAGCGGGGATTAGTTTAGTTGATAAACAAATGAAAGTTATTCGAACTATTGGTGAACAAGAGGGACTAGGAAACCAAGCCGTATGGGGGCTGGTTTACGATGACTACGAGTACATGTGGCTTGGCACCAGTGGTGGGCTGTCGCGCGTAAATGTAATGGATTTTACCATTGACAACTTCCTACCTATTGACGGTGTGCAAGCGCATGAATTTAACTATAATGCTGCTTGGAAAGCCCCTGATGGCAGAATCTTTATGGGAGGTGCTAAAGGGTTTAATCAGTTTTTTCCTCAGAATGTATCAATTTCAAACACCGCACGGCCTATTTTGGTCTCTACAATCGAATTATTGGGTGAACCATTGAAGCCAAGTCTCGATGGGATCCTTACTGTTGCGCCAGAGCTGGCGGGGTCATTGCGACTGCGCTATGACCAAAATATCATATCGTTACAATACTCTAGTTTAGACTTTGGCTCTGAAAAGCTGAATTTTTATTATCGTGTTAAAGGGCTAAGCGATAAATGGTTAAAACTTGCAAATGGAACAAGGCAAATAAATTTACTCCAGCTTGAGCCAGGCACCTATCGAGTAGAAACCTATACCGTTAACCGTTTTAATATGCAGTCTCCAGTTCATGAGTTTAGTATTCATATCGATGCTCCAATTTGGTGGAATACGTACTCAAAGGCTCTCTATACATTCATCATTGTGCTTATTATCGCTGCATTTGTTAGAGCGAGACAACAACGCTACCAGCAAGTGCTGCGGGATAATCAGAAAATGTCCGCGCTCCAAGAGCGGTTAGAGTTGTCGTTGTGGGCAAGTGGTGATGAACTTTGGGATTGGCATGTTGAGTCCGGTAAAATTTATCGTTACAGCGTGAATCCAAGGATCGACTTTAATGAACTCCAAGATAAACTTATTCTCAATGAGCTTGACCAGTTTGTACATCCTAAGGATTGTGTGTTACTTGAGGAGTGCCTCCAGTCCTGTGTCGACGGTAGTGAAGACGTGTATGAATTGTCTATTCGCGTCAAAGATCAACAAGGAAAGTGGATCTGGGTATTAGATAGAGGAAAGGTGGTGGCACGAGACGATAACGGCAGAGCAATACGGATAGCGGGGGCATTGAAAGATATTGCTGATCTGAAAGCACATCAACAAGCTTTGCAGTCGCTAAATGAGCAACTTGAGATAAAAGTCGCGATGCGTACCGATGAGCTTTATAAAAAGAACCAGAAACTCGAGAAAGCAATGTTTGAGTTAAAGCAAGCACAAGAAGACTTGATTGAAAGTGAAAAAATGGCCTCGTTGGGTGTTGTGGTTGCAGGGGTTGCACATGAAATCAACACACCGTTAGGTATTGCTATCACAGCACTTTCGCACAATGAAGATTGTTTATCTCAGCTGGTAGAAAAACTTGAGAATAAGACACTTAAGCAAAAAGACTTAGTCACTTCCATCGATGCACAGCAGGAAGGGTACCTACTAATCAGTCGCAATTTACAAAGAGCAGAAAGTCTTATCAGTAATTTTAAGCAAGTCGCGGTGGATCAATCAAGCGAGACCGAACGCGATATTAACCTACTCGAATATATCAATGATGTATTTGAGTCGTTAAAACCATTGGCTAAAAATAAAGAAGTATATTTGTCTATCGAGGGTAATGCTAAAGTCAATCTCTCTACCTATCCGGGGGCAGTTTATCAAATAATGGCAAACCTATTTAACAATTCTATTATCCATGGGTTTGAGGGAAGTGCATCTGGCACTGTTAACGTGTTAGTCGAGGCTACAGATAGCTACTGGTCTATCGTATACCGCGACAATGGTGTCGGTATGGACGAAGCAATGCAAAAAACGTTATTTGAACCATTTGTTACGACAAAGCGTAATCAAGGCGGATGTGGATTAGGTATGCATATTGTTTATAATTTAGTAACGCAACTTCTAAAGGGCGAGATCCGCTGTAAAACGGCGAAATTGCAAGGTGTCGAAATTACGATAAAAGTACCGTTAAAGAAATTAACGACTGAAAATTAACTTAGGTGAATTACTGCTAGCGAATTGCTTGTGACAATGCTTCTTTTAGGAGTTTGTCATGTTCTTATTATCTCAGTTTTTGGTTGCCCTTGCTGTTTTACTCGATCTCGCGTCATTTCAATTTATGAAGCGACAGCAGGTGTTATTGGCACTAAGCGTGTCGACTGCACTTACTGCAATTCATTTCTATCTACTCGATGCTATTGCTGGCGCATTGCTTATGGCGGTTGCGAGCCTTAGATATCTAGTGTTTATCAAGTCGCAGTCAAAGCGCTTACTTATCGGTTTTCTACTACTCAATACCGTGCCACCTTTAGTACACTTAAATGCGAATTACGAACTTTATGCTGTTTTTGGTAGTATTTTATTGACATTTGGTGCATTTATTCGCGAGCAGGTGGCATTTCGGTGTGTGATGATGTTAGGTACTGTGTGCTGGTTGATACATAATTGTTATGTCGGTTCACCCATGGCGATTGTGTTAGAAAGTACTTTTTTGGTGAGTAACTTGATTGGGCTAGGGCGAATTTATATGAAGTATAAAACGAGTAAGTTGAAGGCTGAGTAAAGCGCTCTGACTAGCAGCCGAGTTAAAGTGGATCTAATTTTACTGGTATGGACACTAATCAAACTAGATTAAGTTTTAAATATATAAATTAATTCAATGGGTTAAATGAGAAGCTCTCAACTTTTAAAGTCATTACTCGTTGAGTAAAAAGCAGTATCGCTAAAGAGTAGCAATAAAAAATTAATAAATAATCTCTATCTAAATCATAATGTTACCATCATTGCGTGTAATTACTGCATAATTAATATTGTATACAATATATCTATTGTGTATTGTTTGTTCGTTACCAAAAAACCACTCAAATCAATGGGAACAAAAGGACAACAATATGCGTAATAACAAAAAAACAGCGCAAACACTGTGTAAATCACTCACAGCATCAGCACTTGCTTTAGCGCTGGGGACTGCTACAGCATTTGCAGCAGATGGCAATAGCACTGTGAAAGGGAGCATCGTCAATGGTCAAGGTATTGAGTTATCGCAGGCTCAATTGACCTTTACACACAAAACTAAGGGGCTGAAGTTTGCTGTGCAAACTAATGGCAAGGGCGAATACATTTTACGTAATCTGCCTGTTGGTCGTTACAGCGTGTCAATTAATAAAGCAGGATTTGAAACCGTTATTGAAGAGGACGTTGAGCTTAATATTGGACAGGCGCTGATCTTAGACGCTCAACTATTACAACAAGGGCAGGATATAGAGCGGATAGCGGTAACAGGTACGGCTATCCGACGTGTTGATATGGCCTCGTCAACGGCTGGCGTAACCTTTACAGACGCAGAGCTCAAAGTCATGCCGGTCAACACTGGCTTTGAAAGTATTGCGTTACTCGCACCAGGCACCGCTGAACCTGGTGGAGATTCATTTAAGGGGGCATCAAGCTTTGGTGGATCTTCGTCAGCAGAAAATGGTTATTACTTTAATGGCTTAAATGTCACGAGTATCCAAACTGGTTTAGGCTCAATTCGCTTGCCTTGGGAAGCCATTTCACAAACTCAAATCAAAACGGGGGGAATTAGCCCTGAATTTGGTGGCGCGCTTGGCGGTATTGTTAACGCAATTTCTAAATCTGGTGATAATGAATTTAACTTAGGGGCGGAGGTGAGGATAGACCCTTCTTCTAGTCATAGTTATCATGATTCTAATTATTTGGATAACGGGACAATTAACTTAAATACAGAGCAAGATTACGACTCCTTTAGAGAATTACAAGTCTGGGCGAGTGGTGCAATCATTGAGGACAGTTTGTTTTATTATGGTCTATATGCGCCTCGACGGGAGGTTAATCGCTGGGCTGGGCAAACGACCTTCAATGACAGAAGCCGAGATGAAGACCGTTGGTTTGCAAAACTTGATTGGTTCATCAACGAAGACCACTCAATCGGATTTTCAGCCATGAATAACAAAAGAGAATGGACGAGGCAGACCTATGCTTATGATTGGGAAAGCGATACGATTGGTGATAAACAAGGTGTAGCTGCTCCCGGTGAAGATGGCGGCAAGGTTTACAGTATCAATTACAGCGGTTACTTTTCAGACTTTTTCTCGGTATCGGCTGTGGTTGGTCGAGTCACTGAAAATGTAGAAAACATCGTTGCTTCAACTGTGCCAGGTGTTTGGGATGAAAGAGAAAGTTTTGTCACATTATCGAGCCACACAGCTAGCAGTATTTCTGAGCAAGAGTTTGTTCGTGACCAAGCGAGAGTAGATTTCAATATCGATCTAGACTATCACTCCATTTTGTTTGGTGTTGATTACACTAAAGTTACGGTAGATCACTTTGAAGGTCAAAATGGCCTTGGAGACGCAGAAGGCTGGTGGACAATCAAAACCGCTGGTGAAGGGAGCATTTCTGGTGCTGCGCTAGGTCAGGATTATATTGAACGCCGAGTGAGGACTAGGACGGTTGACTCTGAGGTTAACTCGCTTGCTTTCTACGTCAATGATTCTTGGCAAGTCACCGACCAACTCGTGTTAAACCTGGGACTGCGTTATAGCCAGTTTGAAAATACCGTCACTGATGGCAGAGCATTTGTTGATATGGATAACCAACTCGCGCCAAGGTTTCAGGCTATTTACGACTTAAATGGTGATGGTGAATCCAAAGTTTTCTTCACTTACGGGCGATACTTTCAACCTGTGTCTGCCAACATGAACATCACTCAAGGTTCGGCTTCAGTAGAGTGGTTTGAGTATTTCGATCTAGATCAAGTAGACAGTGATGGCTATCCCATTTTATTAAATGATGGCTCGCCAAGTCGAGGGGAGATGCTTCGAGATAGACGCTGGCGTCAACGCGGAATTACAGAGCCCGGTCTGATTGCTTCTTCAACACTTAAGCCGATGTATTCTGACGAACTGACCTTAGGGTACCAGACCACTATTTTTGACGATATGGCATTTGGGGTTAGAGCTATTTATCGAGATCTTGGACGTAGTGTTGAAGATACGGATGTTGGCCCCGTACTTGCGAAGAAATTGGCCGAACTCGGTATCCAAGACAATGTTGGTCAAGGGTCTTACTATGTGCTGAATAACCCTGGTGAAGCGATCACCATGAGTTATGACTTCGATGGCGATGGCCAAGTCGATGAAGTGACACTTAGTGCAGAAGAGCTTGCCCTGCAACAAGCTGTACGTAAATATCTGGCACTTGAATTTACCTTAGAGGGAAATATTACTGATAAGTTGCGGATTAATTCTTCTTATACTTGGTCACACAGCTATGGTAATACAGAAGGTTTAGTGAAAACCGACAACGATCAGGCTGATCCTGGTTGGACAACTTCTTATGATTACGCGGATCTGATGGATCACGGCTATGGTAATTTGCCTAACGACCATCGCCATTCAATAAAAGTATCAGGCTCTTACGATATCACAAATGAGCTAACTCTGGGGCTGGTTGCAAGAACGTCATCAGGCCGCCCGACTAACTATTTTTCTAAGCACCCAGTCGGTGTAGATAGCTGTGCCGCAGGAAGCCCTTGGGACGCGTGCGTAAGTAAAGATTACGGTCATGTTTCACATTATGACGAAAACGGCAATCCAGCTCCTCGCGGTAGCATTGATAATCTGCCTTGGGCAACCACGGTAGACCTATCGCTCAGTTATTCTACAGATATTATGGGGCATGACCTATTGCTTAAAGGAACTGTTTATAACCTACTAAACAGTGATAAAGCGCTTGGGATCAATGAACAACGTTCTTTAGACGGTGAAAATGGTTTAATCGTTAACCCTGACTACGGCATCACGACGTTACGACAAACTGAACGTTACGCGTCGTTGGTTGCAAGGTTTACGTTTTAATTTCCCTGGAGAGAGCCAAGGATAGGTGTCATGTACCTAACTCTTGGTTTAAGCCAAACAAAACGTTTGGCTTATTTCATGTCACGGAGAGTATGATGACGTTAACAATAGATTTTGAACAGATACTGAGCCACGCGAAAGTAATAGAGACGGTTGATATGCATACCGCCGGCGAACCGTTGCGGGTGATTGTCGATGGATTCCCTGAACCTCAAGGCAGCACTATTTTAGATAAACGGCAATACTGTGTAGAAAATCTTGATCACTATCGCACCGCGCTGATGTATGAGCCTAGGGGTCATACTGATATGTATGGTGCACTTATCGTTGAAAAGCAGTTACCAGAAAGCGATTTTGGCGTGTTATTTCTTCATAATGAAGGGTACTCAACAATGTGTGGTCATGCGATTATTGCTTTAACCACACTATTTTTACAGCACAATCCTGTAAAGAAGCAGTTATTGATAGATACACCGGCAGGGTTAATTACTGCATGGCTAAGAGACGGCCAAGCTGAATTTGCCAATGTACCAGCAGAGGTAGTGACACTCGATAAGCAAGTCAAGACATCTGAATTTGGTTTAATCTCAGTGGATATCGCATTTGGTGGTGCGTTTTATGCCTATATTGACGCTGATACAATCGATTTAGCTCTTACGTCAGAAAATGCAGCTTACATTCAGCAGTTAGGTTTAACGCTTAAACAAGAAATTGCAACACAGATTAGCTTAGTGCATGACGATGCGCGCCTTGCGTTTTTATATGGTGTGATTTTTTATTCCAATTCTCAAAAATCAGACTCTGCCCACAGTAAGCATGTGTGCATTTTTGCCGATGGCGAATTAGATCGCAGTCCAACAGGGACTGGGGTCAGTGGTAGGGCTGTAATTCTTGCCGCTAGAGATGAGCTTGCCGCAAACCAACGTATCTTTATTGAAGGTATATTAGGCTTAGGCTTAGATGTTTGTTATCAACTTAGTGATGACAGTAAATCGTTAATCCCAATAGTTTCGGGCACGGCCTATATTACAGGCCGACACCAATTTATTTTAGACGACCACGATCCATTAGTAAGAGGATTTTTACTACGATGAATGTAGATTACGCAGCCAGACAGCAACGCTTAGTCAATAAATTACAACAACACCAAAGTGACGCTATCATTATTTATGGCTACGAGAATATTGTATATTTAACTGGCTTTACCGGCCATGCTGCAACATTGTTGATGTCTTCAAATGGGCAACACAGACTCATTACCGATTATCGTTACTTTGAGCGTGCTAGCAATGAAGCGGTGGGAGTCGAAGTCATTTTAAGAAATCGTGATAAAGAAACATTACCTGATTGTATTTTTAGATTATTGGATGGGCCGCGACAGCTTGCATTTGAAGCGCATCAAATCAGTCATGCAGATTATGTCTCATTAAATATCAGCGGAAAAAATACCACGCTTGTTGCCGCGCCGCTGTGGGTGGAATCACTAAGACAAGTTAAAGATAGCTATGAAATTAACTGTATTAAACGCGCCGCCGAGATAGCTGACTCGGCGCTTGCCCATACACTACCTTTGTTAAAGGTAGGGATCACTGAGCGAGAAGCGGCAATTGAGCTTGAGTATCAGATGCAAAAGCTAGGCTCCGAAGGACTCTCTTTTGACACAATCCTATTATTTGGTGCACGTTCTTCCTTACCGCACGGAAACCCAGGACAGACAAAGCTCAACCAAGGGGACTTGGTACTTATCGACTTTGGTGCGGTGATAAGCGGCTATCGCTCTGATATGACGCGAAGTTACGTGTTAGGGGAGCCGACGAAGCAACAACAATCCATTTATGACACGGTCCAACATGCGCAGCGAGCTGCGTTGGCGCTAATAAAAGCGGGCGTTAACTGCATAGATTTAAATAACGCATCACACGATGTGTTAAGTCATAGTGACTTTTCACAATACGCAGGTGAGGGACTTGGTCACGGTGTGGGGCTATTTCTACACGAGCAGCCGTTTATTAAACCTGGGGTCGATCACCAATTAGAAGCAGGCAATATCATAACCATAGAGCCGGGTATTTACATTCCAAATTATGGTGGTGTGCGCTTGGAAGAAGATATATTGGTGACTGAAAATGGTTTTGAATGCTTAACCCACGCGCCACAAGTATTTCAGCTTACGAACTAAGGAATGATGATGCAAATTATTACTCGCCAAGAGGTTGCGGATAGCCTCAACTACCCAAGCTTAATTCAGGCGCTTAAACAGGGTTTTGCGCAACCAGCAGGTACACCAACACGGCAAGTTTTTGAGCTAGATAACAGTCATTGCAATCATGACGCTTTTGCTGTTTTACCTGCTTGGAATGCAGATGTGATTGGCGTGAAGGCGTTTACCTATTTCCCAGATAACAACCAGCACGATAAAGCCTCCCTTTACTCGAAAATCATGCTGTTTTCCAGACAGTTCGGCGAGCCGCTCGCGCTTGTGGACGGCACCGAAGTAACGTTGTGGAGAACCTCTGCTGTGTCAGCATTAGCCGCGGAGTATTTAGCGCCTAAGCATGCCAAACATTTGGTTTTCTTTGGCTCAGGCAATTTAGCTAGTTACATGATTAATGCGCATTTAAGTGTTAGAAATTATAGTAAAATTTCAATAATTGCACGCAACTCTGAAAAAGGACGTTTGTTGCTGGATCTATTGTCCTCGCAGCATCCGGAGGTTGAATTTGCACTGTATCAGGAGGCAACCACGTCTGTTATTGCTTCAGCAGATGTGATCAGCTGTGCAACAGGCAGTCATACGCCTTTGTTCAACGGAGAGTGGTTGAGCGATGGTACGCATATAGATTGCATTGGCAATCATCATAAAGATTGTCGAGAAATTGATACCACAACGGTAACTAAGAGTCGCGTTTTTGTAGATAGTCGCGCCAATGTATTGAACGAGGCGGGCGAATTGTTGTTACCGATCAGTGAAGGTAAATTTAGCCCCGATAAGGTGGTTGCAGAGCTTAGCGAAATGACTAAAAATAACCTATGTCGAAGTAACGAGAATGAAATTACTTTGTTTAAGTCTGTAGGAACGGCATTAAGTGATTTAATTGGAGCGAAATTAGTGTATGACTTGGTTCAAAAATAAAGAGCACGGTAAAGTGTATGAAGTAACCGCAGTAGTCAAAGCTGCTGATAAGCGCTTGGTGAATCCGCTTATTTGTCACGAATGTCACATGTTAGTCAGTTATCAAGGAGTTGGTGGCGAAACGAAAAGTGAAAAGCTGCTTTATGATGAGGTGTTTTACAAAGCGTTTCAAAACCACGATAGCTGTTACGTCATGGTGGATGACAATGGTATTCGCCATTATCATCCGAGTGAGTAAAGTGACTTATTCAATTAAGTGAACACAATTAGGTGAACACAATTAGGTGAACACAATTAGGTGAACACAATTAGGTGAACACAATTAAGTGAATAAGCGCTAATTTTTGACCTGACAGAGTACAAATATAGAACGCTATAAATTCTAACATTTCAGCTATTGGTCAGGTGCGGACTGCGGGACTAACATGTTTCTGCCACAAAGCTTGTTGGCCCTAGAATGAAGGTTTAGCATTTTTGGTATCAACTTGGGAATAGCTTTAGTCGCACTCGGCAACATCTTATTTGTTACGTATGTTTGAAGGCCAAACCTTCAATGGGGCTTAATTAATTGCTTGCAGCAAGTACCTCTCTGCTCCACACCGTAGGCCCGACGATGGCATCTGATGTGAAGGGATTCACAAGTGCCACGATAACATGGATGTCAATAATCGGCCATATCATCAACCTCAGCAGAGGCTCTTGCACAGGTTTATTCGTCTCTTCAATTTAGCTTTATTTGATATAGCATGATACAAGTTGTTATTTTTAATTAAAATTTTTCTATTAAGTATGATGGCGTATATTGAATTAATGTTCCAAAATAGATTAAAGTATCACCAACCAAGGGCAGAGCTAGGCCAACTCGACTCAAGCATCGACCACGCCATTAAGGGAATGAAAAAACCAACCACCTCCCTCAAAAGTTAACTCTGACTCTATTTATTTAGTTGAACAAATACATTTGTTGAGGCTTTGATGTCAGACGATTTTTTTGAAGAGGTAGCTGCCGATAAAAGCCAGTTGGGTTTCGACTACCAAGATCTTGTGTGCCTTGAATATCTTATTGATATGAAACAAGGAGAAAGTGTTGGTCTTGAAGTTTTAGATGATGTTCATCATGAGAGAATTCACGGCGGAAAAGCCTTAATTCAAGTTAAGCACTCTGTTAATGAAGCTGAAGCAGTAACAAATAGAGACTTAGACCTTTGGAAAACTCTTTACAACTGGAGCAAGGCTCTTGAATGTATTTCAGATGATGATATTCAACTTATTTTTTTCACCAATAAGAAAAAAACGACAAGAAAAGGTCTTGTTGAACTGTTAGATCAAACTTCCAGTAAATTAACTGATATCGAAGAAACAATCTCTTCTATCAAGGCTGATATAGATCAAAAAGAATCGGTTAAGGAAAAAGGTGCAGCAGAAAATCCTGTTAAAAAATATGTTGATTATGTTGATAGTTTGACTTCAGAACAAAAAAACAGACTATTTAGCAAGATCGTCTTTATTTTTTCTGTGACAGATATTTTCGACAGACTGAGAAGTAAGATTGAATACTTCTCAGTTGACAACAATAAGTCATTAGATGTCGTCTATCAGTTGATTGGTGTCTATAGAAAAAAGAAATATGAATTAATTAAAGGTGGCAATAAACTGGATATTGACTTTGATACGTTTAGAAAAGAGTTTCAGTTTGACCGAGTTATTACACTATTCCAAGATAGGGAAGTTGATTTTTCGAGTTATCATGGCTTTAAAAACATAAATAATATCAACCCTAAAGATGGCGTATTTGCTAAACAGTTAGATGATATAAATATAGATAGTGATGATATCGTTGAATATGCAATGGAATATGCGGCTACATCTATGTTTATTCAGAAAATGATTTCTGAAGGTGAATTTAGTACGACAGAAGATGAGGCTGTAAATGAAGAGTTGTATTCATCTTGGCGAACTCTACATAAACAGAATTATAACGGACAAGATATTAGTAATGAGAAAAATCATATGACTCTTGCTAGAAATTGTTTATATAACTTGGAAGGTACAAATTTGGTTGTGTCTAATTCCATCTTAGCGCGGCCGATGGTTATTGGAAAAGGTATGGAGTTATCTGATTTGCGTTGGATTGGTTGGCGAAAGGATTGGAAAAAAGTCTACGGTGGGACTAAATGAATAGGGTGTTAAATAACGAAGCTATTGGGTTGTTAGCTATACAGTCAGCGCTATCTTATCTTGGTTCATTAAATGTAGCTAATGCCTACTTAATAATACCTTTGGCTTTTGATAAGAAAATAAGAAATTATTTAAAAAGAAAAGGAGCATCGGTTCTATCTGCTCAAGAATTAGTAACTTCGAAAAGTGATTACTTTATTGGGTTTAATGAAAAGTTTACTGACTATATAATAATTACAACCAATGCAATTTCGATGGGGGTAGAACTAGGTTTATTTTCTATTGAAGATGGAGTCCTGACATCTACAAACTATGCGATTAGTTCGGACGAATATTTAGGGAAGAAATTTGGTGATATTGCTTTGGCATCGGAAAATTTGGCAAAGTTTCTGACTTCAGAACCTGAAGAATTGTACTCTTTATTAAGATTGAAAATATGACTATTCAAATAAAAAATATATTAATCTGGCAGAAAAACGGTAATCTCCGTAACCTTGAGTTATCAACTAATTCAGTTAACGTAATTACTGGTGAGTCAGGTAAGGGTAAGTCTTCAATTCTCCACATTATTGACTACTGTTTGCTTTCTTCGAAGGCGGACGGTATATCCAAGCATAATATTGATGATAAGTCCTCGTGGTATGGCCTGAAATTACAAACAGGTGATGGTGATATAACTATTGCGAGACCTGCCTACCATGCAGGTGAGACGAAGGAAGCTTATTTTTCAGATCAAGGCCAGATACCAGAACTTCCAAAGAAAAATATGAAAGTTGATACGCTAAAGAAAGTGCTAGATAAGTCTTTTGGTTTGGATGGTGAGCTGAAAGTTCCTTACGGGGGTAGGACCGTAAAGGCTGGTTCTAAAGTATCTTTCCGTAATTTTTTGAGCTATTGCTATCAAGATCAAAATGCTCTAGTTGCACCTGACTATTTATATAACAGACCTGGAGATCTAAAAACTATCGAACGTATAGAGCGAACATTTCGTATGGCATTAGGCGTTGTAGATAGTGAAGGTGCAATTATCACTGAACGTCTTGAGAAGCTCAAACGGGATCGCTCAAGCTTAGAGCAACGCTCAGAGGTGATGCAGAAAAAGCAGCTTCATTTTCAGGAAGATGTAGAGCAACTAGAAGAAGAAGCAATTTCTCTAGGACTTCTTGAAAAACCTAACGAAGATATTAAAGATACTTTGAGCAGTTTAAAGTCGATAGCTGAATCGAATATAGAACAATTTAGTGAGGCGGGTATCAAACTTAAAGATCTTGAGTCTAAACAGTTAGAGCTGAGTCGGAAACTACAGCAGTTTAAGCGATTTAATGAAGATTTTAGCAAGTATCAATCTCTTTTAAAGGAGAGTGGCGATTCTATCCTTCCGATTGAATTCATTCTTGATAGGTATAGTGAGACACTTCCGGGAACTCACACAAGCGAGCTTTTGCTCGTGTTAGAAGAGCAGTTATCTGAAGTGAAACACAGTTGGGAAACAAGGAAGAAGTCACCGCTATATGTTGATGTAAATGACAAAGCTAAGGTATTGAAGAAAGAGTTGGACGAACTTAAGGAAAAGATAAGTAAGCTCAAGGCTACTAGCAAGGTGCTATCTTCCCCTAAAGAGATATATAGATATCAGGGGAAACTCTCTGTGAAAGTAGAGCTTTTCTCTGAGCGCTCGATTCCAATTGATTACAAAGAGAAGCTTTCCGAAATTGACAAGAAAATTGAAGATCTTAGTGGTTATGTTCAAGATATCGACTCTAAACGTGAATTTGTTATGGGTAAGCTCAATAGGTATATTAACCTGCATCTAGGCCGACTGAAACTAAAAGGATATGAGAACAGCCAAGCTGTGTTTTTGGAGAAAGAACGTGCTATTAATCTGATCCTTAATGAAGGTGAAGCGGTTGAGAAGATGATTGATATTGGCAGTGCATCCAATTACCTGTACTTGCATTTGTCTTACTTCATGGCACTGCATAAAGTAGCGAGAGAGAACTCTGTTCCTTGGCTTGCACATTTCTTAGTTTTTGATCAGGTAAGTACTCCTTATACATTGGAGAACTCTGATGATATAGCTAGTCTAGATCTAGCATTGAAAGAAATTGATATGTATGTAGAAGCAATGAAAGATAAGGGAGGTATTCAAGTCATTTTGATGGAACACATCCATGAAGCTCATTGGGTCAATTTAGAGCTTTCAAACTTTAAACTGGTTGATCGAGAGCTAGTTAATGGTTATGGGTTAATAAATTAAATCTTGAAACTAATTTGGAAAAGACGAAAACAAATGAAACCCATCACTATTAATATCCAAGCTGAGGAAGTGAAGTGAAAATGTATAAAAATACTTCAATCACTGGGTACAAAAACGTTTTTTGGTAGGCCAATTCTTATCGCCTAGGCATATTTCTGCACCAAGACTGGCTAATCGTGTACGACAAAGCGCTGTAAATACAACAGTAAGAAATTCTAGCGTTGAGAATGTGAGTTTTGCTAAGCCAGCAAGCGCTCGCAGTTTGTTATGTTTGTCCGTCGTCGTTTTTGAAGTGTTTCACAGTAAGCAGTTATTGTTCGCTCTCGACCAACGGCACCGTGAGATACCCGAGAAAACTGCGTAGTGAGTTTTATCCAGTTCTCAGGCTCTATATTTAATCGAGTAAGAATGGGTTGAAACTCAAAGATATAGCCTCGCTTGTCGGCGCGAATACATTGGCCTGTGAGTTCAACCAATTCAATATAGGATTTGAGTTTAAAAGGCAGGCTTTTTGGTTGTTTTCCTAATTTTGCATGGTCGATGCGCTTTTTGATGCTGGTGTAGTCTGAGGTTTCAGGCGTTGCGGCGATTTTGGCTCTAATGGGGTTTAAGTCTACGTAGGCTAGACAAGCTACCAACGCCGCCTCGTCCAGTAATGCTTGGGACTTAAATCGTCCTTCCCAAAACCGACCTGTGCAATTATCTTCTTTATTTTCTCGGCGAGCGATGTCTTCGTCGAGTACCCGCATAAACCAGCTAATATTAGCGAGTCTTTCTCTGTACTTATCAACCAGTTCATCGAGTATCAACTGCTCCGACTCATTGAGTGGCTCACCTTCAGTAAATTTTTTGGTTACCCAATTACCTTTAAACAGCTTGTGCCACCGTATCACAATCGCTTCATCCGAAAGACGCTTAGCCTTTTTATCATCAACACATAAAACAATGTGACTATGATTACTCATAACGGCGTAAGCACAGACATCAATACAAAACACAGACCCTAACTTCAATAGCTTTTCTTCAACCCAATCCCGGCGGTGTTCATATGATTTTCCGGTAAATCTATCTTCACCGCAGAGAAACGCGCGCCTTACGCAGCGGGAGATACAGTGATAGTATTTGGTGTCGGTTAAACTGATTTGCCTTTTACGGGCAGTTGCCATAGTTTGGTTTCCTCAATCCTTTGAGTGCAGAACTAAAGCGTAGGTGGTATTTTTGGAAGGTGCAAATTAGTAGTGGGTGTCAGCGATTTGAGCGATTTGTTATTGCCTGATAGAGGGCTACATGTAGATCTGTAACCTTCTTATCAGGTGTTGATTTCCTCATTAGTTGCTACTTTGGTAATGAGGACAGTATCAACACGATTAATGAATATGCGGTGTTACCAGACACACAATACAATGTGTTTTCTGCGAACCGTTTGAGGTTCATCATAGCTGTTTGATTATTCGTTACACACTGCTTTACTTCTCGCTCTAATTCCATATCAGTTGGCTTATCATCCTTTGAGCCAATGTACACTTCAAGCATGTTTATCTGACTACTCTGAAGATCGTTTTACACTTTTAACTGATTATTAGCATGTGGGTTGCTCAATGCGTTTTATTTTTAACTATTCTGAAGCAAAAGGTCGTGAAAATTTTTAGAAGTAACTATTTGAAATCGTTGTGTGATTAATATACATTTGGTGTTATGGATTGGAATAAAACTTCTAGTAGATAAAATGGATATTAAATTAGAAATTAGGAATTACCTGTTTAAGCAAATAGAGCGAGCCAAATCTAACGTTATAAAATTATCTTTGCCACATTATTTGTATCAGACAACAGAACAAGCAAAGGCTTACGAGTTGGCTACATATGGAAGTAAGCAATATCACGATAGCCTCGATCTACCAATCTTAAATATTATTGAAGAGAATATTACTGTACTCTGCGACTCTCTACCTAAAAATATTCAATTTATTGACCTCGGCCCAGGATATCCGAGCAAATCTTTCAGAATCTTAGACGAACTACAATTTAAAGGATTAAATATTACTTATTTTCCTGTTGACGTATCTGAGTTTTTTTTAAAAAGAGCTACAACAGCAGTAACTAGTAGAGGGATACATTGTAATCAGATTCATGAGAAGTTTGAAAACTTAGCTGAAGTACTAGATCGAAAGCTGTTTCGTGATGATGGAGTTAGATATGTTTTTTTGGGCCTGACATTCAATAACTTTCAACCCGAATACATTAGTAAAATTTTATCTGGTCTAGTAAATAAGGGAGATAGATGTATCATTTGCTGTCAATCACCAGAGGGAATTAGTGAAGAGAAGCTAACCTCACCATACAAAACTCACTCAGTGGATGACTTTTGTTTCTATCCACTTAAGTTGTTAGGCTTAAATAGAAACAATTTTGAATTCACTGTGGTATTCGAATCGGATGCGATACGAGTTAGATATCAAGCAAAGCAAACGGTACGTGTTCAGGAATTGGTGATTGATAAAGGAACAATTATCGAAACCTCAGCATCCTACCGTTATTCATTACCAGATGTAGAGAAAGCTCTAGCTCCTTACTTTCAAATTGAAGGAGTATTTAATTCAAAAGTTGAGAACATCGCTCTATTGCTGCTTGGAAGTAAGGAACTTTAAATGGAGTTAATGATTATAATAACTGTAACTTCACTTGCTTTGTCTATTGTAATAACAGTAGTCACCTCTAAGTTCGCTGGTGCAAAAAAAGACGAGTTCCAAAGGGCTGCTATATTAACGCTCTGTACTGCAATTTTATTTAATATTTTATTTCAGCGATATGAAGTTGATAAGTTGGCTGAGCCTATTAATATTGCTGCAAAGGCATTAAGTGAAGAAAAAATTAATTCAATCTTAGTAGCCTTTAAAGACTCTCAGGAAAAGTTCGCAGATAAATCCAATGATGTAATGCTTAATGCTCTTAAGTTGCGGTTCAGCGAATTTGAAGAAGCCATTACAGAAGTCAATAGAACTGGAGTGTTAGCGGTTAGATTGACGGACTTAGAACCAGTGGCACTTAATATTGTTCAGTCTGCAAATAATAGTATTAAAGCAACCAGTTATGTTGACTCTAGTGAATGGTGGAAAAAACCCTGGGGCAGAAGATATTTCAACTTAAATGCTAGGGAAATACAAGACGGAGTAGAAATCGACAGAATATTTATTTTCGAAAATGAAGAAGCTTTAAAAAAGGATAACGATCTTTTAGTTTGTAATGCAATGATTGGAGTGAATGTGCATGTACTCCTATTATCTGATTTATCTAGGCCACTGGGAGAGGATGTAATAATTGTTGATGAAAATGTTGTAGCTGGTCAGCTAGTCTTTAATCCTCATAAATCTATTGTGGCGAGCAATTTCTCAGCTTCATTTGAGTTTATAAAAAAAAGGCATGATACCTATGAGACGGCACTGTTCAATTCGACAGAGTATGTAATGCCTGAGAATCCTATTTGTCCTTATTACACAATGTCTAATTTCAACAAGGAAGAGAATAATGACGCTTGAACATATCGTATTTTTATTGACACTTTTACCCATCCCTATTCTCGTTTACCTCGCAAAAAGAAATACTGAGATTGAAGATGAATTCGGTGGCAAGACTTATGGTCGGTTTGCTGTGGGTATAAGCGCTGCTGCTACTGGAAATAGCGGATTTATAATGACTGGCGCAGTCGGGCTGGGCTATGCCTACGGAGTGCAATGGATCTTGCTTCCTCTTTCGTGGCTAATTGGCGACCTAATTTTTTGGAAGTATGGTCCAAAGAAATTAAATAGCTATTGTTCAAAAAACAACCTTTCCAATGTTGTAGAAGTTATTTCAGGGAAAGGGAGAAAGCCATCGTCCTATCTTTTTATATTTACACTTATTTTTGTAATAACACTCTTAAGTGCATATATTTCCTCTCAATGGCTGGCAGGTGCGAAGATTATTACAGGCTTTGTAGATATAGAGTCTGAATTAGCAATTGTATTGTTTGGAGGATTTGTCTCAGCATATTGTATAGTAGGTAAGTATAGAGGATCTGTTTATACAGATCTCTATCAAGGCTTATTGATGTTAATTGTAACTACCCTTTCTCTATATTTAGTTTTCTCTCTTGATAATACTATTCAAACAGAGCTGGATGATAGCTTTTATTCAATAACAGGTAGTATGTCATCTATATCAGTATTGTTTTTTATTTTTGGCTATTTGACCGCAAGTATTGGCTTTGGGTTCGGACAGTTACAAGTTACAAGTAGATACATAAGCGCGAAAGACCCTGTTGAAGCTGAAAGTGCCAGGTGGATCTATATTTTTTTTCTACAATATACATGGATAGGAATGACATTATTCGGAGTTATTTTACGACAAAAGAGTTTTCAAGTAATTGATCCTGAAGCTGCATTAATCCCTTTCTTTCATGAAAATGCTGGCGCCATCCTCACTGGAGTAGCTGTAGCGGGGATATTTGCTGCTATTGCATCTACTGTTGATTCAATAATTATATCCATTACAAATTTAATAAAGTCGAAGTCTACGAGTTTTATCAAAAGTCCTAAATTTGTTGAACCATTAATTATTTTCAGTATCGCAATTGTTACAGTAGGTTTTTCGATACAATCCAACAGCTCTGTTTTTTCTATTGCGTTGATTTCAATATCGATGATCGGAGGAGTGCTGGCAGGGCCTATTGTAATTAGGCTTTATGACTTTAAACATACAGATTGGTCATTGTTCATTTCTATTGTTATTAGCTGCATAGGCTGTGTTATGTGGAGAGTGAATGGCCTTTCGAGTATTATCAACGAGGCTGTTATCGGAATTAGTTTGTCATTTATTGCTAATTATTTTGCTTATTTATCAATCGCAACGAAAAACGAAAATCAAGGTACTAAGGGAGAAATAGAATAGGGTTAAGTTTTGTAAAAGTATAACTTACCCGAGATCGGTTTAAGTCATCAGTTCATCAACAGAAATTGATGGCTTTTTTCTTTGTGGCTGTATGCAATCAGCGCACCTAAGATTGTTAATATCATTCCATGCAAGCTCTATTGTAGTGGTCAACTAATTCCGGACTGTGAATTAAGTTTTTCTTCTGCTACTGCTGGAGCTTGCATATCGTTATGACTATGAGGCCTTCTCCAGTTGTAATAGTTCATCAAGTAAAAGCTAACGTCTTGTTCAGCTTCTTTAAATGAACTGTAGCCTGTACTTGGTCGCCCTGAAGCCAATTTAATTCATTGAATTACTTGAAGATCTAAATGATCTTACTACCCTAAAATTGCAGCTTTTTTGAATCACATCAAGAAAACAAGTCAAGAAGAAAACAAGTGACACCCATTACAATTAGCATCCAAGCTGAGGAAGTGAAGTAAAAAGTATAAAATACTTCAACCACTTCGGTCAAAACGTTTATCGATTGGTTGTTTTTTAGCACTCAAGCATATCTCTACATCAAAACTGAGCTATCGCGCACGACAAAGCGCTGTAAATACAACAGTAGGAAATTCTAGCGTTGAGAATGTGAGTTTTACTAAGCCAGTAAGCGCTCACAGTTTGTTAGGTTTGTTCGTCGTCGTTTTTGCAGTGTTTCACAGTAGGCGGTTACTGTTCGTTCTCGACCAACTGCACCGTGGAATACCCGAGAAAACTGCGTAGTAAGTTTTATCCAGTTTTCAGGCTCTATATTGAGTCGAGTGAGTATGGGTTGTGACTCAAAGATATAGCCTCGTTTGTCGGCGCGAATACATTGGCCTGTGAGTTCAACCAATTCAATATAGGATTTGAGTTCAAAAGGCAGTCCTTTTGGCATATGTTTTCGTGGGCTGCCAGCAAAGCGTAGTAGGCTTTTTGGTTGTTTGCCCAGCTTAGCATGGTCGATGCGTTTTTTGATGCTGGTGTAGTCTGAGGTTTCAGGCGTTGCGGAAATGTTGGCTCGAATTGGGTTTAGGTCTACGTAAGCGAGACAAGCGGCCAGTGCAGCTTCATCCAGCAATGCTTGGGATTTAAATCGTCCTTCCCAAAACCGGCCTGTACAATTATCTTCTTTATTTGCTCGGCGGGCGATGTCTTCGTTAAGCACTCG
>NZ_QNQN01000059.1:0-114873 GCF_004103285.1 Pseudoalteromonas sp. A757
AGGAAAAGTGGCGGACGCAGGAGGATTCGAACCTCCGACCGCCTGGTTCGTAGCCAGGTACTCTATCCAGCTGAGCTATGCGTCCGTACAAGACAACCATTAAAAATGGCGGAGAGGGAGGGATTCGAACCCTCGATAGGGCTACAAACCCTATACTCCCTTAGCAGGGGAGCGCCTTCGGCCACTCGGCCACCTCTCCGTCTTGTGGGGCGTATAATATAGGTTAGAAAAAATATGTCAAATACTTTTCTTGTAAAAAAGCACTGAATGGTGATAGATTGTGCAGTCTGCTTAGTTACTCGGCACTAACGCCAATTTTTACTCATTTTGTAGGGGGTTAGGATCGCTGTAGGTATTTCTTAATGCACGTTGTTGACGCAAAATTTCGTCCAAAAATGCTTCTTGATAACCAAGCTGCTGAAACTCAGCAATACAAGCCCGATAATATAAAATTCTCGCTTGCTCGTGCTCATCGACATTTTCAAACTCATTATTGCTCATCTTATTGGATTCCCTATTCGTTATTTTTAACACAGCATTAGAACTTGAAAAAGACTAGTTAGGAAATTGGGATAATCTAGTTTCAAAAGAGAAACAACTTTTATTATGAATAGGCGTTGGCAATAAGGACATAATAAATCTAAGTATTTAGAGATACTGTGAGATTTATCTTACGAAAATAACAGAAAAGCGCCATAAGGCGCTTTTCTAGATGTACGTTCAGATTACGTGAAAATACTTACTGTTCAGCTTGTACTTCAGGACGCATATGCGGGAACAAGATAACGTCTTTAATAGTCGGTGAGTCCGTGAACAACATCACAAGGCGATCGATACCAATCCCCTCACCCGCTGTTGGTGGTAAACCATGCTCTAGCGCACGGATATAATCCGCATCGTAGTGCATTGCTTCATCGTCACCTGCATCTTTTTCTTCCACTTGGCGAGCAAAGCGCGCAGCTTGGTCTTCAGCGTCATTAAGCTCAGAGAAACCATTTGCAAGCTCACGGCCACCAACAAAGAACTCGAAGCGGTCAGTGATAAATGGGTTTTCATCGTTACGACGCGCAAGCGGTGACACTTCCCAAGGATATTCAGTAATGAACGTCGGTTGGATAAGTCTGTGTTCAGCGACTTCTTCGAAGATTTCACATAAGAACTTACCAGGGCCCCATACACAGTTTTCAGGGATCTTAACGTGAACTTTCTTAGCGTATGCTTTTAGTGCTTCAAAATGGTTTTCTGGATCTTTGAAGATTTCAGCTTGTGCTTCAGCATCTGGGCCATATTGTAAAATAGCATCAGCCATAGACAAACGCTGGAACGCACTACCAAAGTCATACTCAATCGTCTCTGTCACTTCGCCTTCAGCATTCTTCACAGTATTAACAACCGTAGTAGTGCCTAACACGTCTTGTGCCACGGTGCGTAACATGTCTTCAGTCAAGTTCATCAAATCATTGTAATCTGCATATGCTTGATAGAACTCAATCATAGTGAATTCTGGATTATGGCGTGTAGATAAACCTTCGTTACGGAAGTTACGGTTGATTTCGAATACACGCTCAAAACCACCAACCACTAGACGCTTAAGGTATAACTCAGGCGCGATACGTAGATACATATCGATATCGAGTGCATTGTGATGCGTTACAAATGGACGTGCAGAGGCACCACCAGGAATAACCTGTAGCATCGGCGTTTCCACTTCCATAAAGTCACGCTCGGCTAAGAAACGGCGAATACCTTCAATCACTTTTGAACGAATACGGAATGTTTCGCGTGTATCCATGTTAGTGATCAAATCAACATAACGCTGACGGTATTTTGCTTCTTGGTCAGTCAGACCGTGGAACTTTTCAGGTAGTGGACGTAGCGACTTAGTCAGTAGTTCATACTCAACCATGTCGACGTATAAATCGCCTTTACCTGATTTATGAAGCGGACCTTTAACACCAACGATATCGCCGATATCTAATTGACCATACTTCTCTTTTAGATCTTTTTGTACGTCTTTTGAAGCATAAGCCTGAATACGACCTTTCATGTCTTGCAGCACTAAGAAAGGACCACGTTTCGCAAGCAAACGACCCGCAACAGAAACATGATGATCAAGTTCTACCAGCTCTTCTTTCGATTTATCACCAAACTTAGCTTGTAGATCTTGTGTGTAGTCTTCGCGGCGGAATGAGTTCGGGTGGCCATTCGCAGGGCAATTTTCCCGGATCGCATCTAGCTTGCCACGACGCTCAGCAATAAGTTTATTTTCGTCTTGATTGTGATCTGTCATTGTTTAGCTCTTAGTTTAGCTTGTGGATTAAAGGCCTGATTTCAGGCTTGCTTCGATAAATTTGTCTAAATCGCCGTCTAGTACGGCTTGGGTATTGCGATTTTCAATACCTGTACGCAAATCTTTAATACGTGAATCATCTAGCACGTATGAACGGATTTGGCTGCCCCAGCCGATGTCAGATTTTGCATCTTCTTGGGCTTGCTTTTCAGCGTTTTGCTTTTGCAGTTCAAGTTCAAACAATTTCGCCTTTAACTGCTTCATCGCTTGATCTTTGTTCTTGTGCTGCGAACGGTCATTCTGACACTGCACTACTGTATTGGTTGGTAAATGGGTAATACGTACCGCTGATTCTGTACGGTTAACGTGCTGACCACCCGCGCCCGATGCACGATATACATCGATACGAAGATCTGCAGGATTAATATCGATTTCGATATTGTCGTCAATTTCTGGGTAAACGAATACAGAAGCAAACGAAGTATGACGACGGCCGCCTGAATCAAAAGGACTCTTACGTACTAAGCGGTGTACGCCCGTTTCTGTACGAAGCCAACCATAAGCATATTCGCCCGTGACTTTAACTGTCGCACCCTTAATACCAGCAACATCGCCATCGGTCGCTTCAACGATTTCGGCTTTAAAACCTTTCGCCTCAGCCCAGCGCAAGTACATACGCAGCAACATGTTACACCAGTCTTGAGCTTCAGTACCGCCAGAACCTGACTGCAAGTCGATGTAAGCATCGTTGGCATCTTGCTCGCCCGAGAACATACGACGAAACTCTAGTTTTTCCAGCTGCTCAACAAGACCGTTGACCTCTTGCTCTGCTTCAGTGAAGGTTTCTTCATCTTCGGCTTCTACGGCAAGCTCAACCAGACCTTCCGCATCATCGGCACCAGCCACAAGATTGTCGATGGTTTCAACAATCACTTCTAAATTCGATTTTTCTTTGCCCAGTGCTTGGGCTCTTTCCGGCTCATTCCATACAGCAGGATCTTCTAATTCGGCATTAACTTCTTCTAAACGCTCTTGCTTTAGAGCGTAGTCAAAGATACCCCCTAAGAAGCTCTGTACGTTCGCGAATTTCCTTGATTTGATTAATCACAGGATTCACTTCAAACATTTACCTTTACTCCAGAACTAAATTTGTCGGTTTGCGAATTCACACAAACAGGTCTGACAACGGGTCAGACCATAGATTTAAGCGACCAATAGTATCAAATAATAACCGCGCTTAGCATCCCTTAAAGTGAGAATTTTGGGAGTTTTTTAACAAACTCAGTCGCACATCTCTATTTATTCGGCTGCGCCTGAAGTTCACGCACAATGAGCTGCAAATTATATTTACCACGAAACTCATTAATATCTAATTGATAAGCAAATAACGCATGGGTTGCCTGGAGATTAGGCCAAGCCCGAACGTCAACGTTAAACGCTATCGCATCAACTAATCGGCCCGAGCGATGCTTAAGCACAAGTTTTAGATGTTTGTCGCCAACAATACGTTGCTGCACCAACTCAAATACATCCTGAAATACCGGCTCACTAAATTGCTGCCCCCACGGACCTGCCTGCTGTAGTTCAAAAGCAAAATCCATGGTGAAGCAATCGCCCGGCAGTTCACCGTCCGTCAACAGAATACTTTGCTTTGCTTCTTCACTCAGCGTCGCACTGACGTTTTGTTCAAATATCTGTTTAAACCGCGCAAATTCAGACTCTAAAATGGTCAGTCCTGCTGCCATCGCATGGCCACCAAACTTTACAATTAACTCTGGGTGCTGGGTATTGATTGACTCCAGCAGGTCGCGCATGTGTAGACCTTCAATAGAACGGCATGAGCCCTTTATCTCGCCATTGTCGCCTTGTGCAAAAATAATACACGGGCGGTGATATTTTTCTTTTAAGCGTCCCGCTAGAATACCTATCACACCTTGATGCCAATCATCTTGATACAAACACAAGGCATCTGGTACTTCTTGGCTTTTAAGTACCAAGCGCTCCAATACGGCTTGTGCTTCTTGCTGCATACTTTGCTCAATCTCGCGTCGCTCTATATTTAGACTATCGAGCTCAGACGCAATACGGCGAGCTTGGTTAATGTCTTTCGATAACAAGCAAGCAATACCTAAACTCATATCGTCAAGACGCCCCGCGGCATTGAGTCTTGGCGCTAACGCAAAGCCAAAATCACTGGCACTTAATCTTGCATTATTACGGTTAGAAACCTCGATAAGCGCTTGGATCCCAGGTCGCGTTTGACCACTGCGGATCCGCGCGAGCCCTTGGTGTACCAAAGTGCGGTTATTCGCATCCAAAGCCACAACGTCAGCCACGGTCCCTAGGGCAACAATATCTAATAATGCCGCCAAATTTGGCATCGCGATATTTTGCTCCACAAAATAATTTTGTGCCCGTAAATAATGTCTCAGCGCTATCAGCAGATAAAAGGCAACCCCAACGCCCGCGATAGACTTAGACGGGAAATCGCAGTCAACACGATTTGGATTAACAATCGCATCGGCACACGGCAACTCATCGCCTTGTAAATGGTGATCGGTAACAATCACCTTTATACCCGCTTGCTTCACGATTTCGACACCGCGAATGCAGGAAATACCGTTATCTACGGTGATCACCAAATCAGGCTTTATGGCGACGATTTGCTCGGCCAATGCTGGGCTTAGGCCATACCCCAAGCTAAATCTATCCGGCACGAGGTAATCCACACGCTGAAAACCAAACTGAGGCAACCCCTCCATTAACACGGCAGTGCTCGTTGCGCCATCAGCGTCAAAGTCACCAACAATCAACACTTGTTGTTGCAAAGAAAGTGCTTCAGCCAGTATTTGGCTTGCAAGCTCGATGTCTTTAAATAATTTAAAATCGTGTAAAGTTGCGGCGCTATTGTCTAGTTCAACAACCGACTTAACCCCTCTGGCAGCATAAAGCTGCTTGATCACGGGATGCAGGGAAGTCGGTAAATGGCTGTCATCAACTCGCTCTCTTGGTTTAATTTCTGTATGCATACTTTTTCACAAAACAAAAAAGGCCAAAATGGCCTTTTATATTCTTTAATCTTGCTATCTTATCGAGTTCTCAACACGAACTCCATCACCAAGCGTGAGTCATTATGACTTAGGGCTATTTGCGTCTAGCATTTGTGCAATAGCTGCTGCAGGTTGATAACCTGGAATCATTGAACCATCTTCAAGAATGATCGCAGGCGTTCCTGAAATACCAAAACTTTGCCCAAGCTGATAGTGTTCTGCAATTGGTGCATGACAGCTTTCGACTGTTTTCACTTCACCGCCAGCTTTCGCCTCAGTAAGTGCAGCCGCGGCGTCTTTTGCACACCATACGTTTTTCAAATCTTCATAGCCTGAGCCACGTAAGCCACCACGCGGGAAAGCTAGGTATTTCACGGTAATACCCGCCGCTAAGTAATCTTCTAGTTCACGGTGAAGTTTGCGGCAGTAGCCACAAGTAATATCTGTGAATACCGTAATTTGATGTTTTTCATTTTCCGCTTTATAGACGATCATGGAGTCTTCGTACTCAGCAATACCTTTCTGGCGTACATCGCTCAACGCGTCTTCAGTGATATTACGACGGTTATCAAGATCGATCATAGTGCCCTGAATCAGGTATTTACCATCAGCACTTGAATAAAGTACCCCTTTATCTGTGATCACTGTTTTTAAGCCAGCAAGCGGACTATCTTTGATTTGCTTAACCGTTATACCTAGTCCGCTAAATTGCGTCGTAATTGGGTCTACTTGTGCCGTTGGTGCGACAGGACCCTCAACTTGTTCAGCGAAAGCGCCAAAGCTCAATGCCAGTGAAGCGGCAACAATTAATTTTTTCATTATGTTCTCTCTAAACCTGTTATTTGAGGGGAGCACTCGCCCCTTTGTGTTACCCACTAAGACCGGAATAACCATAAATAATTCCCAAGCAACACAAATTAAGCTCTTGGGTGATGCTGCTGATGCAACGTCTTTAAACGTTCACTAGCAACATGTGTATAAATTTGAGTCGTCGACAAGTCGCTATGGCCAAGCATCATCTGTACAACTCGCAAGTCAGCGCCATGATTCAATAAATGTGTTGCAAAAGCATGACGTAACGTATGTGGCGATAACGGCGACTTTACGTCTGCCAAAATAGCATAGTGTTTTATCCGATGCCAAAAAGTTTGTCGTGTCATACCTATACCGCGCTTGGATGGAAAGACAAAATCGGTAGCATGCTTGATCATTAAGCCCCGCCCTTTTTTGAGAAATTGTTCAATCCAATGCAATGCTTCTTCACCCATAGGCACTAAGCGTTCTTTGCCGCCCTTACCACGCACAAGTACAACAGCTTGTCTCATATTGACTTGTTCCATTCTTAGCCCAACCAACTCAGTCACGCGCAAACCGGTAGCATACAAGAGTTCAAGCATAGCCTTATCTCTCAGTCCCATCGGGTCATCACAATCAGGGGCATTGAGCAAGGCTTCAACTTCCTGCTCTGACAAGGTTTTTGGCAGCGACTGTGTTGTTTTAGGTTGCGCAATAGTATCCAGCGGCGATTGCGCGATTTGTTTTTCTCGCAGCCAATATAAATAAAATCTCTTCAATGCACTGATAGCTCGCGCGTTACTCTTTGCTTTTAAGCCCTTGTCTATTCTGTGTGCCAAATAAGCCTCAACGTCCTGACTTGTGATCTCCAGTAAAGAAGACACAGAGGTTTCTGCTTTTATAAATAAGAGAAACTTTTCAAGGTCGCTGCGATAGGCTGCAATAGTATTTTCACTGAGCCCTTGCTCCAAAAATAGCGCATCTAAAAAGGCTTCTATATATTGTGGATCGGACAGTGTATGGGAAGTTGCTTGGTGTTCGCTCACAGAGTACCTGTATTAATTATTAACGTCATGATGTAGACTTGCCACCTATAATACCAGTCAAATTGAAAGTGATAAATACAATGCAAATTGGGTTATTTTACGGCTCGACAACATGTTACACAGAAATGGCCGCAGAAAAGATTCAAGAAATCATCGGCAAAGACACAATTACCTTATTTAATATTAAGGACGAGCCGCTAAAACAAGCAGAGCAGTTTGACTTCCTCATTTTTGGTATTTCCACATGGGACTTCGGCGAACTTCAAGAAGACTGGGAGTCTCATTGGGACGATATCGACAGTGTTGACCTTAGCAACAAAGTGATAGCGCTATTCGGCATGGGTGACCAACAAGGCTACGGTGAATGGTTTCAAGATGCACTAGGCATGCTACATGAAAAAATTGCCCCACAAGGCGTCACCTTTTTAGGTTACTGGCCAAATTCAGACGAGTATGAATTTGAAGCGTCAAAAGCACTTACCGAAGATAAAAGTCAGTTTGTTGGTCTGGCACTAGATGAAGACAGTCAATACGATAAAAGCGACGAACGTATCGCAACTTGGATAGAGCAAATCATGACGGAATATACTGAGTTAGCGCTTTAACCTTTCGATGAGTTAGCACACTACCAATTGCATTAACTCTGAAACCTATTTGAAAGTTGGAATAGTTCATTTACGTAATGCAATTGGTGTAACGCATTGGCATCTACATTTTTAAATAAAACGCATGACATAATCTAACATACTCTTTCGTATATTGATTATTTGAGTCATAAATCACCAATACCTCTTCACTGACGCTTTCATAACGCGCTTTGCCTAGCAACATCAAGCGCCTTGAAGGTACTTTATTAGGTGTTGTGTGAATAATACAACTAGCTGCAAGCCCCAGATTTCTTTTTTCTAATAGCTGCTGAAATAGCAAGCTCTCTTCATAGGGTAAAATTACCGCAAGTTGCCCAGCATCCGTCGTAAACTTTTCGAAGGCATCAAGCAAAGCATCAAAACTTAGGCTGTCCGTGTGTCTCGCTCTATTTCTCGCTTGATTTTCTCCTTTCAAACTCGCGTTGAAGTAAGGTGGGTTTGATACCATGAGGTCAAAGCGCAGCTCGCTATCAAACTCTTGTATTGCACAGCGATGTAGCTCAATATCAGGCCACGGGCTGTGCTTGATATTAAATTCTGCATCCTTTAACGCAGCGTCATCAAGCTCAACTGCATGAACTTTGCTAATTGGACTCCGCTGTTTACACATCAATGCGATAAGTCCAGTTCCCGTTCCGACATCAATAATCCGGTTGGCTTCAGCGAGTGGAACCCACGCGCCAAGCAAAATACCATCAGTTGAAACCTTCATTGCCGCATGATGCTGAGTCACCGAAAATTGTTTAAATGCAAACTGAGACATCCTATACCTTTGAGAAAATGCAATAGCAACGTATAATTCCGCTATTGTCCTTTATTTGTGATGCAATATGCAATTTACTGAATTTGATTTAGACAGCAAGCTGATTAGTGCGATTAAAAAAATGGGGTTCGATACTCCCACCAGCATTCAACAGATGGCTATTCCTGAAGCGCTAATTGGCCGAGATATTCTCGCCAGCGCACCAACCGGTACGGGTAAAACCGCTGCATTCTTGATCCCTGCGATTCAGTATTTGCTTGATTTCCCTCGCAAAGAGCCCGGCTTTGCCCGCGTACTTATCATGACGCCAACGCGTGAACTTGCCTATCAAATACACGAGCAATGTGAACTCCTTGCCGCAGGTGTTAACCTTAAAATAGGCGTGGTAACTGGCGGTATTAATTACGGTAGTCACAAAGAAATCTTCGAAAAGAACAACGATATCCTCATCGCAACGCCTGGTCGTTTGATGGAATATCTTGAAACCGAGAACTTCCACGCAGAAAACGTTGAGCTACTGATCTTAGATGAAGCGGATCGCATGCTAGACATGGGCTTTCGAAAAGAAATGCTACGTATTTGCTCTGAAGCGGTTAACCGTCGTCAGTGCTTTTTGTTCTCTGCAACCCTTGAGGGCGAAAGCGTTGAGAGGTTTGCTGAGCGTATATTACAAGACCCAGCACTACTTGAAGCCACGCCATCACGAAAAGAAAAAGGTAAAATCCATCAGTGGGTTCATCTTGCAGATAACTACGAGCACAAGGTTAACCTACTAGCGCGGTTGCTCGATGATGAAGAAGTCACTAAAGCCGTTGTGTTTGTTAAAACCCGCGAAAGACTTGAAACACTGGTGGGCGAGCTATTTGCTAAAGGCATTAAAACCACTTGGCTACGTGGTGAAATGCCACAAGACAAACGCATGGCTGCAATGGCAAGTTTTCACAGTGGCAAAACAAAAATTCTTGTAGCGACGGATGTTGCCGCCCGTGGTATTGACGTTGCAGATATCAGCCACGTATTTAACTTTGATATGCCGCGCACTGCGGATATTTATGTGCACCGTATCGGGCGTACAGGCCGCGCTGGTAAAAAAGGCACCGCGGTTTCTTTGGTTGAAGCTCACGATGTTGAGATTTTAGGGAAGGTTGAGCGTTACACCGACCAAAAACTTAAGCGCCGTGTAATTAAAGGTCTTGAACCTAAACATAAAGAAGCAAAAGCACCGAAGAAGAAAAAAGACCCGGTGAAAATCAAGGCGAAAAAGAAAGCCGCCAAGGTTAAAAAGAAAAAATAACCCAAAAAACCAGCGTCAATACGCTGGTTTTTTTATGCTAATTTGGGCAAGAGCTAATCTGGATAAATGCGATTGTTCGATTTTTAAAACGCGTTGCCGCCGTTAATTATAATTGGCGCAGAACTTCGGAAGAGCTCTTTATTTCTACCTGAAATAAAGCCTGAAGCAATGACTCTACCATTAAGACTGGAGACTGTTATTTTCCCGTGGTAGATTCTGGAGGAACATGCAACATTCCCTTTACCAAATGGAATGTGGTAAGTTGTAGTTGCTCGACCACTTAACACTAGCTCCTGTCCAGTTGTAAGCTCAGATTCCATACCGTTATTAGCTGTTCCTCCATGTATCAAAGGAGTGCCTTTGATTGTGTATAGATCTAATTTTATTGTTGTTTCAACATCGCTTAAATTTGATACTACCAGTGATAGCTCAGTCACATGATTCGCATCACAATACTGATTTCCAGGCACAGAAAACTCGACAGTCCTCTCGTTTGCATAAATACCAGAGCTAAAAAATGCCGATAGTAATAATAATTTTGTGAAATGCTGTTTGATTTTCATAGTGATCCTTTTTGTTGTTAAAAAGTCTAAGACTTTAGCAAGATTAAATCACAGATAAAATCAGACACCCACCACTAATAGGATTAAATCACAGATAAAATCAGACACCCACCACTAATTTGCATTTTTATCTCTGGCATACTCCAATGGTGGTTGGTCGTCGAACAACATAACAAGTTTAGTTTTTAACACTTTGCTATTAGTGAGGTTTTCAATCTATTTTATCAGAAGCTGTTTTGTGTCTTTTGTTTAACGGCCTTGCTATAAGTACGTTATTTGCTAGCTTTACCAGCTTCTAAAATTGGGAGTCCAGCTTCTGTTGGTATATAAATGCGTTCTCCTTTACCATCTTGTAGCCCTTTTATCCAAACGTAACGCAGATAAGCTTCGTTGCCTTTAAGCGACTCACCAATAATTTTATTAGCTTCAGCGGCAGCCTTTGCACGTTCGATATCAGCCTGGCCTTCAGCTTTAGCTTGGACGATTTTCGCCTCACCTTCTGCTTGAGCTAAAGTGACTCGCGCTTTAGCTTGCATCAAAGCTGCCTGCTCTCTCGCTTTTGCTTCTTCAATTAGAATTTGCTTACTCCACTCAGCTTCTTTCAGAGCAGCGATACCATTCATTTCTAGTTTATAAACTTTGTACTTTGGCCATGCCCAGAGCGCTAGGACAATTAGAATTACAAAAAATAACACCGAAGCAACAAGGCCGCCTAAAGCAATTGCATTTCTATTTGGGTGCACGATTTCTCCTAGTACTTATAACGCTTGTCGTAAACGACACAAAATAGCAGGCTAAAATTAGCAACTAAGGGATGCAAGCCTGCTGTTTTGCATCTCTTGTTTAAAGCGTTCGTGTTATTACGGTATTATTTCGATTCTACAGCTAGTTTTAATTTTCTAATATCGTCAGGAAAAGCAACCAAGTGCATTTTTCGATGACAGTTAGGGCAAAGAGCAACTACATTGTCGACAGTATCTAATCCCCCCTTTGACAGCCATTTTATATGGTGAACTTCAAGGAACCAGCGGCCCATTTTTGATTTAAACGGTCCTTTTTGATTACACAAATCACAATAACCACCGGCACGCCTGAGAGCAAACTCTTTAACATACTCACTACGTTCATAAGTAGTGCTTGCTGTCTTTGCTCGCTTGGGTGTTTTTCTCTTTGGGTTTTCGTTGAGAATGCGATTTAATAAGTCATCGTCTGTCAGGAAAGTAGCTTCTGTAAGCTCTCCAGACCTAATTGCTTCTTTAAAGCTGGCAATTATTTGTAAAAACTCATATAGATTCGTGATAAAATTCTCGTCTTCAACAAAGCCAACCATTATGGCTTTATCCACATCCACACCTGTCATTACTTCAGTTAATTCATAAGATGAGCATTTTAGAAAAGCCTGTTTACCTACCCCTTTACACCCTCCACCAAGACCTCCTCTATGAAAAAGAGCCACCTTTCCATTCTCACTCTTTGCAAAAAAACCAGCTACTTTTCGATTAACTCTGTTCGTAGGGATGTTTATCTCGACTACTATATTATTAGATTTTTTATCACTTAAACTTTCCGTAAGTCCAAAACCATTCCAATACCGAGGAGACTTCTCCTCACCATCTATTTCGTAATGTAAAAACCAAAAATCATTATTGTAATGTATCTCTTTGTCTTTCCAACTCCCCCCGGGAAAACCGATATTAAAGCGCCCTTTGTTCGAAAGACTGTTCTTTAATACTCTTTCAAGAAGTAATTGACATTCCTTGATTTCGGCCAAATCTGTTACTGTTTTAAACAACTTATGTACTCCCTTAAAAATAGCGTTCTAACGCAGCAGATCGGGTATGAACTTGCTATGCATTGCATGCTATTCCCATTAATACATGCATAGTGCCTTTTTCACTTGCTAACGAAAACTCTTCGGTAACACGTACAAGTGAAAGACCTACATTTGTATAGGCACTTTTTATCATGTCTTCGGTAAAGCCAAAATCACCATCTTCATTGGCTCGTTTCCAATCCCACTGGACAAATGTCCCTCCTTCTTTTAGAAGAAGCTTAAGCTCAGACAACGTTTTCTCATAATCTGGAACAAAAGCACAAACGGATGACGCAATAATTAAATCAAAACCGGGCTCAAAAATAGGATGGTTGATTGAGTCTCTTGAAATTTCGCACGATAGTGAGTTTACATTATGAATATTCTTGTTCTTTAAAACTTCAATCATTTTCGGTGAGGGATCAATAGCAACAACTGAAGATGCGACACGAGCTACTTTTTCAGTTAGTTGCCCTGTTCCACAACCAAAATCTAAAACATTTTTGCCTTCCAGACTTGTAAATTTAGTTAACGAGTCAAAAGCTTTTTTTGAATATTCGACCACATCTGGATCTGTATCCCAGTCATCAGCATAATCATCCCAACTATCACTCATTATATTCTCCTGTATTCCAAATGATTCACGGCTGCATAAGCCGTTGCAACTAGCCAAAACTAGTTGGCTAAAATTTTGTGGGGCACGAACAAAGCCAACAACAATTACCTCCCCCCCTAACTTGTACCTTCCTCAGATACCGCCTAAGCGTTAATCCCGCTCTCAAAGGATTGAGGAAACCAAACTATGGCAACAGCCCGTAAAAAACAAATCAGTTTAACTAACATCAAATATTATCACTGTATCTCCCGCTGCGTAAGACGCGTATTTTTATGTGGTAAAGATAAATTTACCGGAAAATCATACGAACACCGCCGGGATCGGGTTGAAGAAAAGCGCCTGATGTTTGGCTCCGTTTTTTATTGATGTCTGTGCTTATGCCGCGATGAGTAATCATTCACATTGTTTTATACGTTGATGCAAGACAGGCTAAGCGCTTATCGGATAAATCAGTTGTGACACGGTGGCACAAGCTGTTTAAAGGTAATAGGGTAAGCCAAAAATTTACTGAAGGTGAGTCACTCAGCGAATCGGAGCAATTGATACTCAATGAACATGTCGCCAAGTACAGAGAAAGGCTAACTGGTTTTGAGAAGGACAGTTTAAACCCCAGCATTACTAGACGAGGCTGCATTGACTGCTTGTCTCGCTTACGTAGACCTAAGCCAATATTGCCGCAACGCCTGAAACCTCAGACTACACCAGCATCAAAGAACGAATCGACCATGCAAAGCTGGGAAAACAATCAAAAAGTCTGTTACGTTTTGCGGGCAGCCCACGAAAACGCATGCCTAAAGGCCTGCCCTTTGAAATTAAATCTTATATTGAATTGGTTGAACTCACAGGCCAATGTATTCGCGCCGACAAGCGAGGCTATATCTTTAAGTCTCAACCCATACTCATTCCACTTAATATAGAGCCTGAGAACTGGATAAAACTCACTACGCAGTTTTCTCGGGTATTCCACGGTGCTGTTGGTCGAGAGCGAACAATAACCGCTTACTGCGAAACACTGCAAAAACGACGACGGACAAACCTAACAAACTGCGAGCGGTTGTTGGCTTAGCAGAGCAAGCTTTTCAATTCTAAATTTCTAACTATTGTGTTTGCAGAGCGTTGTCGTGCGCGATAACCCAGTTTTAGTAAATAGATGCCCATGAGTACCAGTCCTTTATAAATTGCCTTCAAAACTTGATTATAAAGAACTTCTAGCTTAGACAAACCACCCCAACATACAAGTTGGGATGTGTAATTTGGAAGCTGAGGTGGGTGTCCTCGTTAAACTCTATGAACTAAGTCGGGGTTAATTAAACCGATTTACTTCAATACAGCTATCCATATCTTTTAAATCACAACCTTTATGATAAAACGCATCACGTTTTTCAGGAGTCGTTGCCATTTTTGCTGCTTGGCGGCAGCCTGAAATATCACCAAGTTCACAGCTTTTTGCATAGTATAATGCCGCGCCTTCTTTATCTCGTATACGCTCTAGACCACGCCATGCAAAGTTATAACATGCTTGCGCGTCATTGTTCGTACAACATGCCGTATTTGCTTGCTGCAAAGCACTAGGAAACTTATCAATTTCGACTTGGCAAACTTGAGTCACTTTTTTCGGCATCTTTGGTGGCACACTTACAAAAAAGTTTTTGGTCGCGATTTCTTTGTGTTGGTAGGTAACAGATATAGTCCATTTTCCGTTAACAAGCTCATTCGGATTTTCAAACTTCCACATCGCAAAATTATCACGACCAAAATATAATGTATCTTTCCATGAAGAGGTTGTTTCTGGTTTTCCATTGATCATGATCTCAGGATGCTCAACCGTTACGGTAACTGGTACTTTAACCGCGACATAGCCCTTACTGTTTGGGTTCTCAGTCGTGCTATTTATTAGTTGATTCACTCGATAGCTAAAGCCAAAGAAGTTTCCTAACTCAGCAGGTATGGCAAAGCCTTTTTTGAACTCATACCCTACAAGTTGGTTGTTTTGAAAAAGAGGTTGTGCATGACCTGACTTTTTAATTTCAGCACTGCCAAGCTCTATTGTATTTTTAACTACTTCTGTGCTTTCAGAGTTAGAAGAGGTTTTACAACCGGAAATAAAAATCGCTAATGTCGCCAAAAGGAGGGAAATGATAGTCTTTTTCATAATTTAATCCTTAAAAAATTGGCGCATTCTAAAAGAATTAAAAAGACACAGTCAAGTTATTGTTTTGTAAAAATAAAATTTAAATTAACATCATTACCAATCAAAGAATTCACTTTATTAACTTTAACTTTTATTAAATTTTAAGATTAAATTAATTATTTATAAATTCAATAAAACTAGATTCTTTATAATTTAAAAAGGTAAAAATCTATATTTTTAAATATCTCCTAGTTACCATAGAAGAGCATCTTCCACAGACTCGCAACGTTTCTTCATTTTAATAGATCGAATGCAAGCAACTCAAAGAAAAAGGTCATCAAAAATTCATACCTTTATCGGATCAGCGCAAATAAATATCAAGAAAAGGCGCTTGCATTAATCAGTGGTATATACCCTCATAGCTATTTGTCACGTTTATTTTGCTAAATCTATCCATTGACACTTAGTAAGTTCACTTAACTTCTGCGGATTTAGTTTAAATACGGAATTGGGGGTTCCCGCCGCGGCCCAAATCTCCGCATACCGATTTAAGTCTTCGTCTAATATTGTATGAACTGATGAATGATGAGCGACTGGTGGTACACCGCCTATTACATAACCAACTTTTTCACGTACAAAATCCGCATCAGCTTTGGTAAGTGTAATACCTGTCGCTTTTTTAACTTTGTCAGCGCATACCATGTTAGAACCAGAAGCGACAACGAGTACAGTACTGCTTCACCGGTTTCTCCATGTTTGAATATTAGTGACTTTGCGATTTGAGCAACTGAACATCCGATAGATGCTGCGGCATCTGAAGCTGTACGAGTTGAGCTAGGCATTTCCTGAACTACAAAGTCTTGACCATTTTTGGACAAAAACTCCTGCACTTTCATCGATGCAGGCTTCAATTCCTTTAACATGTATTCGTAACCTCATTAATTAAACCTTAAATATAATACTGTCTAAAAATCACACGGGATTGTAGCAAAGTAAATTGATAAATAGATGCAAGAGAGTTTTTCATCTTAATTATTTTATCTAGATTCCGGCCCCTTTTATGAGTGGAATACTGCTAGGGCTACCTTAATAAACTCCCCGTCCTTCCTTACCTATCACAAGGTATCAAACTTGTGAGCTGCGTTCGATAGGGACTTCACTCCTTGTGTTATTTCGTCTTCGAGGTTGTTGGACAACCGTGCACTTAGTGCCGAAGGTTTTGCAAAATAATAGCCTTGTAAAAAATCAGCCCCTATTTCCCGAAGGACTTTGGCTTCATGTTGGCTTTCGACCCCTTCAGCAATGACTTCGATACCGTTTTCATGAGCAAGCTGAATTAGGTGAGACACAATGCTCCTTTTGTGTTGATTGATATCAATGTGCCTGACAAGATCCATATCTATCTTAATATAATCTGGCCTTAGCTGTGCCAACATATTTAAACTCGACCACCCAGAACCAATATCATCCAGTGCAACACCAAAACCACAACTGCGATAGAATGCTAGGATCCCTCTTAAATGATTTACATCCCGAGCTTGGTGCGTCTCAGTTACCTCAAATACAATGTCTTGAGGTTGAAATCCCAGCTCACTAATTGCTGAGGCTGTCGAACGTAAGCAATATGACGGGTCATAAATGCTTGAGGGGTTGAAATTTATAAATATTTTCGAGTTCAAATTCGCTTTAGCGGCATGCTCTACAGCAGACTTTCGTGCAATCAAATCAACAGAAAAGAGCAATCCGCTCTGCTCGGCTAAATTAAAAACGAGGTTTGGCGGAACCACGTTGTTTTCATCATCGAACAATCTAAATAGCGCTTCATTAGCAAACACATCTAGGTTTCCCGGTTCTGAATATGCTCTCACTATGGGTTGAAACCAGCTTTGATATGTCTCATTTTCTATCGCAGTTTTTATCCACCGCGCTTGATAACGGCGAACGAAAGTTTCAACACTGGCGACTCGACTAATTGCATTGATATCTGGATGGCCTTCTTGTGACATGGTTGTTATTTTAGATTGGCCAAATTCTGGACCAGCTAAACAGCCACCAATGTTGTGTAAAAACGTAGAAAGTCCATTTTTATTCACTTGAACCATAATGCATCTATTTGCAACCAACTCGGGATTTAGTGCCATCTCGGTGCACATTTGCAGCAAGTTTTGTTCTGCATTACCTGTCGGTAGGAAAAACCAAAAGTAAGTTGCCTCAAAAAAGTATGACTCAATTGCTTCACAATCTGCGCACCACATATCACCCTCCGTACTTAATGAATTTTGCTTTTTACGAAATGCCCCAACAGTTCGCTCACAAAGAGTGAACTTAATTATAGAAGATGTCGTATTGTTCGCATGTTAAATAAAATGTATCGCCAAGGGTTTCGGTTTGAAAAACAGTTCACGAAAAGTCCCATCATCAAGGTTGAGCCGCCTTGCTCATTTGGGTGGATTGGCAGGTCAAGTTGCATCAAATATGTTATTTGAAGGCGCAAAGCAGGCGCTTCAAGGGCAACCTGTGAAACGAAACGACCTATTGCTACAGAGCAAAAATATTGATGCAGTTGCGAAGAAGCTGAGTCACTTGCGCGGTGCCGCAATGAAGTTAGGACAGTTACTTTCAATGGATGCTGGAGATCTGCTACCACCGGAACTTGCCATGCTGCTTACTCACCTGCGTGCAGACGCTATGCCAATGCCACATAAGCAACTTATTGGTGTCTTGGAACATGAGTTAGGGCATAACTGGCTCGATAAGTTTAGTCATATTGAACTAAAAAGCTTTGCACAGGCGTCGATTGGGCAAGTGCACAAAGCCATCACCGAGAATGGGCAATCTCTTGCAATCAAAATACAATATCCAGGGGTGGCTAAGAGTATTCACAGTGATGTAGATAATGTCGCGAGCCTAATCAAAATGACGGGGCTACTTCCTAAAGGGATTAATATTGCCCCTTTAATCGAGGAAGCAAAATCGCAGCTTCTCGCGGAGACCAATTACCAATTAGAAGCAAACTATCTACAGCAGTTCGCCAGCGGACTTTCTAAAGACACGCGCTTTAAAGTCCCCGCTGTGTATCAAGCGCTGGGTAGCCAGCACATACTGAGTATGGAGTATGTCTGTGGCGAGCCGCTTGCAGAGGCCGTTGCTTTACCACAATCTGTCCGCAATGACATCATGACCGCATTAATTGAGCTTTTCTTTATCGAAATGTTTGAGCTTAAATTGATACAAACAGATCCTAACTTTGGTAACTATTTATATAACAAAGACACCCACCAAATCGTGTTATTAGATTTTGGCGCAACACGTATTGTTAGCGACGCTGTTAGTGTTGGGTATAAGAACCTGTTACAGGCAGCGACAAAGCAAAACCGTGAAGCTGTTAAACAGGCTGCATGTGACATTGGATATTTTGATACTGATATTGCACCCGAGTACTGTAACGCAGTTATTGAGCTGTTTTTACTTGCAACAACTCCACTTCGGTGTGACGGCCCATTTGATTTTGCTAACAGCCAGCTAAGCAAAGAGATAAGTGAAAAAGGACTGGCCTTAAATAGCCACTCCAACCAGTGGCACACACCACCTGTAGACGCATTATTTATACATCGAAAGCTGGCGGGGTTATATTTAATCGCGGCAAAATTGCAAGCTAAAGTAGACTTAAGCCCATTACAAAAATACCTCACCTAAGCTGTGGGTAACCAAAACAGCTGCTAGCGTCGAAGCTGACTTTATTGGCATTGCATCATGTCTATCACGCTTTCTTTTCTACCAAGTAATGACAAGGCATCACTCCACTATGGACTGCAAGTCCTAAAATCAAAAAACATAGCCAAAAACCTTATTAGAACGAACACAGCCAATCATACAAAATTGTATTCTGAACACTTTGGAAACTGCGTTATGCTATAGCTAAACGACCAAACAAACCGCACAATGAAGATATTGCTTGTAGAAGATGACCACGACACTGCAGAGTTTATTTGTAATGGCTTAAAGCAAGCTGGAGAATCAGTGGATCATACGCAGTGTCCAAAAGATGCAATAATAAAAGCCTCTACCACCTCATTCGATGCCATTATTTTTGATAGGCTATTGCCGTCGATGGATGGCCTAGACGCAGTAAAAATCCTTCGAGCGAGCAATATCTTAACTCCTATCATTATGCTAACGGCATTAAGTGACACCGCAGCACGGGTTGAGGGCTTGGAAGCTGGTGCAGACGACTACTTAGTTAAACCCTTTGCGTTTGTCGAGTTACATGCAAGGCTAAAAGCACTGTATCGTCGCAAACCAGCTGCGCAAACCGTGAATGAATTGCAAGTTGGTTGTGTAAAACTACTCAGAACATCAAGGCAAGTATTTAGAGGTGAAAGCGAGATTGAGCTAATGCCAAAAGAGTATCAGATTTTGGAGTTTTTAATGCTTCACCCTAATCAACTGGTTACCAAAACTATGCTGCTAGAACACGTGTGGGGATTTAGTTTTGACCCCAAAACCAGTTTGGTTCAAACACATGTCAGCCGCTTACGTAACAAATTAGACAAGCCTTTTAACAGTGAAGTTATCAAAACCATTCGTGGCAGCGGCTACTTACTCTCTGAACAATAATATGAAAACAAACACTCAAAAATACCATTTCGTGCTGGCGCTTAAATTTTCTTTTCTATGTTGGATACTAACATGTGGTCTAGCACTTTTAGTATCGCACTTTGTGTCTCAAAGTGAACAGTCCAGACAACAAGCCGAAATGCTTGAACGTGTTGAAGAAGCGGTTGAGCTGTATCACACCGAGGGGTTAGCGTCTTTAGTAGAAGTATTTGAGTTAGAAGAAAATGAAATTTGGACAAAAGAAGAAACGCAGGAGCATTGGCAGGAGGAAGGCTGGCTTGTGGCGTTATACCAAAAAGACGTGACAATCGCTGGTGGCGATTTGGGTTTTGAGCGAGCAAATACTTCAAAGTCGCAGCTACAAACTGAAATAGACGAAGAAACACAACCCATTTTTTATCAGGCACAGCAAATCAACGATGGTCTTTATTTACATCTATGGCAGCGTGTTGACCACGATGTTGTTATTGCCCAGAACGCCAGAACCCAGTTTATTGTGTGGCTAGCGATATTTTGCTGGCTGCCACCTTTGCTCATCTTTGTCCATTTTAGACAAATGCAAGGCAATACCATTGCTAAACTGAGTCAACAGCTCTCTTTAGTGGCTAAAGCACCTGAGCTACATCGCACCATAGCAAAAAGCGATGACCCACAGCTGCTACAATTATGCAGTGTGATCAACACGATGCTCGACGAAATTACCAAACTCCATCACAATATCAAAACAATGTCTGTGGGAGTTGCCCATGACCTTAAAACGCCCCTAACCCGAGTTGCAAACCGATTGCAATCGATGGAGCAAGACATAGATGATCCCGTGCAATTAGCCGTTCACCTTGAAAAGGCCTGTGAAGAATTAGAAAAAATCATCTCGACTTTTAATAATTTAATCCGCTTGAATAGTATTGAATCTGGAAAATATCAACAGGGCTTTAAACAGGTTGACTTATCAACACTGCTTTTAGATCTAACTGATAGCTTCACTCCGGTATTTGAAGACGCAGAAAAAACCTTATCCGTCTCGATATTGCCAAATATAACCTGCTATGGAGATGCTGATTTGCTCGCGCAATTGGTCTGTAACCTGTTAGAAAATGCACTTGAATATACTAATCCAAAGGCGTCTGTGTGGATCAGGCTGCAAAGTCACTCATCTGGCGTGTTACTGCAAATCGGTGATAATGGCCCCGGCATCGCAACATCAGACCAAGCACATATTTTCGAGCGCTTTTATCGTGCCGATACGAGCCGCTCCTCTTCAGGCAATGGGCTGGGGCTTAGCATTGTCAAAGCAATCTGTGACATCCATGAAGCGCAGATTTATTTGCTTGAGGGTCAACCGGGTGCTGTATTTAATATTGAAGTGCCAACTCATTAATCGACTGAGCTAAGCTTTGACTTGGTTAGTTTACAATTTTGTATGATTACGCACGCAAAGTTGTAAAACACCAAAGTCAAAAATCATCCTACACTCATCACTTATCGTTCACTATTTGAGTTAAGTTATGAGAACAATCATTAAATACTTTTCAGTTTGGTGTGTGTTAACCCTAACAGCGACAGGCTGTGGTGGTGGCAGTGCGCAAGAAACTGAAGTCGCACCAACTAATCAGCATGCCACTGATAACACAGAAATTACCGAACCATCGCAACCTATTGCAATGGATAATGTGTTTGCAACACCACAAAGTACGGCCTCGTTTTTACACCAAACGACTTTTGGCGCTACACCACAACAGCTCAACACACTTGTCGGCACATCTGCCTCCAAGTGGTTCATCGACCAAATAGCACTAAAACCAAGCTTGAAAATGAGCTCAGTTGCAAAATATACCCCCGAAGATGGCGGTTTTAATACGCTCTTCGTAGAGTCAACAAGTATTGGGTTTTGGCAAGATGCCATCACTGGCGAAGATCAGCTGCGTCAGCGAGTAGCTTTTGCTTTATCTGAGATTTTGGTGGTTTCTAATGCCGGTGGTGACGAACTCACTGACATCCCAGCAGCAGTAGCACGATTTCAAGATATACTCATCGAACACGCCTTTGGCAATTATCGAGAGCTGATTGAGGCAGTGACTTATTCACCCGCGATGGGAACTTACTTAACATATTTAGGAAATCAAAAGGGAGACGAGCAAACAGGCAGGATGCCTGATGAGAATTATGCTCGGGAGATCTTACAGCTCTTCACTTTGGGTCTTGTTGAGTTAAACCCAGACGGTAGCGAGAAACGCGATAGCAATGACCAAGCCATTGAGTTGTATACCAATAAAGATATTACTGGCCTTGCCCGTGTTTTTACTGGGTTAGTGCTTGATGAGTCAGGCGCCGAACAAGCCGCTCAAGAGGAGTACGCGCTACCTATGGTCGCAGATCCTGAACTACACTCGACTAAAGCCAAATCCTTTTTAGGCTACACCATAGCCGCTGGCACCGATGTCAACCAATCAATCACGCTCGCATTAGATCATATCTTTTCGCATTCTAATGTTGGCCCATTTGTGGTTAAACAGTTAATCCAACGTTTAGTAACATCAAACCCTTCACCTAGCTATGTTGCTAGGGCAGTAGAAAGCTTTGATTCTGGTAGCTACGTATTGCCCGATGGTACCAAAGTGGGTGCTAACCAACGGGGCGACTTAACCGCAACGATTGCTGCAATTATCTTTGATAAAGAAGCAAGAAGCGAGAAAACAGCGCGCAGTGGCAAGTTAAGAGAGCCAATATTACGATTTACGCAGTGGGCGCGAGCCTTTGAGGTAAAAAATATTACACCCGAGTATCAAGAGCCACTATGGGATACTCGTTCAGCAAACGCGTTAAATCAACACCCCTATCGTTCAAGTAGCGTATTTAACTTTTTTCGCCCGGGTTACAGTGCACCAGGAACGCTAATATCGCAAAATCAACTAGTTGCACCTGAATTCCAAATTACCAACGCCTCGTCAATTCCGGGTTATATTAACTTTATGACCTATTATATTTTTGGCTATCAACAAGATGTTGATGTAGCTGATTTACAAGCAGATTATGACGCCGAAAATATACCGCTTGATGCTCGTCAAGCTGTATATAGCTTCCTTGCAGACTATGAATACGAACTCACTTTGGCAGATGACCCAAAAGCGCTATTGGCTCATTTAAACCTACTCCTAAGCGCAGATCAGCTCACTGAGCATACAGTGAATAAGATCATCCAAATTCTTGAGACACTACCAATGGAGGAACCACAAGATAGCCTTATTCGAGTGCAATGGGCGATTTTACTCGTGATGACCTCAGCAGATTATTTGATTCAAAAATAGGACTAGACAAGATGAAAAGACGTGATTTTTTGAAACTAAGCGGTGCGACCATGATGTCAACGTCCTTGCTTTCGTTGAGTCAAGCCGTTGCGGCAGCAGAACAAGGTGAAGATTACAAAGCCCTTGTTTGCGTATTTTTATACGGTGGAATGGACTGCCATGACACGATTATTCCTCTGGATGACAGTAACTATCAACAGTGGGCAAAACACAGATCCTCACTACTCAGTGCTTACCCTACGCCAAGAACACCACAAAATTTGCACGCCCTCAGTACTCCCTCTCGATTTAATCAACGCAAATTTGCCTTACCTCCAGAAATGGCAGGCCTTGCGAAACTCTACGGTCAAGGGCAACTGTCTGTTATTGGCAATGTTGGACCATTACTTGAACCTGTTAATGCCTCGCACCTGGAACAAGTCACGGCAAGCGTGCCTCCCCGACTGTTTTCTCATAATGATCAGCAGTCAACTTGGATGTCTGGTAAAACAGAGGGAGCACAATTTGGTTGGGGAGGGTTAATTAATGATGCGCTTATCAATACAGGAAAAACGCAGCAGACACCTTTTAATGCCATTACCACAGCCGAGGCTGATCTGTGGTTAACCGGCAGTAATACCTTTCCATACCATGTGAGTGATGGCAAAGCTGGCATAATAGAAATCTTAGAAGAGTTCGACAACAACCAAGCACTCGCTGACTACTTTGCGGGCAAAGAAAGCAATAGTAGCAATAACATACTTCAGCAAGACCTAGATACGCTTACTCGCAGCGCCATGGCGGCAAATTCGCAATACAATGACGCCATTGCCAATACAAGTTTTACTCTACCACAGTTTCCTACCACACCATTGGCACAACAGCTGAAGAATGTTTGCCAAAGTATTGCAACAAGGCAGCAACTCAACACCAAACGACAAGTGTATATTGTGGGCATGGGTGGATTTGATACTCACTCAGGTCAAGCTCAGAGCTTACCTAAACTGCAATCAGCGCTTGATGGCGCACTTGTGGCGTTTAATACGGCAATTGCCAGCTTAGGGTTAGAGAAGCAAGTAACTTTATTTACTGCATCTGATTTTGGTCGCACCCTTGCTGTCAATGGTGATGGTACCGATCATGGCTGGGGCGCCCATCACTTTATTATGGGTGGTGCAGTCCATGGTGGCACTATTTTTGGTGATATCCCTCCTCCAGAATTAAACCATGCCTTTGATGCTGGTAGCGGAAGGCTCATTCCCACCACAGCTGTTGACCAACTGGCTGCGAGCCTTGGTAGCTGGATGGGGGTAGACGACAATACACTGCTGCAGATTTTCCCAAACCTTAAAAACTTCTCTGGTAAACTCAGTTTATTCAAAGCATAGATTTCTATTCGAAATTAAGCACACAAGGATGTGCTGCTATACTCGAGAACGCTATCACTGATATGGGCGCAAAGATCAGCGTATTTTTAAACCCCATTAATCTATTACACATAGCAGAGGACGACTTAACAGTAATTTAGGCGGTGGCAAAATTGCGTAACTGGTGTAAATACTGTACTCTTGCCCGCCGCCTACTACAGAGTAACAAATCATGAGCTTTAGCCACCTAGGTTTAGCCCCAGAAATAAATCAAGCCGTTGTCGAACAAGGTTACGACAAACCGACGCCCATTCAAGAGCAAGCCATTCCTGCTATTTTAAAAGGCAGAGACGTGATGGCTGCGGCTCAAACGGGAACGGGCAAAACTGCGGGCTTTACATTACCTTTGTTGCAAAAGCTGATTGCCGGCACTAAGCCTCGTGCGAATAACGTGCGCGCGTTGATTCTAACGCCAACCAGAGAGCTTGCTGATCAAGTATGGCAAAGTGTTGAACTCTACAGCAAACACCTTCCTATCAGCTCTGAAGTCGTTTACGGCGGTGTGAAGATCAACCCGCAAATGATGAAGCTGCGTAAAGGCATTGATGTTTTAGTGGCAACACCTGGGCGATTACTCGACCTTTACCAGCAAAACGCTGTCAAATTTGATGACCTTGAAGTACTGGTACTGGATGAAGCCGATCGTATGCTAGACATGGGCTTTATTCACGATATCAAACGCATCATCAAAGTATTGCCAAGCCGCAGACAAAATTTGATGTTCTCTGCAACTTTCTCCGAAGAAATTAGAGCTTTGGCGAAAGGATTAATTCATGATCCAGTAGAGATTTCTGTAGCACCGGCAAATAGCACCGCCAAAAGTGTTACTCAGTGGGTGTATCCAGTAGATAAAAGTAAGCGCACCAACTTACTCAAGCATTTAGTTCAAACGCATGACTGGCAACAAGTGCTGGTATTTACCCGCACCAAACACGGTGCCAACCGCTTAGTTAAGGATCTAGAAAAAGCCAAGATCAATGCCGCAGCAATCCATGGTAATAAAAGCCAAAGCGCTCGCATGAAAGCCCTTGCTGGTTTTAAAAATGGTGAAGTACGTGTGCTTGTTGCCACTGATATTGTGGCGAGGGGCTTGGATATTCAAGAGCTGCCCCATGTCGTGAACTTTGACCTGCCAAATGTTTACGAAGATTATGTTCACCGTATCGGCAGAACTGGCCGCGCTGGTGCAACGGGTGAAGCTATCTCATTTGTTACCCAAGAGACCGCAAGCGATTTATTTGGTATTGAGCGATTAATTCAACAGTTGGTGCCGCGTAAAGTGGAACCTGGGTTTGAACCGCAACTTGCCGTACCTGAGTCAAAACTAGATACGCGCCCAATCAAGCCGAAAAAGCCAAAGAAACCGAAAAAGCCAAAGGCAACAGACGCTGAACAAGCAACTTCCGCTCAGCCGAAAAACAAACCTAAGCAAAATTCAGGTCCTCGCAACAATAAGCCGAGTGGCAACGGTAAACCTGCTGGTAATAACAATGGCAACCGCAGACGTCGCCCATCACAGTCTACCAATAAGCCAAGTTCTTCAGCCCCAAGAAGAAGTAAGCCAACTCAGCGAAGCCCATCAAGTAGTAAATAAAACACACAAAAAAGCCCTACATATAAGTGTGGGGCTTCTATTTTCAATCAAATTAATTAGCCGACTATTTTTTATTGAAATAATCAAAAGAATCATGTAAAAACCCTCCGCGAACAAATGTAAAAAAGTGTTCAAACAAGTCATTCTTCTCATTCAATGGAAGCATAATAACAACGACTAAATAGGGATTTAGTGTGATCAATCAAAAATATCACCCAGCTAAAACATTTGCTTTGGTATTGGGCACTGCTGCTTTTTTAAATGGTTGTGCCACAACTACATCAAGGGTTGTAGAAACACCAAAAGTAGCAAGCTACAACACCCAGTATACTGGAGAAAAGAGCAAATTAGTGGTCGGTAACTTCGTCAACCGTTCAAGTTTTCAAAATGGTATCTTTTCTACAGGTGATGACAAACTTGGGAGCCAAGCAAAAACTACGTTGATGAGCCACCTGCAACAAACAAATCGCTTTAGAGTGCTTGATAGAGCCAATCTAGAAATGCTCGCACAAGAAGCTGCGCACACAGGAACAAAACAGTCTATTACTGGCGCAAAATATGTGGTGACAGGCGATGTCACCGAATTTGGTCGCAAAGCCATAGGCGATAAACAGCTATTTGGCCTATTGGGGAAAGGTAAATCGCAAATTGCTTACGCAAAAGTAACCCTTAATATTGTGGATGTAACCACATCAGAGGTTGTTTACTCAGTGCAAGGGGCTGGTGAATATAGCTTGTCTGAGCGTGAGGTTATCGGCTTTGGTAGCACAGCGAGCTATGATTCGACTCTAAATGGTAAAGTACTAGACTTGGCGATTCGTGAAGTCGTTAATAAGTTAGTCAATGGACTTGAATCTGGCGCTTGGGCGAACTAGGGATTAACGAAAATGAAAAAATATATTTTAGCGTTGTTGGCTTCACTCGTACTTGCAGGTTGTAAAACCACTGAGCCACTTTATTACCACGGAGAATACAGCAAAGCCGTATATAGCTACTTTAAAGCAGAAGATGTGACTCTTGAAGAGCAAATCAGCATATTACAAGAAATCATTCAAACCGCCGAGGCTAAAAGTAAAACAGTTGCACCTGGCGTTCATGCTCACTTAGGCATGTTGTATTTTGAAACAGGGAATGCCCAACTTGGTAAACAACATTTTGAAACTGAAATGGTGCTGTTTCCAGAGTCTGAGCACTACATCTCGTTTTTACTAAAGTCTGCAGGAGTATAATATGCGCCAGACCACACTGACACTACTGCTTTTAGCACTGACATTGATCACAGGTTGTGTGAGCACTCCTGAAGGGCATGACTACTCTGCATTTAGAACAGCGGATCCACATTCTATTATCGTGCTACCACCAATCAATAACACACCCGAGGTAATTGCGCCTTACAGTTTGATGTCTCAAATTTATCATCCGATTGCAGAGTCGGGATACTATGTTTTTCCAGCGGCAGTTGTTGAGCAGACATTTAAAAATAATGGTCTCACCGTTGCCAGCGATACCCATGCAGTTCCGGTAACTAAACTTCATGAAATCTTTGGCGCTGATGCTGCGCTCTACATTACCATTGAAGAATATGGTACAAGCTACGTTGTGGTATCGAGTGAAACGGTTGTGACAGCTTCCGCAACGCTTGTTGATCTAAAGAGCGGTAAAGTGCTTTGGCAAGATAAAGCATCAGCATCTTCGGCAGAAACTCGAGGTAACAATGGTGGTGGATTAGTGGGCATGCTAGTGGAAGCTGCACTCAACCAAGTGCTAGAAAGCGTCACGGACAGAGGGTTTGATATCGCGGCTATTGCCTCCAGCCGTTTACTATCGTCAGAAGTCCACAATGGCTTACTTCACGGACCGCGTTCGCCTAAATATGGTCAACCTGCTGTCAGCGAAAAAACCAAATAGCCTGATTATAAATGCGCTGCTCTTTGCTATGTTGCAGCGCTTTTCTTGTACTAAACAAAGCGTGTAAGCGAGTGTAATAGAATATAACGCACTACCTCCTAAGCTAATAGAGCCGATACATCTTGCGGCATCAACATTAAAGGAGCTAGGCTATGAATAAGTTCAAGTTACTACTATTGACTGCATGCAGCAGTACATTTCTAGCGCATGCCGGTACGCAATATTTGACCCAACCTGCAAGCAATATCACCCAAACATCTGCGCAATTAAATGGTTATTCCTCTTCAACTATCGGCCTAAGTGGCGAGATTTTTGATTATGGCACCACCACAAGTTACGGCAGTAGTATCTTTGCGACACCACCTGGAGTAAATGGCCCCGTAAGTGCTCAGATTTCGAACCTAAGCTGTGGGACTGAATACCATTTCCGCTTCCGTGGAGATCCAAAACCACCACGTACCACAATCCAAGGGGAAGATCTCACTTTTACTACGTTGCCTTGTGGCCCAACCAACTATGCTAATGTGTCGTTCGAAACTGGCGGACAATATTACTTTGTGGCTGAAGGTAACGGCGGCAGCACGGTCAATGCAAACCGATTAGCCATAGGTCCTTGGGAGCAATTTACCCTTGTAGATATTAATGGCGGAGACCTTAATAGCGGTGATGAAGTTCATATTCAGACTACATCTGGCTACTACTTTGTTGCCGAACAAGGTGGTGGAGGTGAACTAAATGCCAATAGAACCGCGGCCTCTATCTGGGAAACGTTCACGATTGAACTGCCAAATAGTCCCGGTGCGCTCATCCAAAACGGTGATAAAATAGCGCTCAAATCTGTCAACGGCTACTATGTACAAGCTGTTGGTAATGGTGGCTCGGGCGCAAATGCTGAGCCGACGGTTATTGGCTGTAATGCGACCTACCCTTGCTCATGGGAAATGTTCAAAATCATTTTTTAACGCACTTGTCCGTGGTAAAAAATTTTATCACGGCCTTACACGCGCTATCCGTTGGAGCCATGTTATAATTGCTGTTTTAGAACTACAGAGACAGCGACTTTGACTCAGCCACTTTTTTCAAGTACCCCACTTTCCAGCGCCTTACTTGATAACCTCACTTCGTTGGGTTATCACACCATGACTGACATTCAAGCACAAACCTTACCGCTTATATTGGCAGGTAAAGATGTTATTGGCCAAGGTAAAACAGGCTCAGGTAAAACCGCCGCTTTCTCTTTAGGACTATTACATAATTTAAACGTGAAACGCTTTCGTGTGCAGGCGCTCGTGGTATGTCCTACTCGAGAGCTTGCCGATCAGGTTGCGGTTGAAATTCGCAAGCTTGCCCGTGCAATCCATAACATCAAAGTATTGGCGCTGTGCGGCGGTGCTCCTATGGGGCCGCAAATTGGTTCTCTTGAACACGGCGCGCACATCATTGTGGGTACGCCAGGACGTATTGAAGAGCATCTGCGCAAAGGCCGTTTGTCGCTAGATGAAGTCAATACCTTTGTATTAGACGAAGCAGATCGAATGCTGGAGATGGGTTTTGAAGAGTCATTACAATGTATCATTGACCACTGCCCTAAAACACGACAAAACCTACTTTTTAGCGCAACTTACCCGCCAAAAATAGAGCAGCTTGCGCAGCATATCATGAAAGATGTAGCCAAAATCACGGTTGAATCAACCCACGATGATAGCTCAATTGAACAGTACTTTTATGAAGTCGACAATAACGACGCGAGACTGCCAGCAGTACAAAAACTGTTAATGCAATTTCAACCTAATTCTGCGGTTATCTTCTGCAACACCAAGGCAGAATGCCAGAACGTATGTGACTGCCTATATAGTTTAGGTTTTGATGCAGCAGCACTTCACGGTGATTTAGAGCAAAAAGATCGTGACCGCACATTAGTTCGCTTTGCGAATAAGAGCGTCACCATTTTATTGGCAACGGATGTCGCCGCACGAGGTATCGACGTCGATCACGTCGATATGGTGATCAACTACCATATCGCCCATGACCCAGAAGTACATGTTCACCGCGTTGGCAGAACTGGACGTGCAGGCAATAAAGGGGTGGCGTGCTCTTTGATGAGCTATAAGGAATCACATAAAGTAAACGCCCTCGAAGACTATTTAGGCAAAACCATTGAACCCAATACCTTGCCAAGCGATCAAGTATTAAATAACAAAATTAATCGAGCACCGATGGTAACCATTCAAATCGACGGCGGTAAGAAGGCAAAATTAAGACCGGGTGATATCTTAGGTGCACTGACCTCAAATCAAGCGTTAAAAGGTGATCAAATCGGTAAAATCAAAGTCACTGCGATGTCATCGTACGTTGCGGTTGAGCGCAGTGTTGCCAACGTAGCGCTTAAAACAATTTCAGAAGGGAAAATGAAAGGCCGTAACTTTAGAGCTCGCAAAGTAACAAAATAACAGATAGCTTTGCTTTTCCTACGGTGGTCAACTTTTCCCTGACCACCGCAATTTTTAGATTAACTCAGCAATTTCTCGCCTATTTATAACTTATTTCACACTACAGGGGTTTAAATCTGCGCCATGATCCCAAGGTCTTAGTTAAGCAAACACTTTAAAGGAGTTTATCTATGAAGACCTTAATCATTGGTGCCAGTGGTCAAATTGGAAAAATGACGACAAAGAAAATGCTGGAACAAGGCCACGACGTTGTCGCGTTAGTGCGTAATAAAGACAAGTTGGCAGATATTGAATCTGAGCAACTCACTATCACTGAGCAAGATCTTGAGAACGATTTTAGCTCTGCTTTTGACAACGTCGAGCAGGTAATATTTAGCGCAGGCTCTGGTGGGGAAACGGGTGCGGACAAAACCCTACTGATTGATTTATGGGCCGCCACTAAAGCTATTGATTATGCTGTGAAAGCAAACGTTAAACATTTTATTATGGTCAGCTCTATCGGTGCCGACGATCCTGATAACATTGAAAGTGAAATCAAACCGTACTTGGTAGCCAAACACATGGCCGACCAACATCTACAAAGAAGTGTCGTAAACTACACCATCGTTCGGCCAGGTGCGTTACAAAATGAGCCTGCAACTGGGGGATTCTCCACTTCACGCCCTGAAAATAGAAAAGATGCAGTGATAAGTCGAGAGAATGTCGCAGATGCGCTAGCTTATCTTGCCACTCGGCATCCTCAGAATCTAACGTTTGAACTATTTAACGGCGATCAGTCAGTCGAACAATTACTGTCCTAGTAAAGTAACAATGTCTCGGGGTTTAACACCTCGAGGCAAGCCCATATGCTTTAAGTTGGATAAGTGTTAAAAATATTTACTGCTACACCCACATAAAAAGCTTGCTTTAAAAAAAACAATTCTATAGTATTCGCTACTTGCTTTAACTTCCTCTCAAAATAGAGCAAATTCCAAGTAATGCCTCCTTGCCTTGATCCAGTAAGTCCGCATAAAAATACAAGTAGAGCTTAATATAGTCAGGCGAAAATCAAACCAATCAAGAAAATTGGTATAAGCTGTCATACCCATGTCGGGTTGTTGCGAGGACAGCGTCTTCTGTTCGCTAAACTGTAATGAAGCTCATCTACTATCAAAAGCATCAGCTAATTTGCTGTGCATTATAAAAGTGAGTTTTATTATGTCATATACATATAACGGAACAGAGATCCGTGTTGAGCAACCAATTCGCTCGATTTCGGTGAACAAATCTAAAGTGATCTTTGCTGACGGCACAGGCCGTAAGATCACACAATTCGCCAATGGCGGCGAAGCACGTCAATTTCTGAGCTGGTTAACTTCAGCACATTGATTGTGTGGTAATACCAATTTGACTTAATACTTGCTCAATTTGAAGGAGTAAATCTGACGCTAACAGCGTTAAAAATTTCTTATTTAGAACAACTAAATAGCAAAATTTTTTCCTGGTTATCGACAAGATTTTCTCGCCTCAAAATAGACCACTTAATTAAGAAAATTGGTATAATATAATTGATGTAAAAAAATGCCGGACAAAGTCCGGCATTTTTGTATCTTCAATATTTGTTAAGCTTAGCAATAGTAAGCTTCAACAGTCCCTTTTGACTTCAGTAGCAAAGGCTGACCACGACGGTCTAATGCCTTTGGTGATGCTACCTTAATCCAGCCTTCGCTGATGCAGTATTCTTCAACATCAGTGCGCTCTTTACCATTAAAACGAATGCCAATGTGGTGTTCTAGCACTTCTTTTGCGTAATGCGGACTACGAGGGTTGATAGAAAGTCTATCTGGCAATGCTGGTTTTTCAGTTGAATCTGTCATTTTGTTTCTTCAATTATTTAAGCATACTGTATTGTAGGTAATCGCATCGACCTGCTCAATAGCGGTCGACCTAAATTTTGACAAAACCCTGCTTAACCAAACATCAAGCGTTAACATCAACAATAACGCGCCCTCTTATTTTGCCATCAAGCAAGTCCGCTGCGGTGGCAATCACCTCATTCAACGTAATTTCATGGGCAATCATATTGAGTTTATTTAATTCAAGTTCGCTCGCTAATCGCTGCCATGCTTCAATTCTTAACGCTTTGGGGCACATCACACTGTCAATACCTGCCAACGTCACCCCTCGTAAAATAAAAGGCGCCACTGTGGCAGGTAAATCCATACCACCAGCTAACCCACAAGCAGCGACCACGCCACCATATTGTGTGCTAGCACAGGCGTTTGCTAAAACGTGTGAACCAACTACATCTACCACTCCTGCCCAACGCTCTTTTGCAAGCGGCTTACCAGCTCCTTCTAACTCACTGCGATGGATCACATTTTGCGCACCAAGCTGGCTAAGAAATTGAGCTTCTTGCTCTACCCGCCCGCTTAGCGCCGTAACACTGTAGCCAAGCTTTGATAAAATAGCGACGGCAACACTTCCTACGCCCCCAGCTGCACCAGTCACAAGTATCTCGCCTCGTTCAGGTGTCACACCATGGCGTTCAAGCGCCATCACACATAACATCGCGGTATACCCTGCGGTGCCGATAGCCATCGCATCTTTTGCCTCAAATTGAGTCGGCAAAGGAACCAACCAGTCACCGTTCACTCGCGCTTTTTGTGCCAGACCTCCCCAGTGCTTTTCACCTACTCCCCAACCATTAAGGATCACAAGTTGTCCAGGCTGATAATCGGGATGCGACGAAGTAGACACTTTCCCCACAAAATCGATACCAGGAACCATAGGAAAGTGCCTAACTACGGGAGACTTGCCAGTAATAGCTAACGCATCTTTGTAGTTTAGCGTTGAGTACAACACGTCTATATCAACGTCTCCTGGCATGAGTTCTGATCCAGTTACCTCATTCAGTGTTGCGACGTAATTACCATCTTGTTTATCAATGACTATTGCTTTATACATATCATCTCCATTAATTAGACTGATCGTCTATTAAATTACAAAAAAGCGGGGCATACCCTGCTCAGATGTAGCTTGGTTAATCCGGCATTTGAATCGAGCGAATAAAAAACGTTGAAAAACGCTGAAGTGGTACACCACTTTGTTCAAGCTTGGCTCTCATAACTGCGCCTTCCCAACCATTCCAAAACGTGTAGGCCAGTTCATCACAATGGTGCTCAGTTGAAATATGACCAAGCTGCTTGGCGTGCTCAAAGCATTGAGCGACCAAGATTTGCCACTCATTCAGAACGTCACCTAGTTTGTCTCTAAAAGATTCTGGTAGCTGAGCAATTTCTTGACTTAAATTGCCAACTAAACAGCCTCGTGTGTAATTATATTTAGCCATCGACCGTTCAGCTTGCTCCATAAATAGTGCAAGTCTGGCTAACGGCTCAAGACCCTCAGCGGATAATGCTTTAGTGAGCTTTGCACTCAGAAACGATGAGTAATGTTCAATCAGTACTAAACCATATGCCTCTTTGCTCGCAAAGTAATGATAAAAAGACCCTTTTGGTACATTTACCGTTCGCAAAATGGCATCAATCCCAGTAGCAGCAAAACCTTTTTCGGTGAGAATTTCCATACCTGTTCGGATCAATGCCGCCCTAGTTTCACTAAAACCAGCTTGCTCTTTTTTTGGCCGGCCACGACGCCGTTTTATACTACTTTCATTCATAAATTAAATATTAGACCGGTCGTCTAATAAAGTAAATAGCCATCGTTACTTAAATTAAAATGCCACCACTCATTCCAATTGGCAGGTACGGGATCCCAGAGTTCAAGAAAGAGCCGGTAACGTTTGTATACCCCTAGACGGAGTTGAGACGTATCAAGATGCAAAGTCTGCACGCTTAATAAAATGAATAAATGCACTGACCTTTTGAGAGTCATACGATTTACCATGATAGATCGCATGTACCACTTGTTCTCCCCAATCATATTCTGGGAATAAAACTTGAAGTTCGCCACTGTTTATCTCGCTGCGTACTTGATACTCAAATAGCCGACTTACCCCGCCACCTTGGACACAAAGCGATTTTAGTGCCGCATAACTGTTGCTAGAAAACGCAGTGGCAGTTTTTACACTGAGACGGCAAGAGCCATCACTATAAGCCCAGTCATTAAGGGTTTTACGATGAGTAAAGTTTAAACATCGATGCTGTGTCAGGCATGATGGCTCATTTGTCATCCCATTCGACGCCAAGTACTCAGGGCTTGCGACAATTACTCTCTTACAGCTTGTGATCCGCTGGCTGGTCAGTGATGAATCTTCCAAAGAGTCACTGCTTCTGAGCGCAATATCTATCTCCTGCGAGGGCAAATTGAGCTGCTCATTGGTAAGGTTGAGTGATAAACTAAGATCTGGATATTGACGTTGAAAATCAATTAGCATTGACTCAGAAAGTAACTCGCCAATCGCAGGTGTTGCGGTAATAGTCAATCTTCCCTGTATGCGCTCACTTGCCTTCATGTCATCAAGCATATTTTTTAAAGCATGCAATTGTTCAACGGCTTTGGAATACATCATTTTCCCATCGGCACTAAGCTCGATCGCACGCGTCGTACGGTTTAACAAGCGTTTGCCCACACAATGTTCAAGCTTGGCAATTGCTTTACTTACTGCGGGGCTCTGTACACCTAATATTTCCGATGCTTTAACGAAGCTCCTCTGCTCCACTACAACACAAAACACCCTAAGTAAATACACTAAGTCTCTATCCATTATTTCCTCAGTGGAAGTTAATACATTCCATTAGCGCTATTTTCAGGAACTTATCTGGTAGTGATAATGGCATTACCAACCACGGAGATCAAATTGATGAATACAAAATACTACTCAAAGTTCTTGCAATATTTTTTCTTAATGATGTTTATTGCGATCACTCAAAACAGCCTAGCAGCACAAGGAGGTAAGCAACAGCAAGATGCTAAACATGTCGACCTAACCTTACCGAAAGATTGGTATTTAGGTGAAGTAACTGGATTAGAATTTTTACCAAACGGCGATCTTGTCGTGTTTAACAGAGGGCTACACCCACTGCTAATTTTTAGTGCAACTGGTCAGTTTAAACGTGAAATTGGCTTAGGGTTATTTGCCGTTCCTCATGGTTTATTTGTTGATAGCCAGGGGAGTATTTGGACAACAGACCAACAAACACACCAAGTGCTGAAGCTTAACCCTGAAGGTAACATTGAATTAATTTTAGGGCGCAAAGATTTTAAAGGTCTAGGTTGGTTTGAAAACGGCTATCAAGTCAACTTGTTTACTTCCCCCAGTGATGTTGCACTTGATAGTAAAGGTAATATCTATGTTGCTGACGGGGGAAATTTTCGTATCGTCAAATTCGATCAATATGGGAAACTAGTGAAAGCGTGGGGTGAAAAAGGAGAGCTTCCGGGGCAGTTCAACTTCCCCCATTCGTTATATATTGATGCTGATGATACGCTTTATGTCACTGACAGGCAAAATGCAAGAATTCAGCTTTTTGATACTGAGGGTGAATTCTTAAAGCAATGGAAAGACATTGGTTTTCCCTATGAGATAGAGCGCCTTAATGCTAACTCTCTCGTTATTTCTGACGCCCGAAGCGGCGAAATTAACAAGATTGATTTTAATGGCCAAGTAACAGAGAGGCTCGGAAAGTGGGGCAAGCGTGAATCTGAATTTGGCTTTCCTCACGGCCTTGCTGTCAATCACAAGGGGGAAATTTATGTCGGTGAGCTACTTAACTGGCGAGTGCAAAAGTTTTAACGGTATTATAAGTTTCTAACCAATCAACGGCTCCTATTATTACTGAAATTGTAATAAGTAAACGAGTTATACCAGTTGTATTTAATAAAAGATCTATCTTGAAGCGGGGAAATAGCTTTAGTAGCACCGCTCTCGCGTCCTGCTACCGCTAAGGTACCTATATCCATATAGGCAAGGCAAAAATTTTGCTATTTAGTTGCTATTAAAGTAGAAACTTCTAACGAAGCAACTTTGATATTTTGCCCTTCAAATTGATTGGAAATTAATTTTATTGGTACTAATATGCCTTTCTCTCTGTCGAATCCAACAGCTGTTGAAACGCGCGGGTGCTACCCAATAGCTCGCGTTTAACTTCATTCCATTGGGCGTTGTGGTGTCCAAATCTTAGCTGCCATTGGCGCACTTCATCTTGGCTTGGCTGGTACAGCTTTGCACCCAACGCCATCAACGCTCGTTCACAACGCTGCTGAAGTTGCTCAATTTGCGACACATGAATGTGAAATGTCTGCTGTGCCGCTTCCTCTATTTCTCCTTTTATACGTAAGGGCAACGTATTTAGCCACTGTTGGTTCGCAACTGTCACCCAAGCATCAGGAACACTCTCTAGAAGAGATACATGACCAATTTGGTTTTTGAGCTGATCGGGGCCGGCAAACAGCCCAACGACACTGGGGTCAATCACATCTATATGCTTTGTGCGAGCCATTTTTGCAACGTTGGCCCATGGAACATCAACAACACTTGCTGGAGTCATACTATAAAAATGACTTAACACGCTAGATGCCGGTACTCTCAACACCGCTTCTTTTAGCTTATCAGGTAAATTAATTAACCGATTGAAGTGCTTGATACTCGATAACGTTCGTGCTCCAGCAATATGATGCATTAATATCGTGAGTTTCCCTTGGCGGTTGATAGGATCAACAACTAAAGAATGCCAATGTGGAGAGCGTATCAAGTTTAGAAATGCTTGATTGCTGCCCGCCCAAAATGGAATGTTTAAAATATCTAGCATCGGCAGCGCACGAGACAAATTTGATACTGATATAAGTATGCCTTCCACCTGACCACGCATTACCGCAGCCATTAACTCTCGACCTGTGCCTAACTTACCGCTATGGTGAATATCCACATATACCCTTTCTCTAGTCATACGCTCAACGTTTTGCTTAAACTCGTTGTGCATATGTGGAATAAATTCAGACAAATTAGTCGGGTACGGAGAAGCCAACCTTAATACATATAGTGCATTTTGGCGTTTGGCGAGCTCCTCCTCTGAGGGCTGCACCGTAGCAAACGCCTGTTGATATGGTAACGAAAGGCTCGCGCATACCGCTAAAGAAGCTTGAATAAATCGACGCCGACTTCTAGACACAAGGAGTACAACCAAACTAACCACCAATTACTAAAAGATAGTTGAGCCTTGTACTATTTCAATCGGGTCAACAGATCCTAGCCTTTGGTATAAGAGTTTTGTCTACTTTCTAAGCATAAAGTTTTTGCTTTCCACATTCTCTGCACTTTTGCCTGTCATTTTTAAAACTCGAATCACAATAAGGTTTGGAATAACGATGAACAACGCGAACTTTCTACGTGCAATGGCACTTGTTACCGCGGTGGCAAGTTTACCAATAGCAGCACAACATAGACCTCTACCACCTCCGCCTCCGAGTCAACCGCAACCAAGCTCGGTATTAGATGATGAGCTCTCGCAAATTATTACTGCTCACGGTATTACTGGCAGAGTCGCAGGTGCACAGCAACTGCCGAAGATCTCAGATCCCATCGCTCAGCTCGGCATGCAGTTATTCTTTAGCAAAGCCCTTGGAGGAGAAAAGTCAGTCGCCTGTGCCAGCTGTCACGACCCCAGACTCGGTGGCACCGATGGGCTTTCCTTGCCAATTGGTACTAATGCAGTCGAGAGTGATGTGATAGGCCCAGGCCGCCTGGCTGTGAATGATGACATCAATATCCCGCGAAACTCTCCCACCATTTTTAATACAGGGTTTGAGAATAGCGCTTTATTTTGGGACGGCCGTGTTCAACGAGTGACCACCACTGACGATCAAGGTAATGAGAGCAGTTTTATCAGCACACCTGATTCAGGTTTTAATCAGCCAGATCCAAACGCAGCAGACTCACTAGTTGCAACCCTGTCCCGTTTTCCTGTCACCTCTCGTGAAGAAATGCGTGGTGAAGCTTTCGAAAGTGCCGAAACCAATGAGCAAGTTCGCTCGCATCTCGCACAACGTATTGGCGATTACGGCGATGAAGCGGGAAGCTTGGCCACCAATGATTGGCTCCAAGCCTTTAGAGAAGCATTCAACTCACAAGCAGACGCGCAAACCTTAATTACTTTTGATAGCATTGCCTTCGCACTCGGCCAGTATCAAGCGTCATTTGTGATGGTGGATACTGATTGGCATCGTTATGCCCGAGGTGAGCGTGGCGCACTCAGCGACAAACAAAAACGTGGTGCTAAACTCTTTTTTACTCCCGTTGCTGAAGGCGGTGCAGGGTGTGGAGGGTGCCACAGCGGTGAGCGGTTCACTAACAATGGTTTCTTTAACCTCGCCTTTCCACAGTATGGTATTGGTACACAAGATAATAAGGCCGACATCGGGCGTGCTGCAATTGACCCTTCGCCTCAAAACCAATTCGCATTCAGAGTCCCAAGCCTAATAAACATTGCCCTGACTGCGCCATATGGCCATTCAGGCGGCTACGAAACATTAGAGCAGGTGGTTAATCATTACTCAAATCCTGAGCAAACCGTCGAGCAATTCTTTCAACGTGGTGGTGCATGTGGGTTAAAGCAGTTTGCCTTGACCGCTCAGTGTGACACACTAAACCTACAAGCGAGAGAAAATAGTGAAGCGGCGTTAGCGTTACTGCGCCAGTCACCTTTTGTTGCTGCTAATTTAGCACCACAACAAAAGCAAGATCTGGTCGCGTTTTTACATGCATTGACAGACAAGTGCGCAAAAGACCAGCAGTGCGTAAAAAGATGGGTACCGAACCGTCGCACACCAGACCCTGATAATTTACGCTTGCGTGCTCAACGTTAACGGGTGGAATAACAACAACTATGAAAATGACCATTCGCGTCAAACTATTGCTGATAATATTAATAGCCAACACCGCATTGGTGCTGGCTATCTATATCGCCAATAAATTAGCGTTTGAAAAAAGCTTTACGGCCTATCTTGAAAATACTTCCCGGGCTCAACTAAAAGAGGTCGTAACGCAAGTTGCCGAGACGTATGCACGCCATGATTCTTTGGACTGGGTATATCGAGGTTCAGAAGATTGGAACAGCATAGTGCGTAGCTTCTATGGTCTTTCTGAAGATGAGCGCCCGCGAGATAGACCACATTCTCGTCCACCACCAAAGCATCGTGAAAGAGGCGAAAGAGGGCCACGAAGACATGACGGCCCTCCACCTCGTTTGGACAATAAAAAGCGCCTGCTGATCAAAGACGCACAAGGCAATATTATTATGGGCACACCGAAAAGTAAGCAGACTTCGCTGTGGTTCCCAGTCTATCAAAGCGACCACTTGGCGCAGCCTAAACGCGAACAGATTATCGCCTACTTAGGCGTCGAGCAAAGTGGCTTGGTACGCAATGACTTCGACCAACTGTTTGCGGAGCAGCAACGCAAACAGTTCATCATCATTGCGCTCGTCGCCTTATTAATTACGTTAGTGATTGCCGTGCCATTTAGTAAATATATGGTCAATCCAATTGTTTTGTTGCGCCGCAATGCAAAAACACTGACACAAGGAAATTACGATGCTCGCGTCGATATTGCGAGTAAAGATGAACTTGGCTTACTCGCCAGAGATATGAACCGCTTGGCAGACACATTAGCGCAAAACCAAATAGCTAGACAGCAATGGATAGCAGATATTTCGCACGAGCTACGCACGCCAATTGCCGTGATCCGCGCGGAACTTGAGGGAATGATTGATGGCATAATAGCAAGCGATCCCGAACAACTTATGTCGCTTAACGAAGAGATCCAACGATTGACTCGACTGGTGGACGATTTACACCAACTGTCGCTGTCAGACCGTGGCGCGCTCACTTATAACATGGATAAAGAAAACCTCTACGACCTGCTCTCACGCACGTTTGCGAAAAGTAGTCACCAAATTGAAAAGCACCATCTTGCTTATTCTTTGCAATGCGATGAGCATATTACCTTAGAATGTGACGAGCAGCGCCTTGGACAGCTATTCGACAACTTGCTGCAAAATACCTTGCGCTACACAGATTCCTCAGCTGAGCAACCGGGAAACCTTGATGTAAAAGTCATACAGCAACAAGATAAAACGATAATTTACTGGCAGGACAGCGCACCTTCTGTACCACCAGAACAGCTAGATAAACTATTTGACAGGCTCTATCGAGTAGAGGAAGCACGGAGTAGAAAAACGGGCGGCTCAGGCCTTGGTTTAGCCATATGCCAGAGTATTGTTGCTGCCCACAACGGAAAAATCACTGCAGACTTGAGCGAACTGGGTGGTCTCGCTATTATTATTGAACTGAAAAAATAATGAGTTTCCACTGTGCCAAACAAACATATTTTAATCGTCGAAGATGAACCAAAACTTGCCGATATTTTAAGTAAGTATTTGGCTCAAGCCGAGTATACCAGCCATTGTGTTCACGATGGCGCATTGGCTGAAGAAGCTTTTAAACAACAGCAACCCGCCCTTATCTTGCTTGATCTCATGCTACCTAATCTTGACGGTATCGAAATTTGCAAACGGATCAGAGCTTACTCAAACGTGCCTATTGTCATGATCACCGCCAAAATAGAAGAAATTGATCGCCTACTTGGTCTAGAAGTTGGTGCTGACGATTACGTGTGCAAACCCTATAGTCCAAAAGAAGTCGTCGCCAGAGTAAAAGCCATTTTAAGGCGCGTGGCACTAAACGAACGCGGCACAGTGTCAGAAACAGAGAGCAAACTTAAACTGGATGAAGAGAGCTTGTTTGTCTCTTTCCTCGACGCTAAAGCGACGCTCACTTACGTCGAGTTTATGCTGTTAAAGGCTATGTACGGTCATCCATGTCGAATTTATAGTCGCGACTTATTGATGGATCACATTTATGACGATAGCCACATTGTTAGCGACAGGACCATAGATAGCCATATCAAAAATATTCGTAAGAAACTACAAAGCATCGCACCTAAATACGACTTTATCCACTCCATTTACGGAGCAGGATATAAATTTGAGGCGCAGGAACGTAATTCCTAGTCCTCAGCCTGTAATGTAAGTTGGATTACGCGCTAATCCAACTCCCGCTAAGTAGCTCACCGCTATCCCCTATTTCCTTTTATTGGTAAACTCAAAAAGTAGCTAATAATTATAAAAAGGAATAGACATGAAAAGGCTTGCTTTAGCAGTCTTAATCCCATTAACAGGTTGCAGTAATAGTAATGTTGTAGAGCGAATACAATCTGAGTCTTCCGTGGTAAAACATAGCTCTGTAGAAGGGTATGAAGATAGATATTCCAACATCTACAATAAGTTTAAAGATTACCCCGTGACTTGCGACGAAAACTGTTATCCAGCCACCCAACAAATTCAATGTCAGTCCGAAATGCAAGATTGCACCTACGTTGGCAACCCCCCCACTCTCTCGCTCAATACCGGCTTTGCTATCCAATGGCTTGGGCATGCGAGTTTTAAAGTGAATACCAAAGATGGACAACAGTTTTTATTTGACCCCGTCACGGCTCAATTTGACTGGCCTGTAAACTGGGCATTTCGCCTCTCAGAGGGGTTTTATCGCAATCAACCTGCACAGCTCAGTCAAACAGAGTTACAGCAAACCAATGCTGTAATGTACTCCCACATTCATTACGATCATTTTAACAAGAGCGATATCGAAGCGATTGGTACTGGACCAAGTTACCTCACCCCACTTGGATTTGCAGAACACTTTCCTAAAAATGGATACAAGGTTTCTGAAATGGAGTGGTACTCAAGCAAACAGCTTGGTGAAGTAACCGCACACTTTGTGCCTGCAAATCACTTTAGCAGCCGTATTTGGGTGCCGTTTTTATACGAAGATCATGGCGCCGCACTGTGGGGTGGCTGGATATTAGAACACCAAGGTAAGACTCTATTTTTTGCAGGGGACACAGGATACTCACCGCATTTTAAAGACATTCAAGAAAAGTACGGTGATATTGATGTGTGCCTACTTCCTATTGCCTCATACTACAGCGAAGAAGATCCTAATTGGTATCGTAAAGTACACACCACACCAGAAGATGCACTAACTGCCGCAAAAGAGCTCGGCTGTAAGGTCATGGTGCCTTGGGGCTATGGTAATGCTAGTTGGAAAATGGGAGATAAAACTTCACATTCAGCGCTTTTCCGCTTACTCCACATGCAACAAGTGCTAAAAACCCAAACGCCACTGTATATTTTAAATGAAGGCGATTCAGTGCACCTATAACCTCATGCTAGCGCACCAAGTCTCAAATTGATTTGTTGCGTTATCAAGCTTCTTGTTTTCTGGCTTTTCTCAGCGATAGTTAATTATGCGTTTTACTGTCTAAAAAGTGATATAGATGACAACAAGAAACAATTAATAAAAACAGATACAACAAGTAGTTATAAAGCTTATTCCGGTTTTGTTCAGGTTATTGTGTTATAATTACAAAGTGTTATTTTAAGGAGGCACCATACCCGAGTGAGCAGAGCCAAACTAAGTCAAGACGAGAGCTTATCTTTTAAAATCAACTATCAACTCCTTCCCAAAGAGACAAACCAACTCGATCTGTATTTTTCAATCCCAACCGATATGGGGATTAATACCAACACGTTGAACGAAGTAGACTACTTTAATGCCAATATAAAAAGCCACAGTGCATATTACTCGGAGCAGCTCCACCTCCCCTTGGTACGTAGTCGCTTTATCAGCCAAAGCAAAGGTCAAAAAACCGATTACCGCGTTAATCTAAACCTATTTTGCTACCAGATCCGCATTGCGCTAGATGCCGATGTAAAACAGACGCTGAAGCTAAAAGAAGCCGATGAGTTTTATCCAGCTGCGCAATTATTAGTGGAAGAAACCGAGCGCCTATTGAAAAAGCTAAGACGTTACACGCCACCAGATAATAAGCTCAAACCTTACTACCAAAACGCAGATAATTACCTTAGCTGGCATACTGAGCAAGCGTTTTTGAAACTTCTCTCCAGCGGGCCTAAGTCAAGCGACTTCAGTGATGAACGAAGCTGTATTGTTAGCTTCTGCCAACAAGAAAGCCAATACCGTGAAGAGCAGAGCTATAATTCACAAGTGACGTTGGACGACCCAAACCGCATTACCAATAAAATGAAATTGCTCGAAAGGCTCATTGAATACGGCGTTGTTTTTAACAAACAAACTATAGACTTAAGTACCAATCTAAAGCGTTTAGTTCGCGGTGTGGTTACTGGCATTATCATGGCCTTTGTGATGTTTATTGTGCTCAACGCCCGTTCTAACTTTCAAGAAGTTACCGTCGCTCTTATCGCTTTACTTGGGGTCATTTATGGTCTTAGAGAAACTTTCAAAGAAGACTTAACCCAGTGGGCATGGCGTCATATTCAACGCGGCCGACCAAAGTGGCGCAACAAGTTTAAAAACTCAGTGACGGACGCCATCGTTTGTACACAAACGATATGGCTGGAACATATTCGTAAAAAAGATCTACCAGAAGACGTTGATAAGCTGCTGAAAAAGCGCCGACAGCAAAATAAACAAGCTGCGCATCTACTGCATTTTTGCTGTAAAAACCAAGTACATATCGATGAGTTTTTACCCGGTTACGAAGAAGTACAGCAACGTATCACCTTTAACATGAGTTCGTTTGTACGCTATCTAAAAAAAGGCGCAGGAAAGCTTTATAGTCTTGAAGGGAAAAAGGTCTCGAAAAAGTCAGTTGAACGCCGCTATCAAATCAACTTGGTAATGCGGTTTAAATCTTCTCAGGGAATACAGTTAGAGAGGTATAAACTTACCATGAACCGCTCTGAAATCGTCGCCATAGAGCTTATGGCAAGCGACTCCGTCTATATTGAAAACGACGCTTAAGCACAGGCGCATTTTCGTATAACCGCCGATAAAACGGATTGGAAGCAGGTTTATTCCGCACTCCAATCCTAAGTCCTGTGATGCGGCTACTCAAGAGATATTAATGCGCTTTCTTTGGTCCGTAACGAACCATGTCTTTGCCGTTTTCATACACCTCTTGAGATACCCAACGACCCAACAACAATTGGTGTTTATCATCCAAAATCGCAATAAATGGTCTGCCATCACTGTTGTTCGTTGCTAGTGCCACACCGGCCACGTTTTGTAATCCTAAGCCACCGTTATCAACTAGCAACAAAAAAGCTTCCAGCTCGTCCAAGGTTTCAATGATATCTTTATCGTTGATCATCTCTTCAATCTCACTTTCTCAGTATGCCGCGTAGAATACCAGTTATGTCGAAATGATTGAACCCAACATCAAATGCTGCTTTATCGGTGTGACTCATACTAAAATCCAAAATAAGACCGGTATGAGCGAGCAATAAATAGGTAGGTTAAACGTAGAGTCAACAGCAATGCGCGGCGCACGCATCACTGTTGAGGGTGGCTAATGGTTGTCAAAATGCAATATTCAGTCCGCCATTGGTTTTGCCTCTCTGGGCCGATCCTGCATTTTTTGAAACAGCCAACCAATACCCACCAGACATAAGCCTAAACCGATAAAAGACAAGGCGCGCAGCAAGCCCTCGAGGTTTGCCATATCGACCACAAAGGCTTTTAAAATAACGATAGCTAGCCCTGCAAAACCGGCGTTAATCAGCACTTTATGCTCTATCTGCTTGGCAACAAAAATCAATACGGTTGAAATCAATAGCCAAACAATCGAATAAGTATATAACTCGGATTGCTCCATTGGTATCGACAGCACAAGGAACCCCTCATGAAATAACGCCCGAATTTCACCGTTGACAAACAAGACCCCTAGCACGGCTATCAGTCCGTATACCAAACGCTTAAATTGTGGTGGTATTAACTTAAACTGGAGCATAACAGCGAATATACACGCTGGTGCCAACCACTGCAAAAGTAGCCAATTAAACACACCGTCTCCAATGTATTGCCTGTCAAAAAACGGATTATTGGCAAACGAAATATCGGCGTGGAGCAACGCGCTTCCAAGTAATAGCAAGCTCGCGGCAAGCGGATAAAGTCTGTTGCCCTTCTCGCTGAGCTGCCCTCGCCACAGATATACGGCGCCAAGCACCAGCCAATTCAAAGCAAGCAACACGGATTCTTGGAAACCGAGATTAGTAAAATCAGGGTAGTCTCCAATCAAGAGATAACTTGTTTCAGTTGTGACCAGAAGCGCAACAATATGCATTGCGACGCCCATAAACCAAGTGTTTAGGGCCTTTGAAGGGTTGTATTTGGTAGCAAACCAAATGATACCCAGCACCAGCGGATAGACCACAAGTGTCCAATGTATGGTTAAAATTGTTTCGTGCTTGTAATCTGCAAGCCAAGGCGCAAAAGTAAGACGGGTAACAACGGCAATAAGTGCAGCCTTATACAGCCAATCAGGTAAACGCACCTTGTACTTCCAGCTCAAATAACTCATAGACGCTACTTGTGTCGCAATCGCTAAAGTCAACGAGCTTGCCGAGAGTAACATCGTAAAACACAAACTCAGCATGGCGTTCGCCAAAATAAGGTAAGTGACCTGCTGAATATTTGTATCCGTTTTCATCGCACGATACGAAGCGAATAGCCCGATGGCCAACATCTCAATCGCCCATACAGGATATAAAATTGCTTCTGCGGCTCTCGGAGAAATAGCGTAGCTTACACCGTAAAGCGCCAGTGGTGCCACGTTCAACAACATCAAATAAGCGAGCCTTGATGGATATCGCTTAATCATCATCATGCTAAATAACATCGTGATGACCACTGCCACTTGGATAAACAAATACTTACCGGTGAATGGAAAAAGTACGTCGTCGTAAGTGCCCACCTTAGGCATTAAGTAGAATGAGAGAAGTACAAACAATAGTAAATAAAATGGCCAACTATCCAGTGCACTATGTCTATAAGCCGCACACAAAACAACGCTAGCAAATAACACATTAGCCCAAATAAGCGTATCGATTTGGGTTTTTATTATTAGCGCACATGCGATAAGTAACAGTGGGAGTAAAATTCCCAATTGTTCTTTTCTCGGCATTAATAGATCTTTGACAGGCAACGGACTTATCATTGAATTCGTCAGTCGCCAACCTAGTACGTCTACCAGCACATATAAGTACATAGAGATAAGTGCAAAAATCAGCAGCACCCAAAAGTCGCCGCTCCCACCAACCGCAACGGCGGTGCAAAACCATAAGAAATGCCCAACAAAACTTTGCCACCACAACCACTTTTGTTTCACATAATCCGCAACCCATATCGCAGAGAGTGAAACAAAGCTGATATATAGCAGTAACGCACCGATATTATTAGAACCTGTCGATACCAAAGCAGGCACGACATACGCACCAACGATGCCAATACCTGCGAGCACTGGGCCAAATCTCAGTGCCAACGAAGTCGCAGCCAAGGAGATAATGGCGAGTAAAACAAAAGCCAAATTAGCCGGTATAAAATGATAGAAATCAAAAGCAACTAGCGTCATGGCAAAGCAAGTGATCACGCCACCACTGGCAAGCGCTGCAGAAATGTATGGAGTATTAATTTTTAGCTTTTCTTTGTAGCGATTTACGGCTTCAGCGGCAGTAACCAAACCAGCTCCAAAAAGAGCCCCAAGTATCACTCGTACACTTGGGGGAAGAAGTCCGGCTTCGATGGAATACTTTGCCAAAAAAACACCGCCAAGAGCTAGCACCACGGCACCTAACCAGAAGAGTCCATTTCCTTTTAATAAGGGATCTAAAGTAAAGTCAAATTCAAAGGCAGGTTTACTCTTACTCGGCTTGGCTCTTGCGATAGTGACCGTGCTTTCGCTTTCAGACTGCTGAGATTGTGGATGATTGGCTGTTTCCGTGGATTCGCCCAATGCAGTCCGTGCAATTAATGATGTGCTATTAGCTGTTTCAACGTTTATTTCCCCACACTCAGAATGTTTGTGTTCTGTACGTGTTTGCTCTAGCGGCCGTTGCTCAGAATAGTCTCGGCTTTCAAGAGCCGAGATCCTGCGACTCTGCTGCTCTATCGTGCTTTGTAATTGATGTACCTTTTTGACTAGTTGCTTAAGCCTCTGTCTATCTTGTAGAGCAAAAACAGCGCCAATAAATACAAAAAGATAAAAAATAAAAGAGATAAACTCCGTATCCATACGACTCCTTATTTGTTTGCTAGGCACCTGGCTAACCTGTATTAGAAACAGTATGAGATCAACCACACCAATAAATCAATCTCTCATGATAGTAGTAATGACTTTAGCAAGCCGCATAAAAAGTACTATGACTTGAAATTTTCTAACATTGACCAAAAATACACATGAGCCCCGTTGTCATATTACCTCCTTGTAAATAAACTAAAAAATTATATTTAGAGACGTTGTTCTAAGAATTTTTCTATGCGTTTTTTATTGCTTTTACTCGCCATAGCATTTTCTGGCTGTAGCTATACTCAGTCGAACTTAAAGCCAAAACAGTGGCGTTTTGCGACCGATCCGCATGGCAGCCAAGCAATTCTGAATGGCCCGCTTGTTGATGAAGAGCAAGTTGCTATTCAGTTTAAACGCGTGCCGCGAGTCGACAAACAAAACAATTCTTGGGTAGAACTCATTTACGACTTACCCACTAAACAGCTCCCCTATCAATTCAATATCGCACTGACGTATAAAAGTGATAACGCTTTAATCGTTAAGTTATCACAACGTGAGTATGGCGGCTCAGGTGATAGAAGCTATGCGCACTATCAAACTAAATTACCAGCTTCAAGCACTTGGCAAACAATCAACGTATCTCTGAGCGATTTTGCCAGACCCAATTGGACACCTGCTTGGTCAAAAGACAAAGGGGTTATACTCAAGCATGTTTCCGCACTTTACTTGGTACCTGACTTGACGGACGCAGAAGGTGGCGAGGCAAGTCTTGCAATAAAAAGTCTTCGAATTGAGTAATTCACTGATTAGAAGTGATGTACGGTAGATGTGAAGTATTGCGGCCGTTCGCAAAGACACAATGTAGCCAGCACAGATAACGGTTAAATTATTAGCGCTGGCTAATCAGAGGCAATTAAGCGTTAGATTTCTATATTAAGCACCTAATGCCGTTAGCTTTTCTTTTAATTCTTCTTTATTGATTAGGCCCATTTCGTGTTGCTTTTTGGTTTTACGAATTTCATCGAAATTGTCTAGTTTCAAACGTGCTTTAGCCAGCTTAGTATCAAACTCATCTTGTGAGATTACATCAAGTTTTAGCGCTTTTTCTAGCTTCTCTTTTTCACCATCAAACTCTTTTTGAAAAACCGCTTTTTCCTGGATAACAATCTGATCTTTCAGTTGCTTCTCAATAGCGATAACTTCGGCTTCCAGCTCGTCTTTACGCTTAATTAACGGGTCGATACGCTCGATAGTGTCTTGTAATACCGCTTCAAGGTTTGCACCATCATTTTTGATTAAATTTTCAATGTACTTACGACCAATGTCTTGGTACGCAATATTAAGTTGACCATCAATTGAGGCGATATCCGATTTCAAACCTGCAAGCTTTGCATTGTCTTTCGTTGAAGACACAATATCACCACCTAGTTTACTGGTAGATTCACCAATACTACTACCAATAGATTGCGCTTGAGTTTTAAATTTATTTAATAGACTCATGGTTATTTTTCCTTAAATAGATTGAGATTTTCAATGTATATAATATCTAACACGTTAATAAACCAGATAAATATATTTCAGGTAGATTAAGTGATGCTTGTTAAGCCCAGAGTATCTCGACTTAGCTTTTAAGACACTCGTTTCTTACGCTTCGACATAATGCGCTTAGTGCCACTCCACGCCATCCAACAGCCGAATAACACGGCTCCCACGACCAAAGAGTAAATAGCAAAAGAAGCGACTTTAATAATAAAAATGACGAGCAAGGTGATGAACAGAACAACAAACAACAGAAGCTTTGGTGATTTAGCTAATTGCTTGGCAATAAAAGAAGGTAAAAACGCACTTAATATGCGCTCCAATCTTTGAGCATTCATAACACTAGTATCCTTGTGTTTAAGTGAGATTATTTTTAAACGGACGATAGGTTATCAACTTTATTTCTACCTGCCAAATTAATTATTGGTTAATTATCAAACTGAACAATTCCAACCTGCGAACCAGTTACTAAGTGTAATCTACGGCAGAAATAAAAATTAAAACCATTACTTACAAAAAGTTATCATTTTAAAAAGTGCTACACCTTAAAATTTTAATACCTTTTTTATCAACAATTGAAACTAACCAATTGTTAGTACCCAAAACAATACTGCTTTATTTGAGTAAACCTAGATAGTGCCTTCTAGATTTAGGTCAACACTTTTCCAAGATTGTACATGGCTTCATCCAAATGCAGGATCGAAACCAACTTCTCCACTAGGGATACTTTCACACCAGCTGTTAATCATAAAATATTCTGCAGGTATCCCTGAAAATGTAACCCTTGGGGAGTGATTAAACCCAAAGCGTGAGTAATACTCAGGCTCGCCAATCAGCACAACGCCGTCTACCTCTCGCTGTTTTAGTATCTCTACCTCTCGGTTAATTAGCAGACTTCCTATACCTTTTCCCTGCACTTTTGGGGCAACGGATAGCGGTGCTAGTGCTAACAACTTACTGGCTTTTCCATTGATTGTTATTGGAGAAAAGGCAATATGGCCAACAACGCTTTCTCCATCTTCAGCAACCAAAGATAGCGCTAAACGCTCTGTATTTCTTAACTTTTCAACTATCAGGTGCTCCGTCGGCTTTGCTCCTAGTTCATGATGTGGATGATTTTCAAAAGCTAAGTACGTAAGTGAGCGAATGGCTTCATAATCTTGTGTGTTTTCTGGTCTAATGTTCATCATCACCTCTTTAATTTGGTTATAAAAAACGGATAGCCATTTAGACCTAATTAATTGTCATAGATATCAATTGCATCTTTTAAATCTGAAAGAACAGTAGTGTCAAGTGTGCCAACTTGGCTCAGACAGCGTATTTGGGCAACAGGTTATTTACTCTACCCTGAGCTAATTTGCTCATCAAGTTGACTGTTTTTGTCCTAGCTATTAAATTTTCTTCATTCCTATACTGAAGAACATAATAATAACGACGAAAGGTTACTCAGCATGATTGCAGCAACTCAATCACATAGAGTCAGCTCAACCAAAGGTATGCCACTGCATACCTTGTCACTTCTGATAGCGGCAGTATTATCAGGCCATAGTTATGCCGAAGCGGAGTCCACGCTAAGCGCTGAGCAAAGCAAAAAAATTGAGCGGATCAGTGTTACCGCAACGCGGCAAACCGAAAATCTACAAGATGTCGCGCTTGCAGTGACCGCCCTCTCCGCCTCAGAGCTTGAGAAGATGAACGTACAAGATCTCGGAGACTTGGCATCTCACGTTCCGAACCTTAACCTGCACTCAGGTGATGCTTCCAACGCCGTCATTTATATTCGCGGAGTTGGCCAAATTGACTCTATCTCCTTTAATGACCCCGGCGTTGGTGTGTATCTCGACGACGTATATCTTGGGCGCGTTCAAGGTGCCTTTTTAGATGTTGTCGACCCTGAGCAAATCGAGGTATTACGTGGTCCACAAGGCACCCTTTACGGTCGCAATACCATAGGTGGCGCGGTGCGTTTCAGTAGTGCCAAACCTTCGCAAGATAACGAAGGATATGTCAGCGTGGCGCTTGGAAATTATAATGCTCGGACGATAAAAGCTAGCGTCAACGGCGCATTGATTGAAGACACGCTCTCTGGGCGATTTGCGATTGCCAAAAGTAGCCGAGATGGCTTTAGTGAGAATCGCTATAACAATAGTGACGACCATGACAAAGATACCCTAGCGTGGCGCGGCAGCTTACTTTATCAACCAAGTGAGAATTTTTCGGCCTATTTAGTCGTCGATGGTTCGAACGCATCTCCCTCAAGCTCACGCACCCCACATCGAGAAACGCCTATCTATTCTGTGATAAAAGAAGGCTACTATGCACCCGAGGAAGACCCTTTTGTCGTCGACGTTAACTACAATGATTTAGAAGAGCTCGATACCTCGGGAGCGAGCTTAACGCTTGAATATCTCACGGGACACTCGGTATTTAAATCCATCACTGCTCGACGCGAAATGGAATACCGCACACACTTAGACTTAGATGCCACCCCTGATGCATCATTTGGTATTTTTAATTTCGAAGATCAACAGCAGATAAGCCAAGAGTTTCAATGGTTATACAAAGACGACAAATTCTCTTTGGTATCTGGGCTCTATTACTTTAATGAGGATGATCTGAGTTTTGGCGGCTCCGTTGCTCCGGACTTTTTCGTTATGGTGTCACCAGACGTTTACCTGCCTTGGCCTGTGATTAACGCAGGAGAACGCGACCAAGAAAATACCAGCTCAGCCCTCTACGCTAACCTCTCTTGGTCTTTGACTGAAAAGCTCGACGTCACGCTTGGCGCACGCTACACCATTGAGAAAAAAGAAGTCACATCCAAAGGCGAGGAGTTTTTTGGCACCGGTGTAACAACAGCAGAGGAAATGGAGGCGGTATTCGGCACAGGCATTGGCTATAGCCCTACAGGCTACAGCGCATCCAAGGAGTGGAAAGAGTTTACCCCAAAAGTGGTATTCGATTACAGCATCTCTGATGACAGCATGGTTTACCTGAGCGCTGGAAAAGGGTTTAAAAGTGGCGGTTTTAACGGCCGGATCACCTCATTTGCACAACCTTTTGAGCCAGAAACCTTGTGGAGCTATGAAATTGGCTCTAAGTCTTTATTGAATAAGCAGAATATTCGCTTAAATACCGCAGCTTTTTTCAATGACTACAAAAACTTTCAGCTCAGCCGCTTTTCTATCGACCCCGACACCGGCGCGTTTTTATCACTGTTTGAAAATGCAGGTAAAGCCACTATTTATGGCGCAGAAATGGAGCTCGAAGCCGTGGCTTCCGATAACCTCACACTGAACCTCAACCTGGGCTATTTAGGGGGCGGTTATGATGAGCTCATCGGCGACTTTGGTAAAGAAGTCAGCGATGAAAGGGAGCTGGTTAATTCACCCAAATGGAATGGCCGCGCAGGCTTTGAATACTTCTTTAGCACCTTTACACAAGGTGAATTTTCACTACGTGCTAGTGCCGCCTATCGCAGTAAAACCTATCTTACCGTGAGCAGCTCAGAGGTACTTGCACAGTCTGGCTACACCCTCTTTGATATGTCACTACACTACCGTTCCGCGGACGACAGTTGGGAAGCAAGTTTATACGGCAAAAACTTAGGCGATAAACGCTATCGCCAACATGGTTTCGATCTTAGCGCAGCACCTGGGGTTCAACTTGGTTATTACGGCGCGCCTAGAACGTACGGTCTCAACCTTAAATATAAGTTTTAATTATGAAATTAGACAAACAAACACAAGCATTGTTAGACGATCTCGCGGCTCAAGCTGGCGACATTCATGACATCGAAATCTCCATAGAGACCTCACGACAAGGCGCAAGAGCGATGTTTTTGGGGCTCGCGGGAGAGGTTGACGCACAAGTAAGTAGCCAAGACCTACACATTGAACACAATGGTATTCACGTGGGCGTTCGCTGTTACCGCCCAGCGCAGTCTTTGGCAAGCCCCAGTCCTGCGGTGGTGTTTGTCCACGGCGGTGGTTGGTCTTTAGGAGATGTCGACTGCTATGACGGACTGGTAAAAGACTTATGCCAGCAATCCGGAGTCGTTTTTTTCAGCGTCGAATACAGCCTTGCGCCTGAGCATAAATTCCCATGCGCCCTGCAACAAGTAATCGCTGTAGTGGATTGGCTGCAAGAAAACCACCAGCGGTTGGAGCTAGACCCTAACAAAATTTCACTGATGGGTGACAGTGCGGGTGGCAACTTAGCGCTTGTTGCAGCGCATAACATACATCAACAACAGCCAAGCACCCTAAGTAACTTATACCTAGTTTACCCGGTAGTTGACTCTTTTTCTCCCCATGAAACCTATCCGTCACGCATGCAGTATGGCGATGGAAACTTGTTGCTAACCAGAGACGCAATAAAAGACACCTGCGACTGGTATTTAGCACCCGAACAAAGTGCGGCGGACGTCAATGTCTCGCCATTATTTATTGAAGACATGACGCACCTTCCTACCACCAGTGTGTTACTTGCCGGCTGCGACCCACTTTACGATGAGGGAATACTGCTCGCTAAAAAACTAAAGCAAGCGGGTGTGCTTAATACTTTAACCTGCTTTGAAAATACCATACATGCGTTTTTCTCCTTTGCCGTGCTCGACGTCTGCAAGCTCGCGCGCAGTAATATCGCCAATCAGTTAAAACATGACTTGACCTAGGATAAGAATATGAAAAACACAAACACGGCGTTGCGCACTCATACTTATGGTTTGCTCGTTTTTATCTCACTTGCAGCAAGTGGTTTAGCGCACGCTTCAGCGACACTTGAAGCCACCTATACCTCAGGTATTAATAATGGCTGGCAAAAAGTTGAAAGGTGGCGAGATAACTCAGGGCATATTGGCAATGAAAGCTTTCCTGCCGACGGCCGTGGCGATCAATCAGGTCAGCGCGCTACTTTCTTTGCATCTAGCCAACCAAGCTCTGCGCAGTTTCTGCTTTATCATGCGCCGGGTTGGGATAGTAACAGCCGCCAAACACCGGTGTTGCTGATCCACGGTGCCAATCAAGATGCCGATTTGGCTTGGGCAAATCCAAACGAGGCCGGTAGTTACGGCTGTGGTCGACAAAACTGCCCTTCGCAAGGCTTAATGCAAGCGCTTGCCAATGATAATTATAAAGTTTTTGCCTTAAATCTGGCGCATAAAAATGACGATGGCTTTATCTGGGCGGAGCAGATAGCCAATGCCATCGCTCTGGTTAAAAATAAGACGGGTGCAACGCAAGTCGATTTAGTCACTTGGTCAAAAAGCGCGTTTAATGCCCGTATGTATATTTCTTCTTTGACCAATGCTTGGAGCACTAAATTCAACAGTGACGTACGCAAACTGGTGATGCTCGGTGCCCCCAACAACGGCATTGATTGGTCATTTCGTCACGGTGTTAATCATACCTATGGTGCTTATTCGCAATGTGGCGGCAGCATAAATGGGCCTACTGCGCATGATCAGATATTATGTTTTGGCCTATGGTATTCAAGTTCTGAGTGGGTTTACGACTCGTCTTACTTTCCCGGCTCTGCGCAGATGCTAAAAGCACTAGATGATAAATATGCACTACCCACCACAGAGCAAGATTGGTATACCACTTACTACGGTGGCTTAGGGTTTGTGAGCAAAGGCCGAGGTATCGCAGCGTTTACGGTCAACTCACTAGTAGACCAAGTTCGTAGCACTGGCACCGACAGCAGCGTTCAAGTTTATAATCTTTGTGGCGATCAGGCCGATATGGCATTTATTCACAATGAGCATACCGGCCCTTCCGATGGCGTTGTATTTATCAGTAGCTGCATCGACAGCACGGGAATAAGTAACTTGGCGGGCTCCGCGGTTGTGACCACCAACCACCTAGAGCTTGGCTGGGAACCCAGTGCAATCAACCAAATCAAAAATTGGTTAAGTGCTCCCTAGCAGCCCCCTCTGCGGGTGGTGACAAAATACTGCACTAAAGTTGCAACGCAAAACTATTGCTATCTTGAGTTGATGTTGATTAACTGAATTGTTGAGAGTGACAGGATGAGCTTACGTATTTATGTCAAACACCGCCATTGCACCTTGCTACGTGCAATTGATGCAGCACACACTCACCGCAGCAAAACTGGAATTTGCTGCGGTCGCGCAGTATTTGGCTATCAATAAAGCCATTGACGCCCTAGATGCCATTGAGTTTATGCGCGTGATGGAACACTGTGCTGTCGAGCTCAATGACGAAAGCCTAAACCTTAACCGTAAAAAGCTTCTGCCTGGCACCAACGAATTTGTATTCAATAGTCTGCGCCATTGCCGTACCATTACTCAGCTATTACAAGAGCTTGCCCGTGGCTATAACTTTATCCATGCGGGAACTTACAATTTTTGTGAGGTATCTCACACTCAAGTGAGTTACATAATTGATGATGCAGCCTTTGACTACGCCACGGCCGCTGACGCACAATTTTCTCGCTGTATGTTAGATAGCATGCTGGTATTGATCCACGGCTTGGTAAAATACGTGTGCGCCGAAACCACCCAAGTTCAACTCACACAAGTACAGACCAAAAGTGACTCAAGCTCGCTGCTAAATTCGGTTATCACCCACATTCCCATTAAACCCTTAAGTAATCGCTACTTACTCACCTATCAATACCAAGAAACGAATCAATCATTAGATTTAGCGAAGCTAGAGCATCTTACGCTCAGCACCATTTACCATTCACTAGCAAACACGCTCCATCACCAGCAGTCGATTAACGACCATGCTAACTTGCTTGATAGAGTCTATAGTGAACTTAACGCGGGAATATTATGCCAAGAACAAATAGCCGACAAGCTCAATATCAGTCCAGCAACATTAAGACGAAGGCTCGCTGAGTATCAAACCAATTTTAGGCAACTAAAAAACAACGTACAGAACAAGCAAGCCAAACTGCGACTCACTCAAGGTAGTAGTTTGTATGAGGTGGCGCACACGCTGCAGTTTTCAGATGAGCGTAGCTTTATTCGTGCGTTTAAGTCGTGGAACGGCGTAACGCCCATGCAATTTCTGAAAGATCTGAGCTCAAAATCCTAGCGACTTAATTTTGTTCAGAGCTGCTAATTACAACTTATGTAAAAGTTGACGTTAAACAAAGCAACGCACAACAAAAGTGATATTGTGCAACAAGCAAACAGAGTAAAAATGTAATACGTGGAAGGGATATGGAAACACTTCAACTTGCAGGAACGCTACTCGGCGGTTTGGGGATATTTTTAGTTGCGATAAGCATGATGACAGACGGCCTAAAATTAGCAGCCGGTTCGTCGCTGCGTCGAGTACTTGGAGTGTGGACCAAAACCCCTCAGCGCGGTATTGCTTCTGGCTTTTGCATGACAGCCTTAGTGCAATCATCCAGCGCGGTTACTGTGGCCTCTTTGGGCTTTGTGAATGCGGGTCTTATCAGCATGCATCAGGCGCTTGGTATCGTCTATGGCGCCAATGTTGGCACCACCATCACTGGCTGGTTAGTGGCCGCGGTTGGATTTAAATTTAATATCCAAGCTATCGCACTCCCCTTGATTGGTATTGGCGCCTTGATGAAGTTGCTACTACCTCGCTCACGACTAGCGTCAGCAGGCATGGCCTTGGTTGGTTTTGGGCTATTTTTTATCGGCATTGATATTCTCAAAGGCGCGTTTGAGCATATTGTCGCTGCTTTTGATTTAAGCCAGTTTACCGCAGAGGGAATAAGCGGCATGTTGACCTTTTTGCTGGTGGGCATGGTGATGACAACCCTCACTCAATCTTCCAGTGCTTCCATCGCCTTGACCATTACCGCCGCTGCTAGTGGTATGATTGGATTATATGCCGCAGGCGCGATGGTTATCGGCGCAAACGTCGGTACCACATCAACATCTATTTTGGCATCCATTGGCGCAACAGCTAATGCCAAACGCGTCGCGGCGGCTCAGGTGATATTTAATGTGTTCACCGCGGTCGTCGCTTTCGCGGTATTACCTGTGCTGTTTTATCTCATCAACTATTTTACCGCGCTTTTCGGCGTCACTGCTGATCCCGCCTTGTCATTGGCACTTTTTCATACTTTGTTTAATATTTTGGGTGTGCTACTCATCTTTCCACTTAATGACAGGCTCGCTGGCTTTTTAATGAAACGCTTTTGCAGTGCCGAGGAAACGGCTTCAAGACCACGCTTTTTGGATAATACCATCGCTCAAACGCCTGAACTTGCAATCAATGCTTTATTGCTTGAGTCCAAACTCGTTGCAGATAAGGTGTTAGCCCAGTTTGATAAATGCCTACTCCCGACCGATAAACTCGCGATTGAACAGGCACTCCATGCAATCCAATCACTGTGTCAGCAGATTAGCCTTTTTATTGTGTCGGTAGAGCAATCAGCATTATCACCCCAGACCACCTCATTACTCGCTAAACTCATGCGTATTGAGCAGTATTTGTCTACATGTAGCCATTGTGTAGAGCAGTTAAGGGAACACGCTCCATATAAGCAACTCGCAGAACACCATGACTTGCATGCACAATTGAATGAATACCAAGCCCAGCTTAGCCACTTTATGAAAACCAGTTTACATGAGCAAAGCATAACACCTGCAGAACTATCGTCGGCGCAAGAGGCATTGCAACGTTTACATGACGATGTGAAAGATGACTTAATTCTAGCAGGTACTCACGCGTCACTAGCGATAGATAAGATGGTAAGCAATATCAATACACTGTCGGAAATGTGGCAACTTTCACAACAGTGGCATAAAGCGATGTTGCTGATCCACGCCATTGAAGCGCAGCTGGAGCCGCCTCAATCAAGTATTCAAAGCAGTGAACACAGCACCACAGCTTAACGCTGTGGTGTGATACTTTTAGTATTATTCGATAAAACTGAGTTCTTGAGATTCTAGCGAAAACTGTTCGCCGGTATCCAGTGAAATTTCAATATAAAATACATGGTTCTGCTTATAGGTGGGCTCACTATTCAGTGCAAACTGGATAAATTTGCTGGCTCTTTTCTCTTCAATATTTAAAAACTCGGATATTGAAAAGTAGTCTTTTTCGCCATTATCCAGCCCACGATAATCAACCTGATTTGAGTAATCAGAACCAATATAGACAATGTCAAACACCTCATTTAAGCTTGAACCTGCAGGTAACTCGTCACTAAACGCAGCGCTAGAGGTTATGTTTATATCCGTAATTTTTTCATCGGTATACGGAGGAACAGGTGAACAGGCATAAGCGGTGCTAATTAAAGAGAACTTAAAGCTCGGTGCGCTTAATTGCGCTACAGACTGCGTATCAGCTTTAAGTTGAAATACGAGTGTTTGATACGAAATAGGTTCAACGCCATCATACTCAGTGTCAACCCATTCATCCACCTTATCAGCGCTAAATTCGCCGAGGGTAAAGCCAGTTATATCAAACCTTGAGTTACCAACACCACCACATTGCCCCCCGCCATGTGGACCACTACTGTCGCTATTACACCCCACTAACCCTATCGCTAATACTGCGCTTACAAATATCAATTTTGTTTTCATTCTGGCTCCGTTTCCAGCGAGATAAAGTCTCTATTTTGAGTCCAAATCAGGGTAAAAATAAAGTCGATCATCTACTTTATTTGTTATTAAATGTTTTCGTAACAACGATTCAGTCTAAAGAGTTCGCTTTTCTTCAATATTTTATTGGGCAAGAAAATATAGTATAACCAACTGACAAGTATCTAGTACAGGGACAGCGAAATGCACAGTAACGCGCGCTTTCATTATATTGATAATATGCGAGGCTTAGCACTATTGCTTGGCGTTGTTTTTCATGCGGCCTTGGCGCACGGCCCTTATTTTCATAACCTTTGGATCAGTGTCGATCCAAACAAAAATGTCTTTTTTAACTACCTCGCCATGTGGACGCACCTATTCAGGATGCCACTATTTTTTATCATCGCCGGCTTTTGTGCCGCCCTGCTTATTCAAAAACGAGGTGGTAACGCTTATATTCAAAACAGGTTAAAACGGCTACTCATTCCCTTTATTATTTTTCTACCGCTCACCTTGTTGGTGTTATTACATGCGATGCATTGGGGCAGCAGCGTTGCCAGCGCCCCACCACCGTTATTTGATGTTATGCAGCAGATAAAAGAGCCTCAGGTGACAAGTATGCATCTATGGTTTTTATGGTATTTAAGCCAGTTCTGTGTGTTATTTTGGCTGCTACACAAGTTTCCACAGTTTTATCAACACATCCTTGATACCGTTGTTAAACCAATCTTTTTATGTGCCGTGTTACCGCTTATTGTCATCGTATCTATGGTCAATTTGATGGTGCCATTTCCAGCTCCTGATAAACTGCAACCTCATTGGTGGGCTTACGGGTTTTATGGCTCTTTGTTTTTGTTGGGTGCAGGACTATTTCATCATCATGGAGTGGTAACTCGCTACTCAAAGCAATTCAACTGGTTATTAATTATTGCCTGCACTTCATTGGTTGCATACTTTTACTTTTTGCCGCCACCACCGTCGCTTGAAAAAGTTATAATCGCGGTTAAAACAGGCGACGCAGCGCCTGAAAAAATCAATTTGATCAGCGTTGTAGTTCAAACCATCGCCATCCTCAGCTGGACAGCTGTCGCTTACTTAGCGGGGTTCAAATGGTTGAGTCGATTTAACAAACAAAGTCGCTATATCTCAGATGCCTCCTATTGGATTTATCTCATCCATATTCCTGTACTTATGTATATTCAATTTCCTCTTACGAACATGGAGGTATCTGCCTTCATCAAGTTTATTATTGCTTTATCTCTGACGGTGACGGTAGGCATTATTAGCTACCATTATTTGGTTAGAAATACGGTGATTGGTATTTTATTAAACGGCAGAAAAGCCAAGCCAAAAAATGAAAAAGCAGGCATATTGACGGAGTGATCTGTAGTAGAAGGAATCGTATGCAAAAGCCAGAGCAAAGCTCTGGCTTTTAAAAACGCTAACCATAGCTTCGTGCAGCTTGATATGCACCGCGAGCTTGCACTTTTTCAAGATAAGCTTTGATATTGCCACGCGTTGTGAGCAAACCGACTTTATCTGCAATTTCTAGCATCACCGTCATCATAATATCTGCGGCGGTAAAGTCGTTGCCAGCAAAATAGCTTTGCTTAGCAAGTGTGGCATCTATGTAAGAAAAGTCGACATTTACTTCTTTAGCAATATAGCCATCCATTGGTTTATCGCCTGTACGCTGCTCCATCTTCATCATCAAAGACGCGATCACCGGCAGCGCCAATGACCCCTCAGCAAAGTGCAACCATTCTTGATATTGATAGTACTCAGGTGTCCCCACATCTGGTCGCAAACTACTTTTTTCCGCCTTATCTAGCAGATATTCCATGATGGCTCCAGACTCACATAAGACTAGGCTGTCATCGACCAACACGGGGGCTTTTCCAAGTGGATGCACCTTTTTAAGACTTTCAGGCGCAAGGCGCGTTTCAGAGTTTCGCTCGTGCTCCACAAGCTCATAAGGCATGTTGAGTTCATGTAAAAGCCAAAGCACTCTTGTCGAGCGTGACTCGTTTAAGTGGTGAACAGTTAACATCGATTTATCCTTCCTAAAATTTAGTTATACCAGCTCGTCTGGACCTAAACGCACAACAAGCTTGCCAAAGTTTTTACCCTCTAGTAAGCCAATGAACGCCTCAACAGCATTATCCATACCCTCAACTAGATGCTCTTTGTATTTAATCTTGCCCGCGTTTAACCATGGTTGCATCGCTTCGCTAAACTCGTTGTATCTATGCCCATAATCATCGAATACAATAAAGCCTTGCATTTTCACTCGCTTAGTAAGCAGTGTCGCCATCAACATAGACATACGATCAGGTCCTGGTGGCAATTCAGTGGCATTATACTGAGAGATCAACCCACAAAGTGGGATCCGAGCACTTGAGTTAAGCAGTGGCATAACCGCATCGAACACCTTACCACCCACATTTTCAAAATAGACGTCGATACCAGATGGGCAAGCCTGAGCTAACTGCTCTGCGAGATCATCCTTACGATGATCAAGGCAGACATCAAAACCAAGTGCCTCAGTAGCGTAACTGCACTTTTCAGCGCCACCAGCAATACCTATTACTCTACAGCCTTGCAGTTTTGCTATTTGTCCAACAAGGCTCCCTACAGCACCTGTTGCTGCAGCAACCACTACAGTTTCTCCAGCTTTTGGCTGGCCGATATCCATCAATCCCATGTAGGCAGTAAGGCCTGGCATCCCTAAAACGCCCAAGCTATATGATGGGTTGGGTAAATTGTTATCTAACTTAAGTAAGCCCGTGCCATCCGAAACGCTATAGTCCTGCCAGCCACTCATCGCGAGTACCCAGTCACCTTGGGTAAATTTAGGGTTATTCGATTCTTCGACTCGGCATACCGTACCACCCACCATCACTTCGCCGATAGCAACCGGATCTGCATAGGATTTTGCGTCGCTCATACGGCCACGCATGTAAGGATCTAACGACAAAAAGACGGTACGAAGAAGCACCTCTCCCTCTTTTAGCGTTGGGATCTGTGCTTCTTCATAATTGAAATTTTCTTGCGTTGGTGCACCATGTGGGCGCGACGCCAAGGTAATGCGACGATTCGTTTGTGCGTTTTGAGCTTGGTTTATTGCGTTACTCATGATTTATTCCTTTTGATAAGCAGGTTACAGCTGGTTTAGGTACGTCAGCATTTTCTCAGCGACAAGTTCAGAGCTTGCTGGATTTTGTCCTGTAAACAGTAAGCCATCTCTAATGGCAAACACATTCCAGTCATCCACTTTTTGGAAATCTGCACCTCGTTTAACCAGCTCATCTTCTAATAAAAATGGCACGACATCAGTTAGCCCGACGGCCTCTTCTTCACTATTCGTAAAACCAGACACCACTTTACCTTTTACCAGATACTCACCCGATGTAGCTTTTACATCCATCAGCACAGCGGTTGCATGGCATACCGCACCAACTGGTTTATCTGCAGCTAAAAAGGAACTGATCAATTGGATTGAATTGGTATCTGTTGCTAAATCCCATAGAGGTCCGTGACCGCCTGGGTAAAATACGGCGTCAAAATCTGCCGCGTTCACCTCTGCTAGCGGCAGCGTATTTGCCACCAGTTCCTGCGTTTTTTGATCATCAAAATACCGTTTAGTACTGTCGGTTTGGAAATCAGGCTGTTCGCTTTTTGGGTCAATTGGCGGCTGACCACCTTTTGGTGAAGCAAGCGTTACTTCTACCCCTGCATCCACAAAGGCATAGTAAGGTGCAGCAAACTCTTCAATCCAAAACCCTGTCTTCTCACCTGTGTTGCCTAGTTCTGCATGTGACGTTAGCACCATTAAAATTTTCTTTGCTGTCATCAAAATTACCTCTCATTCTTTGTTCAAACTTCAGACTATTTAGCCTGCGGATAAATATAAAAGTATGAGCTTAAGACTAGTTAAACAATGCAGACAAAAGCTAACTCTTTGTTCAAACAATTGATACAATGAATTTATCAAAGTCGATGGAGTAGTGCGTGGATATTTCGTTTGAGCAACTCAAAAGCATGGTTGTCTTTGCCCAAGTTATCGAGCAAGGCACTTTAAGTGGTGCCGCTAGGCATTTAAATTTGTCTCGCGCAGTGGTGAGCTACCATGTTAAAAAACTGGAATCACAGTTAGGCATAAAATTGCTCAATCGCTCGACTCGCACCATTTCACTTACAGAGGCTGGTCGCGAATACTACCAGCGCTGCCGTGTGATTGCAGAGCAAGCCTTTGCCGCAAACCAGCAAATTGAGAATTTAAAGAAAGAGCCTATCGGTCTAATAAAGCTTACCTGCCCTGTTAATGTTGGCTTGCAAACCATAGTGCCTGCACTCAATGAATTTAGAGCTATGTATCCTAAGATCCAGCTCGATATCATGCTCACAGATGAAGTCGTCAATATCATCAAAGAAGGCATTGATCTGGCCATTCGAGGCGCCCCACTTCCCGATTCAGGTTTGCAAGCCAGTAAACTTTCGGTGCTAGAAACCTGTCTGTGCGCATCGCCAGATTATTTGCAAAAGTATGGCGTCCCCAAACACCCCACCGATCTCTACCAGCATCAATGGGTGATTTACAAGCTGACATCGGGGGCGCTCACATTGAGTAAAGGGGCTAGGGCCTATAGCATCACGATGAAAGGCGATATAAGCACCAACAATGCAGCGGCACGCACCGCTTTTGTGGAGGGTGGTCATGGTCTTGGACGAATTCCAACTTACGACGCGTTACCAAAAATACAAGCCGGAACTTTGGTTCCTGTATTAGAAGATTACACACTGCCAGACATACATGTTTATGGCGTTTTCCCTGAAGGCAATGCCAATTCTAAAAAAGTTCGCTTACTGCTCGATTTTTTAAAAGGGTATTTTCAGCGTCAATTGGTTGAAGCGTAAGCCTCAACCCATTGCATGTTTAGCCTAGTAACTTTCAGCGGGTTTAAGTCCGTAGCGCTTTCCCAATTTCGTGAGCCTGGGCTCTGCTACGCTTGGTTTTACCGTCAATACTTGGATAGGTAAATCATCTCCAACCTGCAACTTGTCATAAAAATCTTTGTTATCCAGAATAAACTCATCTTCACGGCTGCCCTGAAATTGATAGCTGTACTCAACGAAATAGAAAGTCTCCTGATGCTCCACTTCCCGGTCATACTCGTCTCGGTGAACATAAGTGTTAGATTCAATTCTTTTGTTAGTGATGGTGCCGAAAAGGTGTTTACCAAACTCTTTCGTCAATTCTTTTTCGTAGTAGTAGCGAATACTTGATGGCAGGGAAAAAGCGTACATTCCAAGAGGTATCAAGATAAATATAGCACCAAAAATAACAGCCCCAATACCTTCACCGTATTGCTCAGTTACCCCAATGTAAATGGCGAATCCACCAACAATACAAAACGGAATGCCAATGGAGATAAGGCCCAAATGCTTGCCAATTGCAGCAAACAAAAACTTCAGCTTTGTAGAAAGTGATAACGATTTTTCCTTGGTCATAACAGATTATGCTCCTTGCATAAGATTTACACAGCCATGATAATAAAATATTTAGCACTTATAGCAACGATCAGCATAAGTAATTTAGCGGCTGCACAAGGCGAAGTAGCAGCAAAGTGGCAACTGGGACAATACGCTGTATCCATTGGTGAAAAATGTGTCATTACCGTTTCAACCCCTGCCTCTAAGGAGATAATAGCAAACGGTTTCAATAACGATAAAGCCTGTAAAGTCGCCTATCTAGCCCAAACCAATATTCCCAACGCTTACGTGATAGGCGGTGGACATATTCTTATCGTCGAACAGCAAACTATCCAATCAAAAAGCTGCAGACGTGTATCAAAAGCGCTTTATTTACCAACCGATGGTCAAGCCGCATTGAGCACCGCTCAAATAGAAAGCGGCAACTGCGACGGCCATATAGAGCCAAACGGAGCGATGTATTTAATTTCATCTCTACAAAACCCAATTTAAAAGATCTACAGCACAGAAGTAATCCAACTACCGCTACCAAAACTTGCGCTGTCAGCACAGGAATTCGAAAAAAGCGGCTCAAAGTGAATTGAAAAAGCAATTCACTTTGAGCGTGCAACCACCAACAAAGTTGTTGATAGCCCAAAAGCTTGGGTATAATTAGGCTTTTGGCCTCTTACATCCATAGCATTATGAAAAAGCTCTCAAAAGTACAAGAAAAACAGCAAGCTTTGGTACTCACCATTGCAGACAAACTCGAAGAACAAGCTCGTGCAGAAATTCCCGGCATGGTGCAATGTTGGTTTGATGTGGAATATCACTTGTTCCCCGGCTCATTAATACTCTTTTTCCAATTTGAGAATGAACAGGCATTGGAAGTCGCAAAGCCGGATCTTCTAAAATGGCAAAAGCGTTTAAGCGCCGCCATGCTGAAAAAAGGAGTGATTTTAAAAGATATGCGTAAACATCTTACCTATACCCTACTCGGGCCTGAGGATTAGTTTATAAAGCAAAGATTTCAATAACTCACCAAAGCAGCTAACTTAATCTACTGCTGCGGTTTTTAGAACAATTGTATCGTGTTTTGGTTATTTTAATCTTGAAAAACCATGATTTGCCCTACATTATGGCGTACTTATTTTAGCTATTCGTTTTAGATACATGACACCACCAAACAACGTAATGTCAAAACTAACTGCACTCGTAGAGGCTAAACTGTTTCAGAACTTTCTGATTGCAGTAATTTTGTTTAATGCTGTGACACTGGGCCTAGAAACGACTCAGTTTGGCAAAAACAATGCAGCTCTACTGCACAAGATTGACTTTGTCATATTGATGATTTTTACCCTTGAACTCTTGTTGAAGCTGATTGTTTATCGTCTGAAATTTTTCAAGTCCGGTTGGAACATCTTTGACTTCGTTATTGTCGCTATCTCATGGGCACCTTCAACTGGAGCCTTGTCGGTGCTACGGGCGTTTAGAATTTTAAGGGTCTTAAGACTATTTTCTGTTGTTCCTCAGATGCGTCGGGTTATTGGTGCCCTTGGACACTCACTACCGGGTATGGCTTCAGTAATTGGCGTACTTGGCATTGTGTTTTATGTGTCTGCAGTACTCACAACAAAATTATTTGGCCAACACCCAGATCCCAACATGCAAGAGTGGTTTGGCTCCATTGGCGCCTCAGCTTACACACTGTTTCAGGTAATGACGCTAGAGAGCTGGTCAATGGGAATTGTCCGTCCGACTATGGAACTATTTCCGCAGTCTTGGTTGTTCTTTGTACCCTTTATCATTATCACCAGCTTTGCGGTACTTAATCTTTTTATCGGTATTATCGTCGATGCGATGCAAGTAATGCATGAAGAAGAGCAAGGCAAACCTGATCAAGTTTTAGCGACCAAAGAAGATATTTTGCGGGTTGAAGAGAAGCTCAATGAGCTTTTAAAAAGCAAAAACCGCTAGCGTCTAGAATAGCGCAGAAAACGCAGTTGATTTACGTTTTCTGCGCGCCTATTACATCAGAGCAGCCGTTTTGCTACAGCATCATTCAGGCATATATCCAATCCCACCTACAATGATCAACACACCATTAAGCCATTTGATAATATCGCTATGTATACTTCTAATAGTTGGAGAATTTACTCAATTGGTATAAGCTGCCAGAGTTCCAGATAAACCCGAAAAAGAGGAATATACCTTGGATAAAAGAATTGAGCCTGAGCTACCAAGTATTACGCCCGATTTAGATCAGGTTGAAGCGTTTAAAGACTCTCTCAATCAAGCGAATAATAAGGTATCTACGTCGAACACCTCCTCCGAATCAAAAGCAATAAAAACCCAAAAAACAGGTGTCATAAACTGGATAAGCATTGCTGCCATTATTGCTCTGGCCGCATCAGTATTTGGGCTATATGGGCAGCTTTCAGCAACACAAACGCAATTACTCGAATCAACAAAACGCATTGCCGAGCTTGAGCATACCCTCACTGCCACAGATGAAGAGATGGATTTGTCTGCAGGTGCAATGCAAGCAAAGTTGAACACACTTACCGAGCGCACAGACGAGCTTTGGTCACAGATGGATAAACTGTGGGCGTCAGCGTGGCGACGAAACCAATCAGAAATCAAAAAGCTTGAGGAACAAGCAAGTAATAATGCTAAAAGCCAAACCAGTACAACTACTAGGGTGGAAGCACTATCTCAGAGCCAAACGGAGCTTGCTTTAAAACTCTCGCTACTAGAAGAGCAACAGCAAGCAGCTAACGTACTCAAAAACCAAATTGCCGCAATTAATGATGACGTTGATCAGTTAAAGTCTCAAACGCAAAGCCGAGACTCAAAACAAATTGAGATCGGAGGAAGCCTTGCCCAAATAGAAATGACGCAAACTGCACTGGCAGAAAAGCTAGAGCGCTTGGAGCGTAGATTGGCGGCCACGACCGTAACGCAACCTAGCACGAATTAACCCGTCATAATCAACAACTACTTTAGTAATATGAGTTGGCTGCGAACTCACGCAACCAACTCAGCTTTTATTCTCTTCGGCATTCACAAAGTCCCTCGCCAGCTCATAAAATATAACGTAAAATACTCTACTACATTTCTGTATTTATTCGAGTGTAAGCTTTACGCTTAAATCAATACACATTACCTACTCAGGCATACTGTTTTGCCGATTGAGTATTTTTTGCTTGAAGGCAACTATGAAAAAGACATTTGAACTAATTCACCCGAAAATCAAACTTGAAAGACGCGTTGATGCGGTTAAGCATGAGCTTAAAAAATACCTAAAGCGCGAGCGCAACAAAACTCTGCCTGCAGGCGCTGATTATTGGGATTTTGATTGTAAGTTTGGTAATACAGAAGCAGAAGCCGAGCCGGTGCACCTATCACAACTAAACAAATTGATTGATAAAACGCAAACTGAAAACCTCACTTCCTTTTATGTTGAGATTTTAGCAAAGCCAGGCTATAGAAAATCAAACGATTTATCTGACGATGAGTTAGAAGACTACTAAACCCACTTCTGAAGGTCGAGCTTTAGCTCGACAACATCTGCTCTATCCCGAAAACGCAGATTGCTCGACCCCAGCAAAAACGTAGGTCGAGCTTTAGCCCGACAACACCAGCCCTACTCCTACAATACCAACTGGCACAAAATCAAGCACATGATATAATCGCTCGTCGAATTTTTGCTGGCACTACTGCCAGTATAGTGAGAATTAAAAAGTATGAGCGAGTCATTTATAGCAATCGGATTAGTAAACCCTAAATCACCAACCAACGTGGGTGGCGTATTACGGGCCGCAGGTTGTTATGATGCACAAGCCATCTACTTTAGCGGCAATCGTTACGCAAGGGCTGCAAAGTATCATACGGATACAAAAAACGTTGCCGACAATATTCCCATCAAACAAGTTGATGATTTCATCAGTTTAAAAGTAGCAGGCCGTGCGCTTGTCTGTGTTGAGCTGGTAGAGGGCGCAACCCCACTGCCACAGTTTACTCACCCCGACAATGCGTTATACATTTTTGGTCCTGAAGATGGCAGTCTGCCACAAGAAATCGTCGATGCCGCCGATGCCGTGGTGTATGTACCAACCATAGGCTGCATGAACTTAGCCGCGACAGTCAATGTGTTGTTATATGATCGCATGGCAAAACGTTCAACCGGGTTTGATGCCTCGCAGATACTCACCAGTCGCGATATCAATAACCGCCTAACGGTTGAATAAGCTTTTGCAGTAAACAGCTTTTTATTTTTGACTAACCTGTACTTTGACCGAGTAGTGATTTGCATTTTTTAAGCTTTGTAAGTCATCAAAATGCACGCCATGCTGGGCCATAACCGGACGTATTTTTTTACTTATTAATTGTCGAATATAAAATGGCTGATTAGGCACAAAGTGGTGGATCGTGTGCGTGCGGCCAAAATCAAAACAAAATAACTGAAATGGTAAAAACCAGCAACTGGTGATCACATGGGTCTGCTCTAACACATTATTCACCCCACCATAATAATGCATTGAAGATGTGACAAGGTTTAAAGATGCTGAACGGATCATATTAGGTATAATCAATACCACCATAAAGAACTCAGCAACCGCTAGTAACTCTGCTCCCCATTTAGGTAATTCAAATGGTTGTATAAATTGCAGCACGTAATAAGCAATCACACCATATAAAGTCGCAAAATAAGCCGTAGCAAGCGGAAAGCCAGCATTAAAGACCTGCAAAAACGTAAAACCCTTGATTTCTCGATTAAACCGCTTGGCATTCAATAATAAACCTAGCAATCCATCTGTAACCACCACAGCTCGCAACCAAGGAGATTGGATACCATTACCCACCAAGCGCTCTTCTAGGTCTTGTTCAGTGCCAGACACTTTATGATGATGTAAATGAATTTGCCTGCGATACCAAGGATTCACTGTATTAGGTCGCATCATCCACACTACTAACATCATAAAATGATATACGAATGGACGGTCACTAAAATACTGCTTGTGGATCAAATCGTGTTCAAGTTCATGAGAAATAGAGGTAATAAAAGCCGCCAACAGAATGCACAGCCATGCAGGAATAGCGGCAAAATAGTAAAGCAAGGCAACGCCAATTAACGCACTTAACGACAACAGCAATATCACCATCGCAATGCTGTTTTGCCAGTTTAAAATAGGATAACGCGTTCGAAGCGACTGCTCTTCGGCTTGGATAGCAGTCACTATCGCTTTGATATTCTGCCTAGCGGTTAATGTTGGCATTTGTCGCTTTACTCACCTTTTGGTATCAAAATCATCGCGCAATCTCGTATTAGCTTAGCAGCGGCTTTATGCCGCGACAGCTTTAAAACAGCAACGAAACACCCAAGCTCAGTGATTCTATTGACTATCGTCCATCTCGTATTGCTTCAATATAGCCAGCATATTCTCTGGAATTGGCGATTTTTTCCCTGTTTTCATATTAAACATCACCACATTCGCATACCCCGTTGTACATACTGCTTGTTGCGATTCACTAAAAGCCTCGTAGCGCATGGTAAAACGATCTTCTTTGATATCAGTGATATATGAACCAATATGCAAGGTATCTGGAAAAGTGATGGGTCGTTTATATTGCGCGTACGTATCACGCAAAACCGGACTATGGGTAGGCTCTGATAATACCGAAAGTAAGCCCGTTTGAGTCAAAAAATCGATTCGCGCAGTTTCAAAGTAGCGAAAATACGACACGTTATTCACATGCCCCAACGCATCCATTTCTCCCCATACCACATTCACTTTGGTGGTGATTGCAAACTTTTCTAAAAACTCCTGCATGATATTGCCTTTAATTTTGTTTATTGAACTTGAGAGTAACAACTCATCGTACCAGCAACAAGGTTAACGAGATAATTTAAAGACAACTTGTCAAAACAAAGAAAGCAAAGCCAACATTTCACAGCACAACCTTACGCCTCTCGCGTAGGTCGCCATTGATGCGACAAATAATACACCCACTCCCTTTGATTTCGACACAACGGTAAACATAAGCGCAACCCCTATCATTCAATCTCACAAAAAATTGACGCCTTTTGTGGGAGCAACACCCAAGACAAATCACTAATAATTTTTCTCAATACTTTCAATACATAAGAAAACAGCGGAGCGATATTTATTAGCTTGGTTTAAAAAATGCATATGAAATCAAAATCATAATTCAGCCAAAAAACATTACCAATATGAACAAAAGCACAAATACAGTTTATGTGTTGAGCGGTTACGCTAAATGCGCCATCACTCAGCAAGGAAAATACAAACTCGGCAATAAACACTCCATCGGCCTGCTGACTACAGATGAAAACTATGAAGATAACATCAGCAAGCTTAAGACCTTTATTAAAGATTTAGGTTGGGAGTCCATTACGTTTTGCATGGTCGAAACCGTTAACGACATCAGCACCCTACCCAACGATATTTTGGTAGCAAGCTTTCTTCGTGCTCAGCAAAATGGCCAATCATTAGTGGTAAACGATCTCCCTATTACCGTCCATTAAGGCGATAAGTACACGCCGCGATCTTTTATGGTTTCCGTCGGTGGCTACAAACAATTTGTAGCCGCGGCTCTATATCACAGCTTTTTTTTATCCAGTCTTCAACTTTGCTTTTATATCGCCTTGCCGACCAGAAGCAGCGGGCTATTCTACACTGACAAGAAGTAGATCGGGTAGGAGCGGCTTCACGCCGCGATCTTTTATGGTTTCGGTCTGTGGCTACAAACAACGTGCAGCTATGACTCTTTTAAATCCAATCTTCAACTTTGCCGAACTGCTCGTTAGCCAAGCTTTATACGAAAAAGCTCGTTGATAGGCTTATCTACAAAATACTCCCATACATGTTTAAACACTGCATGTTGCGCTGGAAAAGGTGCGAGCTTCAAAGCTTCTTCTAAATTGCACCATTCAAAGTCAGTATGTTCATCGTTTAGAATCACTTCTTGATTGGCTGGACACTTGACTACAAATACAGGAATAACCTCAATAACGTTGGAATAGGATGCATAAAACTGCTCTAAAAATTGGCCATTGTACAGGTCCGTTACTTCTATCTGAGTTTCTTCATAAAACTCTCGAACAATGGTTTGCCAAGGTAATTCACCTTCTTCCATTGAGCCTGCGACATGACACCAGAAGCTACCTTTCGTTCGCTTCATCAATAGCATTTTTGTTTCGCCATTTATTTCCGACAATGCTACTCCGGAAACAATTGAATTATTTATTGGAATCATTTTTACACCTTATAAATCGCGATACTCGCAAACACCACGCGCAATGTGAGAAAAGCCGACAATCTAACCTAAGCTTTTATGTCGCAGCAACTAATCTGAGCGCTAAGTGCTGAGAACTAGCCTTGAGAGTACCTTTTATCGCTACTTGCTTTCAACAGCGAGTCAAAACATTCAGCCCGCTTGAGTTTGTTATACAAAAATTCAATTATTTACCGTGGTTGCTATTTAAGGCTACGAACAATTCGTTGCAGCGACTTTATGTCGTGACTTGTTTTTGAATCCAGTTCTAAACTTTACCTCATGTCGCTTCGGCGATGACAAGCAACGGACTAATCTATTCAACGCCGAGCTGAATTTGATCGGGTGGGAGCGGCTTCACGCCGCGATCTTTAGATGATTACCATCTACAGCTACGAACAATTCGTAGCAGCGACTTTATGTCGCGAATTATTTTTTGAATCCAGTCTTCAACTTTGCCTGATATCACTTCACCAGCGAGGCAAAACCAAAGAGATACATTATTAGTCGCCATAAATGGCGACCTACGTAGAGATTTAGTGTGAAATCGCAGTTATGCGTCGTTATAAGAGATCGCGGCGTAAAGCCGCCCTTTTTACAAAGGGCGGCTTTTCAAAATTTGCTAAGTCGCGCTAAAGCGCGACCTACAAACCCTTACGCGTCGCGATAGGTATCAACCGCTGGGCAAGAACAAATTAGGTTACGGTCGCCGTATACGTCGTCGATACGGGTTACCGTTGGCCAGAACTTGTCTTTTGCTACGCTTGGTACTGGGAATGCAGCTGCGAGGCGATCATATGCACGGTTCCAGTCGTTGCTTAGTACGTCAGCTTGCGTGTGTGGTGCAAATACTAATGGGTTATCTTCGATAGACCACTCGCCTGATGCAATCTTGTCGATTTCACCTTTGATAGAAACCATAGCTTCGATAAAGCGGTCGATTTCTACCTTAGACTCAGATTCCGTTGGCTCAACCATAAGTGTGCCCGCTACTGGGAACGACATTGTTGGTGAGTGGAAGCCGTAGTCTTGTAGACGCTTAGCAACGTCCATTTCGGTAATGCCTGTCGCTTCTTTCAGTGGGCGAAGGTCAACAATACATTCGTGGGCAACACGGTCGTTACGGCCACGGTATAGAATTGGGAAGTGCTCGCTCAACTTAGCCGTTAGGTAGTTAGCGTTTACGATTGCCATTTCTGTTGCTTGTTTTAGACCTTCGCTGCCCATCATCGCGATGTATGCCCACGAGATAGGCAGGATAGCAGCAGAGCCGTAAGGTGCCGCAGAAACCGCGCCGTTACCTACGTTTGTGCCTTCTACGTTGATCACGCTGTGGTTAGGCATAAATGGCGCTAGGTGCGATTTAACACCGATAGGACCAACACCTGGGCCACCGCCACCGTGTGGAATACAGAATGTTTTGTGTAGGTTTAAGTGTGATACGTCAGAGCCGATTGAACCTGGGCTAGTTACCCCAACCTGCGCGTTCATGTTTGCGCCGTCCATGTATACTTGGCCGCCGTGCTGGTGCACGATGTCACATACTTCACGGATAGACTCTTCGTATACACCGTGTGTCGACGGGTAAGTGACCATGATGCACGATAGGTTTTCAGCTACGTCTGCGGCTTTCGCGCGTAGGTCTTCCATATCGATGTTACCGTTTTTATCACAGTCAACCACAACCACTTTCATGCTTGCCATTTGTGCAGACGCTGGGTTTGTACCGTGCGCTGAACTTGGGATCAAACAGATGTTACGGTGACCTTCACCGCGAGACTCATGGTACTTACGGATCGCGATAAGACCTGCGTATTCACCTTGTGCACCTGAGTTTGGCTGTAGTGATACTGCGTCGTAACCTGTGATGTTCACAAGCCAGTCGTGCAGCTCAGTCATCATGATCTTGTAACCCTCTGCTTGGTCGATTGGGCAGAACGGGTGTAGCTCTGCAAACTCAGGCCAAGTCACTGGGATCATTTCAGCGGTTGCGTTTAGCTTCATGGTACACGAGCCCAATGAGATCATTGAGTGGTTTAGTGCTAAATCTTTGTTTTCAAGACGCTTGATATAACGCAGCATCTCGGTTTCGCTGTGATAGCTGTTGAAGTTTGCGTGCGTTAAAATTTCGTCGTCGCGCACTAGGCTTGCAGGAATACCTGTGATGTTCTCGCCTGACACTTGTGCGTCTAGCGCATCTACATTTAGGCCGTGGTCGTCGCCTAAAATGATGTCGAATAGCTCAGCTACGTCTGCACGCGTTGTGGTTTCGTTTACTGCAATTGAGTATTCGCCGTTGTGGTTAAGGGCAAAGTTCACGCCTTTTGCTATTGCACGCGCCACAACCGCTTGCTTGTCAGCGTCGTCCGCTTTAACGGTAATGGTGTCAAACCACGTATCGTGCTTAAGTGCCACGCCTTTTGCTTTAAGACCCGTTGCGAGAATGCTTGCAAGACGGTTAATGCGCTCTGCGATGATCTTAAGACCTTGAGGACCATGGTAAACCGCGTAAAACGCAGCCATGTTCGCAAGTAGCACCTGTGCAGTACAAATGTTTGAGTTGGCTTTTTCACGGCGGATGTGCTGTTCACGAGTTTGCATCGCCATACGTAGCGCGTCGTTACCTAAACGGTCTTTAGACACACCAATAATACGGCCTGGTAGTGAACGCTTGTAAGCATCACGCGTGGCAAAGAATGCCGCGTGTGGACCGCCGTAACCCATTGGTACACCAAAACGCTGTGCAGAACCAAGCACTACGTCTGCGCCTAGTTTGCCTGGTGCTTTAAGCAGCATTAAGCTCATGATATCTGCAGCAACACAGGCAATCGCTTTTTTGTCTTGTACTTGTGCGATTAGGTCAGTAACGTCAACCACTTCACCTGATGTTGTTGGATACTGGAATAGCGCACCAAAAATCTCGTGGTTAGCAGCGTCGCTAGCAGGACCTACTACTACTTCAAAGCCAAACTGTTCAGCACGCGTAGATACTACGTCGATAGTTTGTACGTGTACGTCGTCTGCAATAAAGAAGATGTTTGCTTTTTTCGCTTTAGATACACGTTTTGCAAGCGCCATTGCTTCTGCCGCTGCGGTTGATTCGTCAAGTAGTGATGCACTGGCTAAGTCTAGGCCGGTAATGTCCATAGTCAGCGTTTGGAAGTTAAGTAGTGATTCCAAGCGACCTTGCGCAATCTCTGGCTGATAAGGGGTGTAAGCCGTGTACCAACCCGGATTCTCAAGTACGTTACGTAAAATAACATTAGGTACGTGAGTTGGGTGGTAGCCTTGACCGATGTAAGATTTGAAAACCTTGTTTTTGCTTGCTACTGATTTAAGGTAGCTTAGGGTTTCCACTTCTGTGCGGCTTTCACCGATCTGTAAGCCCTCTTCTAAACGAATTGAAGCAGGTACAGTTTGACCGATCAGCTCTTCAACACTAGATACTCCAAGAGCGCTTAGCATCTCGCTCACCTGTGCTGGGCTTGGCCCGATATGGCGGCGGATAAAATCTTGCTTTTGCTCTAACTGTTCAAGAGATTTGGCGTTTGACATTAGTCCAGGTTCCTATGATCCAAATGAAAAAGGTGAATACTGTTTTTATCTAAATGAGATACCTTGGTAACGGCAGTATTCTAAAAACGTTGGCATGAGCTCGTCATACCCTGAGCAAGCACCCTTGCCCAAAAAGCAACAATAAAAGCCCCTAAAAAGGGGCTTTTATTACTATCAACAAATTAGTCTTCGTCGATTGAATTTGCGTAGCCTTCAGCGTCTAGTAGGTTATCTAGCTCAGACTCATCAGACGCTTTAATACGGAACAACCAACCGTCACCGTAAGCATCGTTGTTTACAGTTTCAGGCGCATCTTCTAGGTCTTCGTTTACCGCAATGATAGTACCGCCGATTGGTGCGTAGATGTCTGATGCTGCTTTTACAGACTCAGCAACCGCGCAGTCTTCACCCGCGTCAACTTCATCGTCTACTTCTGGTAATTCAACAAATACCATGTCGCCTAGAAGTTCTTGTGCGTGCTCAGTGATACCTACTGTGTACTCGCCATTGCCTTCAGCGCGAACCCACTCGTGTGAAGTAGCGTACTTTAACTCGCTAGGAATGTTGCTCATTTTTTTGTTCCTTTGGTCGGTTGCGATGTCACCACGCGAGCGACATCAATGTTATTCTATTTATTATCTATAAAAACTAGATAATTGACTTGCCGTTACGAACGAAGCTTGGCTTAACTACTTTAACATCAACTAGCTTCTTACGCATTTCAACTTGTGCAGTCTCGCCAATTGAACGAGGTACACGCGCAAGCGCTACACTGAAGCCTAAAGTTGGTGAGAATGTACCAGAAGTAATAACACCTTCGCCACCTTCTACGATAACTTTAGAACCACCACGTAATACGCCTTTGCTTTCTAGGACTAAACCTACCAGCTTATCCGTGCTTTGCTCAGCACGTTGTTTAGTGATAGCTGCACGACCGATAAAGTCACGCTCCTCTGGCTCCCATGCAATTGTCCATGCCATGTTCGCTGCAAGTGGAGACACCGTCTCGTCCATGTCTGAGCCGTAAAGGTTCATGCCCGCTTCTAAACGTAGCGTATCACGTGCACCTAGGCCAGCAGGACGCACACCTGCGTCTAATAATTTTTGCCATAAGTCCGCCGCACCGTCGTTGTGTACTACGATCTCATAACCCTCTTCACCAGTGTAGCCAGTCGTTGCGATAAATAGGTCGCCAGCTTGCACACCAAAGAATGGCTTCATGCCTTCAACAGCCGCTTGTTGTTGTTCGTCTAGGATAGTTGCTGTTTTTGCTTTTGCATTTGGACCTTGTACCGCAATCATCGCGTACTCAGGACGCTCTGTTACTGCCACATCAAAATCTGCAGCTACTGCACCGATATGCGCAAGGTCTTTTTCGCGTGTTGCAGAGTTAACGACTAGGCGATATTGCGTTTCAGTGAAGAAGTAAATGATAAGGTCGTCAATTACACCGCCCTGCTCGTTTAGCATGCCTGTGTATAGCGCCTTACCAGCCACAGTAAGCTTAGCTACATCGTTTGCAACTAGCTTTTGTAAAAATGCCTTTGCGTCTACACCTTCGATATCAACAATCGTCATGTGTGAAACGTCAAACATGCCCGCATCTTGACGCACCGCATGGTGTTCTTCAATTTGTGAGCCATAATTGATTGGCATTTCCCAACCGTGGAAGTCTACCATTTTCGCGCCAGCTTCTAGGTGCTTCGCGTGTAGTACTGTTTTAGAAGTCATACTTATCCTTCACTTTTTTACTCAGCCGCCATCGGTTGGCGCTGAGGGGGTTATTGTTATCGCGCTTGCGATAACTGCACGGAATTTATGAAACGAGTTTAAAACCAGCGTCAGTGAGCGTCGTTTGCCACTTATCTAACACAGCAGCTTGCGCAATCAACTGATACTGTTGCTGTTCGTCCACCAGCAAGGTCGTAATAAATACTTCACCGCTTTGCTTGCCATAGCAGGCATTTTTATCTGAGATCCTAAGGCCAGGCGTTAACGTAAAGTCACTGACTAAACGCTCAAACGCAAGCTCACCGCTTATGGTGGCGGCAACTAAATCATGACGGCGAACCAGTTCAATATCGAACTCGTCGGCATGGCTATCAATCAGTGTTGCCAGCTCAGCGGCTGCGCTTTCACTTACAACAAAACGGTAAGCCGTTTCACTAAAATAGTACACGGCGAAATTTTCGCCACTGTCTAGTTTGCCTTGAAAACCTAAGCCAGGTGCCATTAACTTATTCAAGTTAAGTGCAAGAATTTGGCTTAAGAAAGGCGTGGTCTCAAAGCCGCTGAAATCGAGTACAACAACAGCATCAGTTGGCATGTAATGGTTTTGCGCCGGAACACTGCCCTGACGGTGCTTTGCAAAGATAATTGGCGTGACGCTCATGGCACTACCTTAGTGAAATTTCGATGAGCAAAAGTATAAGGATGCACAAACTCAACAACAAATTGTATTTACTTATCAATTGATAAATAATATTAATGTACTTGGGTTTTATAAATTGCATTTCCTTATATGAAAAACTTATCAATTGATGGATTAAGAACGCTGGTCACTGTGGTTGATGTCGGTGGCTTTGCCAAGGCCGGGGAGTTGCTTGGCTTATCTCAGCCAGCTGTTAGCTTGCAAATCAAACGTTTAGAAGACATGCTCGGTTGCAAGCTGTTTAAAAAGCAAGGCCAAAGGCAGGTGTTGAATCAATATGGTGAGCTACTTTTGCCCCTAGCCAAACAAATGCTGCAGCAGAACGATGCAATTATACAGCAATTTACCTCTGAGAGCGTGACGGGCCGAGTGCGTTTAGGCATTCCCAGCGAATTTGCAGCACGGATCTTACCCTCAATTATTGGCGATTTCGTTTCTTTATATCCTGATGTTGCATTAGAAGTTAAATCAAGACTGAGTAAACACTTACTTTCCGTGGTAAGGCAAGACCAGTTTGATTTGGTGCTAGCGCTTAATGAGGAGCTGAGCTCGTCCAAATACCCAGTGTTTATGCAAGACCAACTAGTTTGGGTTGGCGATTTATCGCTTGCGCAGCATTCTGTTGTCACTTTAGTCACCGCGCCGGAGGGCTGTATTTATCGCCGCCGTGCTATCGAAGCGCTGCAACAAGCTGGATTACAATACCGGATTGTATATAGCAACGCCGACTTAACCGGCCTTACCGCCGCTTTAAAAGAGGGACTCGGGATCACTGTGCTGGCCAAAAGCACTGTGCCAGCAGAGCTGCCTTATCAGACCCAAACTCAAATATTACCCGAACTCGGTCAAATCGGTATCAGCCTTGTCAAAAACACCCAAGAATCCGCCCACGCGGTTGATAAACTCGCTGAGTTTATTGCATTGAGATTAGGTTAAAAGATCGCGGGGTAAACCCGCTCCTACCAGTAACATAAAACCTCTGTGGGAGCCGCTTTACACGGTGAGATTGTTGAAATGATCGAGGGGTGAACCCTCTCCCACCAACAGCGCAAAACCTATGTGGGAGCCGCTTTACGCGGCGAGATTGTTGAAATGATCGCGGGGTGAACCCGCTCCTACCAGCAACATAAAACCTCCGTGGGAGCCGCTTTACGCGGCGAAATTGTTGAAATGATCGCGGGGTGAACCCGCTCCTACCAGCAACATAAAACCTCCGTGGGGGCCGCTTTACGCGACGATACTGATTTAGGAAAAGATCGCGGTGTAAAATCGCTCCTACCAGCAACATAAAACCTCTGTGGGAGGCGCTTTACGCAGCGATCTTGTCCTATACTTACATGAGCACTTATTAATGAACTCAAGGAGAGAGTCATGCCACATAGCTGCCGTTTAAGGAAGGGCCGAGTTTCATCGGCTGGTCAATATTATGCAATCACTATTTGCTGTAAAAACAAAACAGCTGTTTTTAATAACCTCGCAGTCAATCAAGTTGTTATTCGCGAAATTTACCACCTTGAGCAGGATAACTTTATCAAATTAATTGCCTACACACTGATGCCAGATCATTTACATCTCCTGTTTCAACTAAAGGATGTGTGTTCCTTGTCTGATGCCATTAAGTCTTTAAAGGGAAGAACGGCAACTAAGCTAAGAACAATGAACATTCGGCAGCTATGGCAAAGAGATTTTTATGACACCTGTATTTTGCATAATACCATGTTAAGAAACCAAGCAAGATACATAGTTGCAAGTCCGCTTCGGGCAGGGTTGGTAAAACAGATTGGTGATTATCCTTATTGGAATTGTATTTATTTAAGCAATGGGATTGGGGAGTTATAAAGTTGGTGATGCCTGTTTTAGGAAAAGATCGCGGGGTAAACCCGCTCCTACCAGCAGCATAAAATCTCTGTAGGAGCCGCTTTACGCGGCGATTTTTTTTATTTACCGCCTATCGCTTCTTTGGCGAACAGGTGCTTGATTAGGCCGAGGTTGTCGACCAAGCTCAGGCCCACACCACGTACTAGCTTTTTAAGCGGATGATTGCCTTCAAACAGCTCTTTAAGCCCTTGCATCATGGCAATATGCTTTTGAGCATCTGCTTTTCTGCTGCGCTCATATTGGCGCAGTATCCGAGTGCTGGCAAATTGCTCTTGCGGTGCTGATAACAAGGTGATCAAATAGGCAGCATCTTTTAGCCCTAAATTCATGCCAAGACCTGCAAGTGGGTGAATGGTATGTGCCGCATCGCCCATTAAAACGATCCGCCCTTGCACCCATTGTTTTGCATAACGCATGGTTAAAGGAAAAACATGTCTTTCGCTAATCAATTCACACACGCCACACTGCATATCAATTGCTGCACTTAGTACTTTATTAAACGCCTCGGCCGGCATGGCTTGTAGTTGCTTTGCTTTATCCGGTGCGGTAGACCATACAATTGAATGAGTATATGGGTCATCAAGCGGCAAAAAGGCCAGCGGTCCATCAGGGAGGAACACTTGCCTTGCCGTTGCATCATGAGGTGCTGCAGTTTTTATCGTTGCAACCAGCGCATGGTGGTCATAATCCCAATAAGTGATTGGCATATTAAACTGCTGACGAATCGCCGAACGTGCACCGTCAGCTGCTACCACCAGCTTTGCCATCACCGGCTCACCAGTAGCCAACGTTAGCAACACATCGGTGTCTGTTTGATGCAAGCTTTGGTACTTTGTGTTCCACATCAGTTTGGCCGATTGCTGTGCTTCGAGTGCTGTTAACAACGCATAGCGAATGGCATCGTTTTCAATGATGTGACCAAGCTCAGGTAAGTCTAGCGATTCGTTGTCAAAGGCGATTTTACCAAAGCTGTCTTTATCACGGACATCCATGCGAGTATATGCAGCGGCGCGCTGCGCTTTAATATCAGGCCAAACGCCCAAGCGCTCAAATAAAGCCTGACTTGCTGCGCTTATTGCGCTTACGCGTGCGCTGTATTCTTGTGCCAATGGCGTTGGTTTTTCACCACTGTCTAGCACTAATACCGAGATATTTTGCTGCGCAAGCCCTAGCGCCAGCGTTAAACCAACACATCCACCACCAACAATACAAACTTGAACTTGTTGCATGCCAACTCCTTTATCCTTTATATCCCATCAATTGCTTGGCCAGCGGCGCTCTTGCTGTTTTGGACAGCGCCATGGTGAGTAGACCTAAACTACGGCCTAAAGCTAAGGTTCTTGATGAGTTTGAAAATAGTCGAACGAGCGCATCGGTTAATGTCATCACCGTATTAATATCTTGCGCTCGCGCCAGTTGATAAGCACGCGTAAATTGAAAACTTCCCCACTCTTCAAGCCTATATGTCTGACATTGTGAGGCAAGTACTTGAATATCTCGTAGACCTAAATTAAAGCCTTGCCCTGCAATGGGATGAATAGCATGCGCCGCATTGCCAATCACCACCACCCGATGATGAGTGAGTTGCTCTACTCGCCCAAGCACCAGCGGATAACTTGCTCTCATACCCACTTGCACAAAGCGCCCAGCGCGATATCCAAAGGCTTGCTGCAATGCAGCTAAAAACTCATGTGCTGCCATCGCTTCAAACTCGCTAAGGTGCTCATTTGGCATACACCACACCAGCGAATAACGATTATCACTCATTGGCAGCAGCGCCATTGGTCCATGCTCAGTAAAGCGTTCAAATGCCTGACCACGATGTGCCGTGTCGATTTGCACATTGGCAATCAATGCACCTTGCTCGTAGCCTATGCTATCAAAGCCAATATTGAGCTTAGCCCGCGTAGGAGATTGTGCGCCATCCGCAACAACCAGTAATCGACTTTGTAATTGCTCACCATTATCAAGGGTCAGTTCAACCTGTTCTGGTTGTTGATGTATATGCGCCACTTGGTTTGGGCAAAACAGTGCAATATCAAGGCTGTTCAACTGCTCGTGTAAAAAGCTGCCATAGGGATTGACTTCAACCACATAGCCTAACGCTTTCTGGTTATAGTCTTGAGGGTTTATCCACGCTTTACCAAAGTGACCTCTGTCAGAAACATTCACTTGTGTGATTGGCTCAACGTATTGCCACTCGGGATTAAATAGATTTAGCGCGCCCAAAAATGCGACCGACTGCGCAGCAAGCGCAATACTACGGTCGTCAAAACTTGGATGCTGCTTGCCTTTTGGCGCAAAGGCTTCAATAACCGCAATCTTTGCCTGCGGAGAGACTTTTTTTATGGCGATGGCGGCGCTGGCTCCCGCCATACCCCCACCAACCACGACGACATCAAACTGTTGCACGCAAAGTGTCCACTAGTTATTCATTAATGCTTCTATTTCTGAGATGGTTTTTGGAACCAGTTCGGTTAAGTTTTCATAACCGGAGTCTGTAACCAACAAATCATCTTCGATACGAATGCCAATTCCTTTATACTCATCAGGAACTTGCGCATCTTCGTCAAAATACAGGCCCGGCTCAATGGTAAGTACCATACCTGGTTCAAATGGGCGATCTGCTTCATCTAACTTGTATTCACCGACATCGTGAACATCAAGACCCAGCCAATGACCTAAACCATGCATATAAAATGCTTTACATGCCTGCGCTTCTGCGAGTTCGTTAACGTCGCCCGCAAGAATGCCTAAATCCACTAGCCCTTGAGTCAATACAGTCATCGCCACTTGATTGGCTTTGACTAATGTACCACCCGGTTTTACTTCACCAAAGGCCGCATTTTGCGCCGCCAATACCAACTCATAAATCTTGCGCTGCGCATCAGTAAACTGGCCATTTACTGGGAAAGTACGAGTTATATCAGCCGCATAGCCTTCCAGTTCACAACCCGAATCAATCAGTACCAAGTCGCCGTCTTGTAGCGCGTCACAGTTGTCGGTGTAGTGTAAAATCGTTGCATTGATACCGCTACCAACAATGGTGCCGTAGGCTGGGTGACGCGCACCGTTCATTGCATAATGATGATGAATTTCGGCTTCAAGCTGATATTCAGTCGCGCCCGGCTTTGCAAACTGCATGGCCCGTTTGTGCGCCTCAGCACTAATTCTGCCCGCTTCGCGCATGATGGCGATTTCAGCATCCGACTTAAATAAGCGCATTTCATGGACGAGTGAACGAATATCTTTGATGATCTCAGGGGCACGATAGCCCTTTTTCGGTGCGCCACGTAATGTACTCAGTAACTGCCAAACCTTATCATCAAAGGCGCTGTACGTGCCTTGGCCGTAGAATAATACCTTGCGACCATTCACGAGATTTAATAGCTCGTCGTCTAAGTCACTCAGCGCAAAGGTCTGGTCGAGTTCAAGTTGCGACTTAGCTTGCTCATAGCCCATACGGCGACCATGCCAAATCTCAGCAACCTTATCTTTATTACGACAGAACAACGTAGACTGACCATTACCCTCACGGTCTTTTGTTAATACTAAAACCGCATCAGGCTCTTTAAAGCCGGTGAGATAAAAAAAGTCACTATCTTGACGAAACGGAAACTCGGTATCGCGGCTACGGGTTAATTCAACAGCCGCAGGAATAATTGCGACAGCATTATTATCAAGTGCCGCAATAAGACGCGCACGGCGTGCTACAAACTCGCTGTTTTTTATCATAATTAATGTATCGTCTTTGATGTGCTAACGGACTGGGGTTCTTTACCCATCTCGGCAAAGCATAACAGTGTAGAAACACGCACATATTCTACCACTTCGAGCAGTGCTTCTTTATCGTCATTGCTGTCTTCAAAACCAGTATCAAGCTTGGTTATTTCGCTAAAGTCGTTAATTACTTCTTTAACATCTGCAGATAACTTGCCATAGTCCTTTTGCTTTAAACCAAAGCCTAATAAAAAGCCGGATACCCAAGCAATCAGTGCGTTAGCTTGGTCGTGTAATGATTCGTCTTCCGGCGGTAAATATAATTCAAACTGGAACTCACCGTCGTTGAAGTGCTCGGCAACTTGCTTATATAAATCGATGCAAAACTCTCTAATTGGCGCTGAAAATTTTTGACCGTCGTTAAATACGTCGCTCAATAGACCCAAATACTCTGAATCTTCGATATTTAGACCACAGGCCAATAGCCCAGAAATGGTGCCGTGAACTTCGGCAGGGGCAATAAATAATTCGTGTTTTTCTAATAGCAATTGAGCTTGCTGGTAGTCTTTGAATTCGCTCATAAATACATTCCCAAGCAATTGATACTCCAATGCTACCACCGCAGCCTTTGCAACTCCAACGAATTGTATGATCAACCTCAAGGCTGCTTTAGATTTCACCAACTTGGTAAAAATAATATTGCGAATGAATGGGTTTATGAGAGATGGAGGGATTGAGGAGCAAGTCCACAACCCCGTTAAACTAGCTGGATTGACTTTATTTACCGCTCGCCTTGATTTCGATAAGTTCAGACAGTGTCTCTGGATTTTGCGCCATAGACATAGATAATTGCTGCCCCAGGGTCATCATACTTTGACTTTGTGGTACCGAAACAGATATCGCAAGTGACTCCACTCCATTAGCAAAGTCATTTACAGCCGTTTGAATTTCAGCAGGTAACATCATCATTTGCAGTTGCTGGGCAACAATCGCCTGAAAGTCAGCCTTGCTCATACCCTGCTGAGCAATTTCAGACTCAAGTAATTGAGGTAAGCCGCCTGCATTATCAATATTAATGCTAAGGGACTTTAACTCAAGAGACTGCATTGCCGTCATCATCTGCGACTGTGCTTGAAGCTCTTGCTCAAGATTCGGTGTATCACCTTGAATTTTTGATGCTGCCAATGAAGCATCCATAAAAGCCTTACTGTTTCCAAACGCAGCATTAAAAGAAGTCTTCACAATGCCTTCTGCAGAAGATGCGAATGTAAACTCACTGGCGCCAGATGCTTCATCATAGGCGAGACTTGTATTCAAATGGTACGTTGCATTCACCAGCTCCGGCGACATCCCTTGGGTAAACTCTTCAGCTTCTTTTGCTAATTTCAAACCAACTAGATCAAGCTCGGTATAAGGGCTAATTTTGTCCTGCTCGTAACCTACAACATTGAGCTTATCGATGGTAAATAGTGCTATATTTTCATCGGGTTGTGAAATTATTAAGTCGGTGATTTCTACTCCACGGGTAAATAAATCAACAGAGCTGTTTGCAAAACTCACCGTAAGGCCACTGTCTTGTTCGAAGCTTTCTATTTGCTTGGTGATTTCTTGTTTCACTTGCTCATTTACATAGTAGTTGGCACCAACATACCCTGCGCCCGCTAGTACCACAACGGCAACTGCTAATGTGGACTTATTCATATTTCACTCCATTATTTAAAAAAGTGCCTCAAGCGCTTCGCTGAGGCTAGAGACGGCAACAATTTCCATCCCCTCAATATTCTCTTTTGGTTTATTTGCTTTTGGTACAATCGCTCTTGTAAATCCATGTTTGGACGCTTCACGCAATCGCTCTTGCCCACTAGGCACCGGTCGGATCTCACCACCAAGACCCACCTCGCCAAATACCACCAGCTGCCTGTCTAAGGTTTGGTTTTTAAAGCTTGAAACCAGTGCAGCTATCAAGGCTAAATCGGCACTGGTTTCAGTCACTTTGACGCCACCTACAACGTTTACAAACACATCTTGATCCGACACCTGTAAACCGCCGTGACGATGCAATACCGCAAGTAGCATGGCCAAACGATTTTGCTCCAAACCAACAGTGACGCGACGCGGGTTAGCGAGCTGTGAATAGTCTACTAGCGCTTGGACTTCCACAAGGAGTGGCCGTGTGCCCTCCCAAATAACCATGACTAATGAGCCTGGTGTTTGCGCTTCGCCACGGTTTAAGAAAATAGCCGAAGGATTGTTTACTTCCTTTAAGCCTTGGCTTGTCATAGCAAACACACCCAATTCGTTTACAGCACCAAAACGGTTTTTATTGCCACGTAAGGTTCTAAAACGGCTGTCCGCACTGCCTTCTAGCAAAATAGAGCAATCTATACAGTGCTCCAGCACCTTAGGGCCGGCCAGTGTACCATCTTTAGTTACATGCCCCACCATAATAATGGCAACTTGGTTGGTTTTGGCAAAACGCGTCAAATAAGCAGCGCTTTCACGCACTTGAGAAACCGACCCCGGTGCCGATTGGATATCACTCATGTGCATAACTTGAATTGAATCAATAACCATGATGCTTGGCTTTTCACGAAGCGCGAGCTGGCAAATTGTTTCAACGTTGGTTTCTGCGAGTGTTTTAAGCTTATTTGTCGGTAGCCCCAATCGTGTGGCACGCATGGCAACTTGTTGCAGCGACTCCTCACCTGTGACATACAAAGTGTTCATGGTTTCAGCAAGGCGACACATGGTTTGCAGCAGCACCGTACTCTTACCAGCCCCGGGACTACCACCGATTAATATTGCACTTCCCGGCACAACACCGCCACCAAGGACACGGTCAAACTCTTTAAATCCCGTTGAAAATCGCGGTAACTGCTCTAGGTTAACTTCATCTAAGGTTTGTACTTTAGCTTCAACCAGCCCAGCATAACCTGACGTTGAACCACCTTGAGGAACTGACTTTGCTGACGGAACGCGAAATTCCGTTACCGTATTCCACGCCTTACACTCCGAACACTGACCTTGCCAACGCGCGAACTCGGCACCACAATCGCTACATACAAATGCTGTTTTCTTTTTTGCCATAAATTACAGGTATATATCTTGCTTAAACACAATAATAGGTTAAGAATAAACTAATAAAGCGCCAATGTTGACATAATATTGGCGGTGACCCAACTGGTCACATAAAATGAGCGCGTGTAAAACTGTTTATGCCTGAAGATAGATTACAAAAATATCAAAGCTTAATTGAGGATTTAAAACTGGATCTTGGCGATCCGGCTTTTGATCGCATATTTAAGCAACGAACTGCGGACTTATCTAAGCCAGACCAATTTCTGTTAAAAATGGAAATGTCGCGGCTGTCTCAGCCCGTGGCACGATTTATTGACCTCAGAGGACAAGTCGCAGGCCAAGTTAAGCCTTACGAATACGAAGGCAAACAGCACTTTATGGACGACTTGGCAATCGAAGTATTCGAACGGGAAGTCGCTAAACACGGGGGTTATACTCTTGCAGTTTACGAGTCTGTAATGAGTACCGACAATAATTATAAGGTCATGCAAAAGCAGGCCCAAGCGCGCGAAGAAGAGGTAGAGAAGGACGCGGAGAATCATAACTACACTAAACTCGTTCGTTTCGCGTCATACGAAAGTCGCTCCGAAGAGCGCATGAATTACTCCATTAAAATAACGGTGGAATTGGCAAAAAATCGCCCTAAGGTTTCCGCCACGACCTCCGATATTTCCCTCAGCGGCGCTAAAATAAAATTACCGACCAATCAGCAAGTCGACCCTGGACAAATTATTTCGATCCGCTTAGTGGGTCTCGAGCAAGACTTTGAGCTTGGCTTGAAAGAAGGTATTCAGTATGAAGTCGTCGCCGTAGAACCGGGTACGATTGAATATAATCAAGTTCGCTTAAAACGTACATTTATCGAGAAAAACCAAGGGTTTGATGACTTTTTGAATAGCTTTATTCACGGTAACAAGCGCCGTTATAAAATAAATCTCGACAACACTCTGGATGCCGTTGTTTGTAAGGGCTATGAACAATACTATCTACCACGGGTCTGCTCTTTGTTTGTTTTCATCAGTGAGAAACAAAAACAACTTTATCCAAGTATGGTGCTCACCAACGAAAATAACGCTTACATCAATTACTACTTTGAGGACGAAAGAAAGCAATCAAGCCTTTATTCCGTCTTCAACCAAAAACGAATTCAGCGACTGCTCGCGCTTTCTGGCGCGGTAAAAGAAGCGGTATGCCATGTGTTTACTCACTCTAGTCAAGGTAAAATGTACTTTTACTCAGCCTTTGACTTTGAACTGGAAGAAATGCAGCAACTAAACGATCTGTTTTTTGCCTTTGGCAGTCAAAAAGACAGCTGGCGCACGTTTAAAGTACAGCTGATGCCAAGCCATCATGAAGATGCGTTTATCCCGCTTTCGCTTCCTGCCAGTGCAGGAAAAAATATCGAGAAACTAAATAAGCGCCCGACACCAAGGGTTCAAGGCTTTATTCAAGATGTAAAATATCTCATGTTGCTAACAGATATTGGCAATCCATCTATTAATGAGCGATTTCAACGACTAAGTTATGAACAAAACTTAGTTAATCAATTAAAAAAGTTTGGCCACGGCAAGTCAGCTAGCCCCCCTCCCCTTGAAGTGGTTGCCTTAGAGTACGTTAACTTGCGTGCGCATAGGCGCTACCTTTATAAAACCAGTGCCGTCGTTCACATTGACGGTCAAGGGAGTTTCAACTGTGTAACCCGCGACTTTTCAGTAATGGGCTTACAAGTAGAGTGCGGCCAAGAAATGCCGCTGAATAAGGGCGACTCCATACACTTAGACTTGGTCGATTTACAAAAATTGACGAAACAGCATAATTTAACCAACTTACGCTATGAAGTGATGATGGTAAATAAAACCAAAACTATCATTAACCTAAAAGTACAAAAGATAGGTCAGTTGGACCACTCTGCAATGAACTTCTTCAAAGCGTTGATAGAAAACAACAAAGACAAGTTAGTCGCTTGTGATGAAACACCAAAGGTACCGGGATTGTCTCTTGCACTGCGTAATATGGTTACGAAATCGGTTTGTCAGTTCCCTCTTTATTTACACAAAGAAACCTCACATAATGCAGTTGGAGCGATTGGGCAAGGACTCTACCCAACATCCCTCCATCACTTATTGCACTCATTTAGCGATAACGATGACAATACTTTAGACGCTAAGGCTGTTTTCCCCGAGCGCTTTGTCGAAGAGAAGCTAACAGAAATTCTAAAAGCAAAATCAAGACAAGATAAACCACTTAAATATTTGGTGTTTATTAAATTTGACCCAAAGCAAAGCAGTCAACACGAAGCGGTAAGCGCGCAAGTTATTGCCCACGAAGAAGCGCTTGATAGCCTGTATTTATATGCTAAAAAGGCGCTACGCAACGACTTACTTTTTGTCTATCAGCTTTACGTGTCAAAAACCGGCCGCCCAGATATGGACTATCTGGCTAATGAGTTACGTTACGTAAGCCATTACGCAATCCACAAAGCAAAAGACCTTGAAGAGGCACTATGGTCCATCACAGGTGTCTGTGATTTGGTTGACGTCACTGATTATGTGGTTCGAAACATGGGCTTTGATGCGCCGCTTATTTCTAAGATGGAAGAGCTGAAAAAGCGCTGGTTAGAGGCCAACTTCAAGCACTGATGTCAACAGCTCCATATACACTGACGGTATATGGAGCATTGTTATATAAAGGTGTGCTTTGCAGCTTAGGTTACTTACTCAACCCACCCAAATAAAGTCAGCACAGCAATAATCACGAGATAAAACAGAATATTACGCTTCACAAGACGCATCATACAGCTTGCTTCAAAGGTACAGCCTAAAAACTGCTGTTCAATTTGCTCGGCCGCAAGTGCAGTGCTTGTGACAATTTGACGATTCGTGGTTTTAAAATCTAGCACATACTTCAACCAACTTGATGTACCTTTACTAAAGTTACCTATAATCAAAAAACCGAAGCTTGCGATCCGAGCAGGGATCCAATTTAACCAGTAAAATAACCGGCAAAACTGCTCAAACACGTGGTCTAGCGGTGGATTTTCTTGCTCATGATGCCAATGCACAATTTGTCTTACCATCGCATATAGCACAGCGCCCGGCGCGCCCAGTGCCACAAACCAAAAAATAACTCCGCAGTAGTGCTGAAAGTTGATCCACGAAAGCGTCTGACCAAACGTCTCTCCGCCTGGCTCGTCTTCTAATTTGTCTTGCCCCATTTGCAACGCATAAAGCGTAGCGGCTTCGTTATCACCTCTGGTCAGTGCATTCAAATAGCCCTTATAGAGCTTGCGATATTTAGCACAACCAAAACAGACCAAGAGCACACAGATATTGATTGCAAACTGCCAAAATACAAAGTCACTTAAGCTGTATATAAAAGCAACGACGCATGCAGGAATAACTAACCAAAGCATCACACCGAAATGCGAGCCCAACATGGCACTTGGCTGAGTCCAAGATTTGGTTTTCGCGTAGTAACTTTGCAGGTAATAGTCGACTTGCCAGTAATCCGCCCGCGCGCCAAGTCGTTCAATAATAAGCGCGATGATGATAGAAATTAAGATCATGCTTGCCTAGCTCTCTTGGTTATTTAACAAGGTAAAATAATGCTGCCAATCAAATGCAGCTCCCGGATCTGTCTTTCGTCCTGGAGCAATATCATTGTGCCCTACAATACGATCATTCGTCAGTTTTGGATAGTGCTGTTGCAGCCAACGCGTTGTTTTTACTAAACTCGCATATTGCGCTTCGGTATATGGCGTGGTGTCTGTTCCCTCCATTTCAATACCAATTGCAAAGTCATTGCAGCGAGTTCGACCTTGCCACTGCGACACGCCCGCATGCCATGCCCGCTCAACAAAGGGAACGTATTGGGTGACGCTACCGTCACGACGTATAACACAGTGCGCCGACACCCTAACTCCCTCTAAGTCAGAAAAAGTCGGATGCGCACCACAGTCCAGCGTACCCATAAATAAGTCTTCCACATACGGCGTGCCAAAGTCCCCTGCGGGCAGCGAGATATTATGAATAACCAGTAAATCTATCTCACACGCTTGCGGTCTTGCATCGTAATGTGGGGATTGCTTGTGTTTAGCAAAAGGTAGCCAATTCAAAGTATTAGTTCCAAGCCTTGGTTTAGATTCGATTATAAAGACAAAATAAGACAAAAGGTAGGGATGGACCTAGGTGTAATTTAACAATAGTGTCGCGATGTAAATTCACAGTAGCAAACAACGCATGACCGTAGCAGCGGATTTACCTCGCGAAATAAAAATCGCGCCGTCAAATTCCATGAATTCTTCTCCATCAATTGTACTCCTAGACAAACGCGCGTAAAATTCGGCCATTACAGAAAAATGAAAAGACAACCTATGATTGACCAAAATCTTATCAGCCAATTGGTAAAGCAGGCGCTAGACGAAGACCTTAATTATCAAACACCAAACCAAGGTGATATTACCGCAGCCCTTATCCCAGAAACACAGCAAGCAAATGCCTATGTGATCACGAGGGAAGATTGTGTGTTCGTTGGCAAGGCGTTAATCGAGGAGGTTTTTCAGCAAGTCGACCCAAGTGTTAGCGTCAATGTACTTGTGAACGACGGCGACCTTGTCACCGCTAATACCCGTTTGTTTACCGCAAGTGGTTCAGCAAGAGCGATCCTAACCGCAGAGCGCACGGCACTTAATTTTGTACAAACACTGTCGGGCACAGCAACTACCACAGCAAAATATGTTGAGATGCTGAGCGGTACGCAAACTAAACTGCTGGATACACGTAAAACCATCCCAGGATTAAGAGCACTACAAAAATACGCAGTTAAATGTGGTGGTGGAAAAAATCATAGAATCGGTCTATTTGATGCGTATCTTATTAAAGAAAACCACATTGCAGCCTGTGGTAGTATCACCAAAGCCGTTGCGACCGCGCGCAATAATCATCCGGACAAGCCAGTAGAAGTTGAAGTAGAAAATTTGGGCGAATTACAACAAGCCTTGGATGCGGGCAGCGATATTATTATGTTAGATAATTTCAGCGTAAGTGAGATTCAACAAGCAGTTGAAATCACACAAGGCAAAGCCAAGCTGGAAGTCTCTGGTAATATGACCATTGAAATTTTGACGACTTACGCACAAGCTGGTGTTGATTTTATTTCAAGCGGCGCACTGACCAAGCATGTACAAAGTATCGATCTTTCGATGCGCTTTGAATAACCAGCTTGCGCTAAATTTCAAAAAACATTCATACAGGGCTCATTGCTGGGCCCTATCCCCTTTTTATAGTGCTATCAAGTAACCTGTAGTTCGCTCACTGTAGCTGATTTTCCAACCCGTGTGAGCTCAGATTTTTCATTTTTAAAAGAATACCACTACGTAACAGCAAAGTGTGCACTCACCCTGTAATCCTGCGTAATAGGAAAAGTTTTCTATTTCGTTGACAAACCTACTTAAAACTCGTTAAATACGACAAAAGAACTAGAGTGTAACAAGATCTTAATGTTCGGTAACGATTGATTCCGCTTATTTTTTGAACCGATATTAGGAAAGTTTGCGCTACCGCAAGAGAATCAATAATTTATTATTAAAATTTGATTGTAGGGATCAGCGTTTACTATTAAAGTAAATGTTAATTGTGATCGCTGAAGCTAAATCGGTGCTACACTTCTAGTTGATTAGGGAACGGTCACAAACTTAACGGGTTTAGTTTTCAAGATGTTTGAATGATAAACTTGCTTCACCTTCTTGGGCGCCGTTAAGTCAATTTGAGCACACCAGTTTGTTGATTCGATGGATTGGTATTTATTGCAAAGGTTTTAATAAACGCTTAACTTAAACCTATTATGGTTAAGTCACTTAAAATTTAGGAGACACATCATGACTCAAAAACAACAGGGTGGTTTTACCCTAATCGAACTAATGATTGTAGTAGCAATCATCGGTATTCTAGCTGCAGTAGCTTTGCCTGCTTATCAAGATTATGTAATTCGTGCTAAGATTGCAGAGGGTTTCTCACTAGCTTCAGCTGCTAAAGTTGCAGTTGCAGAAAATGCAGTCAATGGAAGTGCGGATTTGAGCACTGGTTGGACAGCGCCTACAGCGACCGATGCTGTGGGAGGCGTTGCCGTAGCAGCGGCGACTGGTCAGATAACAATTACCTACACTGCTGCAGCTGGTGACGGTACTATAATTCTAGAGCCTACTTCAGGTGGTAATGCGCTTGCTGCGGGGGTTGTACCAACAGGTTCAATCGATTGGTCATGTGATGGTGGCACACTTGCTCAAGCATATAGACCTGCAGACTGCAGATAACTTCTAGTACTGCAGATAACTTCTAGTATTGTTAAAAGGGTCAACATTGACCCTTTGTAATTGTATGAAACAAGAAAACAATAAGCACGATACGTTTACCTGGAGTGGTGTAAACAGCCGAGGTAAAAAGCTACAAGGTGAAATGACGGGACAGAGCGTTGCTTTGGTTAAAGCTCAGCTCAGAAAGCAAGGGATCACCCCATCAAAAGTAAAGCGTAAACCAAAGCCTTTATTTGGATTATCGGCGGGTAAACAGAAAATTACCTCAGCCGATATAGCAACAACTACACGCCAAATAGCCACTATGCTAATGGCTGGTGTTTCTTTAGTACAAACATTAGATATGCTTGCTCGTGGCATCAAAAATAAAAGCTTATCTAAGCTAATTGCCCATATAGCTGATGAAGTAAAAGCAGGCCAACCTCTTGCGAAATCTTTAAGAGCTTACCCAAGATATTTTGATGAGCTTTATTGTGACCTTGTCCATTCAGGGGAACAGTCTGGTGCGCTTGATACCATATTTGACCGCATAGCACTTTATAAAGAAAAAACAGAAGCACTAAAGTCCAAAATCAAAAAGGCGCTTTTCTATCCTATTGCGGTAATTGTCGTCGCACTAATAGTAACCACTATCCTTTTGATATTTGTTGTACCTCAATTTCAAGATATCTTTGCCGGTTTTGGTGCTGAACTCCCTGCTTTTACGCTTATGGTTATCGCGATTTCCGAATTTATGCAGGAATACTGGTGGGTATTTGTGCTTGGTATTGGCCTTTTTGCCTACACCTATAAAGAAATGCTGATCCGCAGCCCTGCAGTAAAGCACTTTAACGACCGTATGATTTTACGTATTCCAGTGATTGGCGAAATCCTTAAAAAAGCTGCGGTAGCCCGTTATGCCCGCACGCTTTCGACTACCTTTGCAGCAGGTGTACCGCTTGGTGATGCACTCGATTCTGCTGCAGGTGCTTCTGGTAATATTATTTATAAAAATGCAATTACTGAGATTAAGGCTGAGGTTAACTCGGGTAACCAAATGCACTGGGCAATGCATAACACCAAGGTCTTCCCTGATATGGTGGTGCAAATGGTGTCTATTGGTGAAGAATCAGGTTCGCTGGACGGTATGCTAGCAAAAGTTGCGAACATTTATGAGCAAGAAGTCGATGATGCGGTAGATGGTCTTTCTAGCCTATTAGAACCACTCATTATGGTGGTACTCGGCGTACTGATCGGAGGCCTTATCATTGCCATGTATTTACCGATATTCCAACTAGGCTCTGTTATTTAATTTTGTTCACAAAATTACACCATTTAGAGGTGCAGTGTTGTGCCTCTAAATAGTGCTGTGTGGTAAACTGCAAAAACCGATACCGAGCATGCCTCGAAAATTTAAACAAAAAATATAAGCAAGCGCACAACCTATGCAAGATATTATCAACTTGATGCAAACCCAGTTATGGTATTGGTTACTTACAGTCGGACTCGTTAGTCTTTGCATCGGAAGCTTTCTCAATGTGGTTATTCTTCGCTTACCTAAAATGATGAAGCAGAGCTGGCAGTCAGAATGTCGCGTATTGCTCGCTGATGAGCTACCAAAACAAACCGCTGAAGCCCCAGTGTTTAATCTAGTAAAACCAAACTCTCATTGCCCAAGCTGCAAAACACCAATTAAAGCGTGGCAAAACATTCCCCTGATCAGCTGGCTGTTATTAAAAGGCAAATGTAACCACTGCAACGCGTCAATCTCGGTACGCTATCCTTTGATAGAGCTAACAACCGCCCTACTTTCCACATGGGTTGCGTGGCATTTTGGTGCCACTTTAGAAGCCACTCTGTACATTTTGATTACTTGGGTATTAGTTGCACTTACCGTCATTGATATCGACGAAATGTTGCTGCCCGATCAACTGACGCTACCTACTTTATGGTTAGTACTGGTTGCCAGTTGTTTTGGCGTTGGCATCGAACCCAATAGCGCCATTATTGGTGCAGCAGTTGGATATTTAAGTTTATGGAGTGTGTATTGGCTCTTTAAATTACTCACAGGTAAAGAAGGCATGGGCTATGGCGACTTTAAACTGTTAGCTATATTTGGTGCATTGATGGGCTGGGAAGCAATTCTAACTATAGTGCTACTTTCAAGCCTAGTCGGCTCAATTATTGGTAGCATCCAATTAAGTGTTCAAGGCCGAGATAAAGCTACACCTATTCCGTTTGGTCCTTACTTAGCCATTGCAGGCTGGATCACCCTAATGTATGGCGAGCAGCTGCAGCTGTGGTACGTAAACCTAATAACGTAAAGTAAGACAATGCTAAAAACGAAGAATTGGATTTTAGGAGTAACTGGCGGTATTGGAGCGGGTAAAACGGCGATCACTAATCACTTACAGCAAAAAGGGGTAGTGGTTGTTGACGCAGATATCGTTGCACGAGAAGTAGTCGCGCTAGGCAGCACTGGGCTGCAAGCGATTGCTGATGAGTTTGGCAGTGCCATTTTACAGCCTGACGGCAATTTAGACAGGGCCAAGTTAAGAGCCATTATTTTTGCTGATGCAGCTAAAAAACAGTGGCTTAATGACCTACTTCACCCGTTAATCCGTAACGAAATACTCGCGCAGTTAAACTCAGCACAAAGCGATTACGTGGTTTTAGCGGCGCCTTTGCTGTTCGAAAATGGCTTAGAGCGCTATTGCGATGCCACTTTACTTGTCGATGTCGCTGTTGATACGCAAATCGCGAGAACAACCAGCCGAGATTCGGTAGATGCCGCGCAAGTAAGCCGTATTATCGAGTCGCAGTTACCGCGCTCAGAAAAACAAGCAAAGGCGGATTACATACTAGACAACGACCGGCCACTACTTGAAAGCCTGCAACAGGTAGATAGGTTACACAACGAATTTCTTAAACTAGCACAAGTGAAAATAAGTCTAAATAATTAGGCTAGACTTGGCTGTAAAACTTAATCTACACTCATTGTGAAAACTTGGCATTTTTCCAACTTAATGATAAATATTGAATATGCATTCAATGTGAAGGCAAAGAGGTACTATGGAACATCATTCCCCGCTACTGCGTAAATTTATTACCCTAGGGCGAGTCACTGCTGAGCAAATAAAGTCTCGCCAGTCAGAAGCAAACACCACTGCCGAGTTGATTTGCTTAAGTTCAGGAATGAGCTCCAAAGAGCTAGCTGAAGAATGCCTAGACTTATTCAAGGTGCCATTTTTTAATCTTGATCACTTTAACGTTAGTGAAATTCCGCCGGCGCTAGTCAAAGAAAAGCTGATCCGTAAGCACCATATTTTACCACTGGTACAAAAAGGTAGAAAACTCTACGTAGCGGCTTCCGATCCGACTGATTTTGGCGCATTTGAAAATTTTGAGTTTAGTACTGGATTACAGTGTGAAGTACTGGTAGCCGACTACAAAAAACTCGAAGCAAAGATTGATCAGCTGTTTGATGCAACGGGCGGCCTCTCGATTTCTGAAGAGGAGTTTAAAGAATTTGCCGATTTAGAAGTCGATGACGAGCCTAAACAGCAAACCACCAACGAAGATAAAGACGATGCGCCAATCATCGTTTATATCAATAAAATTTTAATGGATGCGATAAAAAAAGGTGCGTCGGATCTGCACTTTGAGCCTTACGAAAAAAAATACCGCGTGCGCTTTCGTATCGACGGCCTATTGCATGAAATGGCAAGCCCACCAAACACACTCGCGACGCGCCTCGCCGCCCGTATTAAAGTGATGGCGCACTTAGACATAGCGGAAAAACGTAAACCACAAGATGGTCGCATTAAACTAAAAATTTCCGAACGCAAAAGTATCGATTTCCGTGTGAGTACACTGCCTACCATGTGGGGCGAGAAGATCGTAATGCGTATTCTAGATTCGTCCAGTGCCATGCTCGGCATTGACGTGCTAGGTTATGAGCCTGAGCAAAAGCAACTTTACCTCGACGCACTAGAGCAGCCTCAAGGCATGATTTTGGTAACCGGCCCAACGGGCTCTGGTAAAACCGTGTCACTTTACACTGGCTTGAATATTCTTAATCAGCCAGAGCGCAATATCAGCACCGCGGAAGACCCTGTAGAAATAAACCTTGAGGGTATTAACCAAGTACAAATCAATACCAAAGCGGATATGACTTTCGCCAATGCCTTGAGAGCATTCTTGCGTCAGGATCCGGATGTAGTGATGGTTGGTGAGATCCGTGACCTTGAAACTGCTGAGATCTCAATAAAAGCTGCCCAAACCGGTCACTTAGTATTGAGTACGCTGCACACCAACTCTGCCCCTGAAACGCTTACTCGTCTATTAAACATGGGCGTGCCAGCGTACAACGTAGCAAGCTCGGTGAGTCTGATTATCGCCCAGCGTCTTGCAAGACGCCTTTGCCCTAAGTGTAAAACACCCGAAACGCTGCCGGAAGAAGCCTTGTTAGGGCAAGGCTTTACTGCCGAGCAAATTAAAGAGATTACCCTTTTTGCGCCTAAAGGCTGTGAACACTGCACCGATGGTTACAAAGGCCGTGTGGGTATTTATGAAGTGGTAAAAATCACGCCGGAGCTTTCGCATCTGATCATGGAAGGGGGTAATTCTCTTGAGATTGCCGAAAAAGCGGAGCAGTTAGGTTTTGATAACCTACGTAAGTCTGGCCTGAAAAAAGCCGCCGCAGGGGTGACATCGCTTACAGAAATCAACCGTGTAACGAGTTATTAAGACAGATTGATTAAAACAAAAAGATCGCGATGTGAAATCGCTCCTACAACTGAGCTAGCCACTGTGTAGGTACCCTTTACGCGGCGAGCTTGATAAAAAATATCGCGATGTGAAACCGCTCCTATAAATAAGCGAACATCTGTGTGGGAGCCACTTTATACGGCGAGCTTGATAAAAAAGATCGCGATGTGAAACCGCTCCTACAACTAAGCTAACCCCTGTGTGGGAGCCGCTTTATGCGGCGAGCTTGATGAAAAAATCGCGATGTGAAACCGCTCCTACAAAAAGCTCCCCCCAGTGTGGGAGCCGCTTTACGCGGCGAGCTTGATGAAAAAGATCGCGATGTGAAATCGCTCCTACAACTGAGCTAACTCCCGTGTGGGAGCCGCTTTACGCGGCGAGCTTTATAAAAAGATCGCGATGTAAAACCGCTCCTATAAATAAGCGAACATCTGTGTAGGAGCCGCTTTATGCGGCGAGCTTGATGAAAAAGATCGCAATGTGAAATCGCTCATACAACTAAGCTCCCCCGTGTGGGAGCCGCTTTACGCGGCGAAGTTGATAAAAAATATCGCGATGTAAAATCGCTCCTACAACTAAGCTAACACCCGTGTGGGAGCCGCTTTACGCGGCGATCTTAATAAAAAAGATCGCGATGTGAAATCGCTCCTACAACTAAGCTAACTCCCGTGTGGGAGCCGCTTTACGCGGCGAGCTTGATGAAAAACTCGCGATGTAAAATCACTCCTACAACTAAGCTAACCACCGTGTGGGAGCCGCTTTATGCGGCGAGCTTGATGAAAAATATCGCGATGTGAAATCGCTCCTACAACTAAGCTAACTCCCGTGTAAGAATCGCTTTATGCGGCGAGCTTGATGAAAAATATCGCGATGTGAAATCGCTCCTACAAATCAGCTGTACAAATTTTGCGGCACTTTAAGCACATTAATATGTACCGTGACTTCCTCACGGTCATGATATAGGTGCTTTGCTTGGATCTCATAATCTACATTGTACTTTTGCAGCTCTTCATGGATAAGCGTAAGACATTCATACACACTGTCGAAGCGTTTTTTCATCGGTAGCTTTAAGTTAAAGATCAGCTCTCGAGCAAACGCATTCACCACCCAGTCCACCATTAAATCAGCAACACGCGTTGGCTTTTCGACCATATCACACACCAACCAATCAATATTGCGTTTTTCTGGGCGGTACTTGAATCCATCTTCACGATAGTGCTTCACTTGTCCCGTTTCCATCAGGTCATCATTCATCGGGCCATTATCGATTGAGGCTACGAACATGCCACGGCGTACGAGTTGGTATGTCCAACCACCTGGGCAAGCACCTAAATCAACGGCTCGCATCCCCGCACGTACACGTGTCTCTTGCTGGTCTTTAGGTACAAAGACATGGAATGCCTCGTCTAATTTTAGCGTCGAGCGACTTGGTGCGTCCGACGGCATTCTCAGACGCGGGATCCCCATAAAAAATGGCGAATTGTTATCACTAAACGAATAACCAACATAAGCGGTGTTATTAGCAAGGAACAATACATGTAATACAGGCTTGGCAGGTTTTACCTCACGAGTCAGCTTGTTTTGCTTCTCGAGTGCCTTAGACAATGGCGTTGAAAACTTTTTACAGAATTTAGAAAGTTCTTTTCCTTCATTAGTATCTGGCGTTTCAACGCGCAGCTCACCACACAAAGGAAAGCCTTCCACAGCCGCTTTTATCACGCTCACCCTGTCTTCAATCGGCATATGGGTATGTAAAGTGCCAACAAACCACTGCCTTGCAAACACCAGTTTCTTAAAGTCGATTTTCTTCGCTAAGGTCTCAGCATCATTTGGCGAAAAGCACTCAAATGTTACAAAAGCAGTATTCGGCTTAGCCTTTACGTAGCCAGCAATTCCATGCTTTGCAGCATAGTGATTAATTTCGGCTGCGGCGTCACTTTCAAAACCACCGCGACAATAGATAACGATACTCGACATTAGATTCTCTAGATTAAAAGGAAGATTTAGCAGCTTGAACTATCAATAAAATCCAAGCAATTAAAAAACAGGTACCACCGATTGGGGTGATTGGCCCTAGCCATTTCATGCCCGTTAAAGCTAGTAAGTACAGACTACCACTAAATAGCAGTACACCAGCAATAAAGAAACCACCAGCAATTTGCACCTTGAGGCCCCATTTGATTAAAAACGCGGTGGCAATAATGGCAAGGCCGTGAGTCATTTGGTACTGTGCAGCCGTATTAAAAATACCAATGGCATAGTCGCTCAAACGTCCTTTGAGACCGTGAGCGGCAAACGCGCCGAGTGCCACAGACAATAAACAAAACACGCTGCCAATAATCAAGTAGAGCTTAGCCATGACAGCGCTCCTTAATAAAATTCGCCGCTATCGCGGCGGCATTCGCGCGGCTCTCTGATTCGCTTACACCACTCACCTTACGTGGTTTGAGTGAATGGTCACCATCTTTGAGCCACTTCACCATAACTTGTTCGGGAAAGCACATGGCATCAACCTCTGTGCGATTGCCAAAGGTATCGCGTTCGCCTTGTAAAATGAGCAGCGGGCATTTCAACTCAGGAAAATGATCCACTCTGAGCTTTTCCGGCTTACCAGGCGGATGGAATGGATAGCCAAACGCAAGTACTCCTTCCACCTTTACAGTGGTTTCACAGGCCAGCATAGATGCCATACGCCCGCCCATTGATTTACCACCAATAAAGAGCGGTAGACTTGGTTCTACTGCTGCCAGTACTTGTTGAAAATACGCGAGTAGCTTAGGAGCACGCTCAGGTGGGCGTTTTTTCCCTTCTTGTTTGGCTTGCTGCATATATTCAAAATCAAAGAGCCCAACTTGAACGCCCTTAGAAACAAGCAATTTAGCCATTTCTTGCATAAAATCACTATCGCTTCCTGCACCTGCACCATGGGCAAAAATAAACTGCGCAACTGGGTTTTCAGCATAGTGCCATTCGATATTTACTGCGCTCATAAACTATTTAACTCTTGTTCGTGTTCTACCATATCAAGCATCCATTCTTTGAATGAAACTATTTTACCCAGCTCTGACTGTGACTCTCTAAATACCAAGTAATAGGCATTTTTACTTTCGAGGTGGTGACTAAATGGAATAACCAGTCGCCCTGCATCTATATCCGGTCTTGCCAGTACGCTATTGCCCAGCGCCACGCCTTGGCCGTGAATTGCTGCCTGTAACACCATAGAAGAGTGGCTAAAGATAGGCCCGGTATTTACTGCCACATTTCTGACCCCAGCGGTTTTCATCCATGCTTTCCAAGCACGACGCGTGGTGTCATGAAGCAAAGTATGCTGGGCCAAATCGCTTGGCTGATTAAGCGGTTTGGGGCCAGTTAACAAAAACGGGCTACACAATGGCACGAAGTACTCGGTATGTAGCTTATGGGTTTGCACCCCATTCCAGTTACCACGACCGTAGTAAATCGCGACATCAACGTCGTCCGTTAACGAGTTGTCGTCGTGATCTTGGGCTTTGATCCGTACGTCGATTTCAGGGTGCAACTCGTTAAAGTTACTCAGCCTTGGTACCAACCATTGAATTGCAAAACTCGGCGTCAAACTCACCGTTAACGACCCTTTTGCGCCTCGCGCTAGGAGCTTTTCAGTCGCATCGATTAATTGTGAAAAAATATCTTTAATATCGAGGTAATAGCCCTGCCCCTCCTCAGTTAATAGTAAGGAGCGATTTTTGCGCAAAAACAGCTTTAAACCTAGATGTTCTTCTAAGATTTTAATTTGATGACTAACCGCAGCTTGAGTGACGTATAACTCCTCTGCTGCTTTGGTAAAGCTCAGGTGTCGTGCCGCCGCCTCAAAGGCTTTTAATGCATTTAATGGTGGAACTCGTCGTGACATTCATTCATGCCTATAAAAAACCCGCTAACCGCGGGCAAGTAAAATCCCCAAACAACATCTAATTATGAGGTCGCTTGGGTATAGATTATAAATCAGCTGCGCTGGTGTCCAGTGGCGCAAAACTCTTAACTAGCTCATCTACCGCTTTCATCTGTTGTAGATAGCCTTCAAGTTTAGCCAATGGCAATGCACAAGGACCATCACACTTAGCTTCATTTGGATTCGGATGCGCTTCAATAAAGAGTCCAGCTAACCCAAGTGCCATACCGCTACGAGCAAGCTCAGCAGCCTGAGCACGGCGGCCATCTGCAGAGTCGCTACGACCACCCGGACGCTGTAGCGCATGTGTCGCATCAAAAATAACAGGAGCCATACGCTTCATGTCATCCATGCCCAACATATCCACGATCAGGTTATTATAGCCAAAGCTACTGCCGCGCTCACAGAGGATAACTTTGTCATTACCCGCTTCATTGATCTTCTTAATGATATGGCGCATTTCATGTGGCGCTAAAAACTGTGGTTTTTTCACGTTAATCACCGCACCAGTTTCTGCCATAGCGACAACTAAGTCAGTTTGACGGGCAAGGAACGCAGGTAACTGGATCACATCAGCAACTTCCGCAACGGGCTTTGCTTGGAATGGCTCATGTACATCGGTGATCACCGGTACATTAAAGGTCTTTTTGATTTCTTCAAAAATCTTTAAGCCTTCTTCCATACCGGGGCCACGGTAAGAATTGATTGACGAGCGATTGGCTTTATCAAATGACGCTTTAAATACGTATGGGATCCCAAGTTTACTCGTCACTTCAACGTAATGCTCTGCGATTTGCATTGCCAAGTCACGAGACTCAAGCACATTCATTCCACCGAACAGCACGAACGGTTTATCGTTTGCAACTTCTCGTCCCGCAACGTTAATAATATCTGTATTCATTTTTTATCCTTTAGCTGCCTATCACACGAAGCAATTGTCCGCATAACCAAGCCATATAAGTACCAAGGGCATAACCAAGCACCGCCAGTAACACACCGACCGGAGCAAGCGCTGGGTGGAACGCCGAGGCCACCACCGGCGCAGATGCCGCACCACCAATATTTGCTTTACTGCCAACGGCAACATAAAACACGGGTGCTTTAATTAATTTAGCAACAATAAATAACAAACCAACATGCACGGCCATCCAAATAACACCAATAACGACGTATTTAGGCGCCTCAACAATTTTGGTGATATCCATGTGTAGACCAATGGTTGCTACTAAAATATATAAAAAGCTCGAGCCAATTTTTGACGCGCCAACCGCTTCATATTGACGTACTTTGGTAAACGAAAGTGCCAGACCTATGGTCGTAACGAGGACAATAATCCAAAACAGTTTGCTATGAAGAGAAAACTTCTTCAGCTCTGGGTAATTGCTACTAAAAAATGGCACCAGTAAGTCTGCAGCAAAATGCGCAAAACCCGTTGCACCAAAAGCAAAACCAACTAGGATCATCAAGTCTTTGAGTTCGGGTTTTCTTGCGTGCTCGGCTTCAAATGCTTGTACTTTGTCAATTAGGCAGTTGATTGAAGATGTATCCGCCCCTGTTCGCGCATCGATTTCTTTATTGCGCGCCGCCATGTAGAGCAAACACGCCATCCACAAGTTTGCGACAACAATATCAACCGTTACCATGATGGTGAAGATTTCTCCGCCTGCGCCGTAAATCTCTTTCATCGCGACCATATTGGCACCACCACCAATCCAGCTTCCTGCAAGCGCGGCCATGCCACGCCATACGGCTTCTGAGCCAGTTACACCAAGTAGCTCAGGCATAAAGGTAGCAGTAAGTAAAAGCGCAATTGGGCCACCAATCACCACACCCACCGTTCCTGTCAGGAACATGATAATTGCCTTTTTACCCAAAGCCGCTATCGATTTTAGGTCAATACTTAGTGTCAATAACACCAAACAAGCGGGTAATAGATAATATTTTGCTACCGTGTAAACATCATTATTGTTGCCATCAACGATACCAAAGGTATTTAATAGAGATGGTAAGAAATAACACATCAACAGCGCTGGCACGTACTTGTAAAACTTAGCCCAAACTCCGCTTTTTTGACTTGATGTGTAAAAAACAAATCCCAGTATAACGGCCAAAAGGCCCATAATTACCGCGTTATTGGTAACGAGCGCAGCGCTTTGCTCCATAAATCCTCGCTGTTATTATTTTTTATATAACTATGTTTAATGCAAAATATTATTATGATCAGCCAACTCTTTGATCTGATGCTGGATCACTTCAATGGTTGGGTCGTCCGGACATTCATCAACGAAAAACTGTAAGTCGTCTTTTGCCATCTTCGGACAATTTAACTGGTTGAGTAGATAGCCTCTATCACGACGCTCATAAGGATCATCGCCTAAGATATCCATCAATTGCTCGACGCAACTTAACGCATGACCAAACTTTTCTGCTGCAATAAACGCCCACTTTTGCTGAGACAAATAAAGCTTCAACGACTCTTCGTTAAAAATAAGCTCCATCGGCTCTTGGTCTTTTTCTTGCTCTTTGTCTTGGTTGTTTTCGTTTTCTGGAATTATGTACCAGCTCTGATGACCTGAGCTTGGCTCAATGACATAACCCTCTTCTTCGCTAAATGCGACATGCACGATAATCTCCCCTTGACTTAGAGCAAGGCTTGCCTCTAACTTCGCTCGTTCAAGCAGGTGCACTAAAATAAGACCCAACGCAGTATTAGTACCACTGCGCATAGAAAGAGCGTAGCAAACACTGTTGAGCTTGTATTCTGGTACCTTTTGACTGCTACCACTGAATAGCCACAGGGTATAAAAAGCGTCCAAGATTTCATCTAAACATTTATGTTTGCTTGCGTGCTTATGGCGAATTTCATCCACGGCAAATTCAAGCTCTGCTAACTGACACAAAGTTTCATTGGTATCAGCTTGTGCATCCCAACTTTGCTCAGCCTTGATACAGCGGATCAATGGCGGATAGGAAAATGCATCTGAATTGTCATCGAGAGATAAGTCATTCTCATCTAACCAGATATCATTCTTCATAAAATTCGGTTTCTCTTGAATTGCTTTCATTTAGAACGACTAGTTTACCACTTTTTGTCATATTCCCAAGGGGGGAAATTTAGTAATACCAATCTATCGTTCACTGAAATAGTAAAAATGTTTACTTATTATGGAGATATAGAAGCGCTCGGTGATAAGCCAAGCGCCAATTGAAATGCTTAAGCAAAGAAGCCTTGTTTGCTTACGGCGAGATGCGCGATGGCCATTAGTACTAATGTTGCAGCGCCTAGCGCCAAGTATTTGGTCTTTTTAACACTTGCTTTTGCAATTACAAAACCCAGCGCAATATAACCAAACACTAAAACGATTTTTTGTAGTAGCCAAGGTTGTTGCGCAGGATTCAGCCCCGCCGTTACCGCCAAAATAACAGCCGTAACTAGCAATAAAGTGTCTACACTGTGGCTGGTAATAAACACACCTTTGTTTGTTGCTAACTTACCAGAGCCCAAACGCGAAAACGCGCGAGTGTAAAATAGTACAATACTCAATACCACAAATAATAAGTGCGTATGTTTTAACGCCATGTAATCCATATCATTCTCTAATCAGGGAAACGTTGTAGGATCAATTCTAACTCATTAATACAACGGTTGAATACATCTACGAGTTTAGGGTCAAAGTGTTTTCCCTTTTGCGCAGTAATCTCTTTTTGCGCATCTTCTTGGCTCCATGCCTCTTTGTAGCAACGTTTATGGCGTAAGGCGTCATACACATCGGCTAGTGCCACTATACGACCATAAAGGTGTATTTCATCGCCTTTTTTGCCTTTCGGATAACCGCTACCATCCCATTTTTCATGGTGGTCTCGAGCGATTAACGCGCCCGCACTGACAATCTCACGACGAGAATCTTTTAATAAGTCAAAGCCTTTGTCTGTATGAGTTTGCATGACTTTCCATTCTTCATCATCCAGCTTGCTAGGCTTATTTAAAATCGTGTCGGGAATACCAACTTTACCCACATCGTGCAGTGGTGAAGCCATTTTCACCAGCTCAGCCTCTTTATCAGAAAGTCCCATTTCTTTGGCAAGCGTATGACAAAGATATGCCACCCGCTTCACATGATTGCCAGTATTGGTTGAATGAAGTTCAAGTGCTTCACTTAAACGGATCACCAACTCTTGCTGGGTATCTTCAATTTCGGCTTGTAGCTGTACATTTTCGTAAGCAAGCTGCATATTCTGGGCAAAAATATCAATTAAATGACGCTGGGTTTCAGTTAAGAACTCAGGGATCCCAGACACAAACAGCATTGAGGCGTGATTGTAGTCACTGGAGCAATACGCAAATAGATAATTGTCTTTGTATACAATGTCTTTATCTTGTAGTGCTTTTAAGCAAGCATCCATTTGATCGCTGCTGAGCACTTCCGAAATTGGCTTACCCTCGCTACTTTCAAACTCTCCACGCCCTGCAAATACAACCAGTTGATCGTTCGTTTGACCAGCTTCTTTACCCGCTGCAAGCGATGTTGCATACATAGCTTGGTCGACCGTGCCTATCAGCGAAGTAAGTTGCTGTAGCACGCCCTCAATAAAGCTCTCAATGGAGTGAGTTGCGAAAATATCACGAGAGGCTTTAATGATTTTCTCAAGCCCTTGTCTTGATTGGTCTATGGCAAGAATGTCACGATATGAACGCAAACTCGACATCACCACAGTAAAGAGTTTTTGCGCGGTGAGTTCTGTTTTCGACTTATAATCATTGATATCATAGTTAACGATAACTTGACGCTCTGGTGCTTGACCTGGCTGGCCGGTTCTTAAAATAATACGGATATGGTTATTTTTGGCAGTTTCACGAATGTATTTTGCGACCTGCAAACCCGCATCGTCGGTTTCCATAACCACATCCAGCAACACCACCGCAGCATCGGGATTGGCATCAACGATTTTCTTTGCTTCTTCACCGGAATAAGCGCTAATAAATTCCAGACGCTTCTTTTGAAACTCAAAGTCACTCAGTGCCAATTTTGTCACTGCATGCACTTCGGGCTCATCATCGACAATAATGACCTTCCAAGTGCCTACTTTTTCAGGTTCAACTACGTCAGCGGGTTCGTCTGAAAACAAAAAATCATCCATATTGCGGATCCTATTGAAGCGCCTAACTTTCGTGTGAGTTCGTAACTTTACGGTAACACTGCCAAAGTCACTCTATCACACCCTGCCATATCTTTTATTGTAAGTATATTAATATACGCCATTTCTGCAAAAAACTGTTGGATCTTATCTGCTTGCTCAAAGCCATGTTCAAGTAGCAAATATCCCCCCGAGTTCAGGTGTAGCTTGGCCGTCCTGATGATATGAAAAATATCAGCATAGCCATTGTCATCCGCAACCAGCGCGCTGAGCGGCTCAAATCTCACATCACCTTCTGACAAGTGATGATCGGCTCTATCAATATAGGGTGGATTACTCACAATCAAATCAAACTTTTGCTCTGCAATTGCGCTAAACCAATCACTTTGCAAAATCGACACGTTATCGAAGCCCAACTGAGTTTGGTTAGACTTCGCAAGCGCCACGGCGTCTGCTGAAGCATCTAGCGCAGTGATCTGCCAAGCGGGATATTCACTCGCCAACGCCAGAGCAATCGCACCTGTACCTGTGCCTAAGTCTAGCACCTGAGCGTCATTTGGCATATTGAGTGTTAAAACATGCTCGACCAGAGTTTCAGTATCTGGCCTTGGGATAAGCGTACTGTTGTTGACTTTTAAAGGCAGGCTCCAGAACTCCCTTTGACCTGTAATGTGTGCCACGGGCTCTCCCGAAACACGGCGTGCGATACATTCTTCGAATCGCTGCAGCTCTATTGCAGAAAGCTCCGCTTCGGGCCAAGTAAAGAGATAAGTGCGGTTTTTATCGATAACATGGAGCAATAACACTTCGCTATCGAGCTTTGCTGACTCGGAATGTGGTAGCAGCTCAGAGGTTGCCCAAGTAACGGCTTGGGCAATGTTAAATGTTGACATTAATCGCTTTCGCTCATTGCTGCTAGCAGATCAGCCTGATATTCAATAACCAGCGGGTCGATAACAGCACCCAACTCACCAGAGATCACTTCATTAAGGCGATAAAGTGTCAGGTTGATACGGTGATCGGTTATACGGCCCTGTGGGAAGTTGTAAGTACGAATGCGCTCAGAGCGGTCACCGCTACCTACTAGATTACGACGTTCAGAAGCTTCTGCTGCCGCACGTTTTTCATCTTCAGCTTGCTGTAAACGCGCACTTAGTACAGACAGTGCTTTCGCCCTATTTTTATGTTGTGAACGTTCGTCCTGACATTCAACCACAACGCCTGTCGGCAAGTGAGTGATACGAATAGCAGAATCGGTTTTGTTGACGTGCTGACCACCGGCACCTGACGCACGGAAAGTATCCACTTTTAGATCCGATGGATTAATTTCAATGGCTTCTGCCTCTGGGATCTCTGCCATCACGGCAACCGTACACGCAGAGGTATGAACACGGCCTTGAGATTCGGTTTCAGGAACTCGTTGCACACGGTGAGCGCCGGATTCAAACTTTAGTTTGCCATAAACTCCATCGCCGCTTATGTTAGCGATCACTTCTTTGTAGCCACCGTGCTCGCCTTCGTTAGCGCTCACGATTTCAACGCGCCACTTTTGCGTTTCTGCGTAACGGCTATACATGCGGAATAAATCACCAGCGAAAATCGCCGCCTCATCACCGCCCGTTCCCGCGCGCACTTCCAAGAATACATTGTTATCATCTTTTGGATCTTTTGGTAGCATCAATACTTGAAGGTCATCTTCAAGCGCAGCAATGGCAGCTTTTGCTTCTTTATACTCTTCCTGTGCCATTTCACGCATGTCAGGATCCGAGTCTTTTAGCATTTCTTCAGCAGTTGCAACGTCTTCCTGAGCCTGTTGATAGGCTGTAAACGCTTTAACTACGTCTTCTAATTCTGAAAACTCTTTTGACAAGGCGCGAAAGCGGTTCTGATCGCTAATCACCTCAGGCGAGCTTAGCATCGCTTGAACTTCTTCATAGCGCTCTACTAAGGTTTCTAACTTACGATATACAGACTCTTTCATTTACTCGTTATTCCTGCTCAATACCTAATGTTTGCTTGAGTTGCGCTAACTTATCTATATCGCCTTCTTTCGCAGCCTCTTGAATGGCGCGTGTTGGAGCGTGTGTTAGTCGATTACTCAGCTTATTTGCTAATTCAATAATAATTTTATCTGCTTCTTTGCCCGATTGTAGCTGATTTAGTGCTTTGTCCACGAGCTCATTTTTAATTTCTTGCGCGCTTTGTCGATACTGCCTAATGACATCCACTGAATGCAGCGAACGTTGCCACTCGGAAAACTCTTGCGTGCGTGTATCAATGATTTGCTGCGCTTCGATGGCCGCTTGTTCACGGCTGGCCAAGTTTTCATTGACTATTGCCTGAAGGTCATCGACTGAATAAAGATAAGCGGCATCCAACTCTGACACTTGGCTTTCGATATCGCGAGGCACCGCAATATCGATAAATAACATTGGCTTATGACGACGCTTTTTAAGCGCTTGTTCGACTACTCCCTTACCTATTATTGGCAAGGTGCTCGCAGTAGAACTGATAACAATGTCTGCGCTTGGCAGCGCATCAGGCAACTGCGCCAGAGAAATAACACTACCGCCAACTTCTGTTGCTAGGTTTTGTGCACGCTCAATTGTGCGGTTAGCTACGGTGATTGACTTTGGATTGTGCTGTGATAAGTGCTTAGCGACTAACTCAATTGTCTCACCAGCACCGATAAGTAACACCTGAGTTTTATCCAATTGACCGTAAATATGCTTTGCCAAATTAACAGCGGCATACGCCACTGAGACAGCACTTGCACCAATATCAGTTTCGGTACGCACTTGCTTCGCCACCGAAAAAGTTTTTTGGAATAAGCGTTCAAATGTTGGCTGAATTGCATGGTGCTGTTTGGCTGTACTAAAAGCTTGTTTAATTTGGCCAAGAATTTGTGGCTCACCTAAAACCAATGAATCAAGACCGCAGGCAACTCGCATTAAATGGTTCACCGCATCCTGATTCATATGCACATAGACATTTTCTGTTAAGTCTCGTTGCTCTATGTTATGAAAATCTGACAACCAACCGAGTAGTGCTTGGGGATCAGCAGACTCAAGGCTACAATAGATCTCGGTTCGATTGCAGGTCGACACAATCACAGATTCTTTAAACTGCGAAGAATGTTGGAGTTGGTGCAATGCTTCTGTAAGCTGTTCTGGAGAAAACGCCACTTTTTCACGTAATTCTACAGACGCGGTTTTGTGATTGATACCAAGTGCGATGATGGTCATAGATGCCAGTATTGCTCGAGCCCTGCTTTAAAGCTGGCAATTTTACCAAAAATCAATCGAATATGGAAAGTAAGGAAAGACCTTTGAGACAACTTCATTTGATTTTACTCATATTTTTATTAATTTTAACCGGTTGTGCGCAACAATTACCTCAGCAAAACGTAGCACAAGACTGGCAATCTAAGCTAAAACATCAAAAGAATTGGCAAGCGAGAGGTAAACTTGCATTTATTGCCCCAGACAATCGTCAATCAGCTAACTTTAATTGGTATTTAAAAGAAGAGAAACAAAATCTGATTTTAACCAGCTTTGTTGGCACCCGCATATTCGAACTAGAAGAGTTAGACACGCACTCAGAGCTGACCTTTGAAGACAATGTCCATAAAGGCATGGACAGTAGCGACTTGGTTAAGCGGTTAAGTGGCCTCTCTCTTCCGGTCAATCAAGCCCCTCAATGGCTAACAGGCTTAGTCGAAGCACCAGCCAGCACACTTGATGACCTTGGCAGAATAAGCAATGCACAGTGGCAGAGCCCATCAGGCCGAGTGTGGCAAATCACCTATCAACAATATAAAATGCAAGATGGAATGTGGCTACCTAGCCGTATGAAACTCTCATCGACCAATATTGAGGTCAAAGTATTAATCACTTCATGGCAGTTTAAATGAAGACATTGACGCTAAGCGCTCCGGCAAAATTAAATCTTTTTTTGCATATCAATGGCCGTCGAGAAGACGGCTACCATGAACTAGAAACTTTATTTACTTTCTTAGATTTTGGTGATGAATTAGCATTTACGCTAACCAGTAACCAGCAAGAAATCGTCATTTGTGGTGACACCGCAGGTATTCCACTCGAAGATAACCTCATTTATAAAGCCGCCAAAATTCTTGAGCCCTATAAAAAAATTGCGGCTGGTGTCGACATCCACTTAAATAAACAGCTTCCTATGGGTGGAGGTGTTGGTGGTGGTTCATCCGATGCTGCCACGACTTTATTGGCACTCAATATGCTGTGGCAATGTCAGCTTACTATCCCAGAACTTGCAAAACTCGGTCTCCAACTAGGCGCCGATGTGCCTGTTTTTGTTGAAGGTAAAACAGCCGTAGCCCACGGTGTTGGTGAGCAACTTGAGCCCATTGACATCGCTCAAAAATGGTATTTGGTGGTTGCCCCACCCGTTCATGTCAGCACCGCATTAGTTTTTACTCACCCAGACTTACCACGCAATACACCAAAGCTAAAAAGCGGCTGGAAACTCTCGGATACGGGCAACGACTGTCAAACTCTTGTCAAAAAGCTTTACCCCGAGGTTGAAAAGACCCTCGCGTGGTTGCTAAAATATGCACCAACCAAAATGACTGGTACTGGAGCTTGTTGTTTCGCGGAGTTTGAAAATCGTGAGGCAGCGCTGCGTGTGCTCGAAATCCTACCTTCATCTTGGCAGGGCTTTATTGCCCAAAATACAAGTGAGTCAATTTGTCATCGACAATTGCGCGCTTGGCAAAACTAGAAGTAAATTGTTTAAGTTAGCTTGTTTTGACTTTTTTATTTCATGGTCATTGCATGTTAGTCCAAAAAATTCAGTGCCTGAGGAACCCTACCGTGCCCGACATGAAGCTCTTCGCTGGTAACGCAACACCTGAGCTAGCTCAAAAAGTTGCAAAACGTTTGTTTATTGAGTTAGGTGATGCCGTTGTTGGCCGTTTTAGCGACGGTGAAATTAGCGTTCAAATCAACGAAAACGTTCGTGGTTCAGATGTATTCATCATCCAATCAACATGTGCTCCTACAAATGATAATTTAATGGAGTTAATCGTCATGGTTGATGCGCTACGTCGTGCATCTGCTGGTCGTATCACAGCCGTTATTCCTTATTTCGGTTACGCACGTCAAGACCGCCGAGTGCGTTCTGCTCGTGTTCCAATTACTGCTAAAGTTGTTGCAGACTTCCTTTCAAGCGTAGGTGTCGACCGTGTTCTTACCGTTGACCTACACGCAGAACAAATCCAAGGCTTCTTCGACGTACCTGTTGACAATGTATTCGGTAGCCCAGTGCTAATCGAAGACATGAAAGAGCGTAAGTTCGAAGATGTAGTAGTAGTTTCACCTGATATCGGTGGTGTGGTTCGTGCTCGTGCGATTGCAAAACTGTTAGATGATAAAGACCTAGCGATCATTGATAAGCGTCGTCCACAGGCTAACGTTTCTCAAGTTATGCACATCATTGGTGATGTTGCTGGTCGTGACTGTATCATTGTCGATGACATGATAGATACAGGCGGTACTTTATGTAAAGCAGCCGCAGCACTTAAAGAGCACGGTGCAAAGCGCGTATTCGCTTACGCAACTCACCCAGTACTTTCGGGCAATGCAGCGGAAAATCTACGTAACTCTGTTATCGATGAAGTTATTGTGACTGATTCAATTCCACTTTCTGATGAATTGAAAGCGCTTGATAACATCAAAGTATTGACACTTGCGGATATGATGGCTGAAACAATCCGCCGTATCAGCAACGAAGAATCAATCTCTGCGATGTTTCAACATTAATCAGCAGCAAAACTGATTAGCCAAAAAGCACCTCTGGTGCTTTTTTTGTTTTATAGGTTTCATTGCAAGTGCGTTAGTGGTATATTGGCGCGCCTTTTTTAGGCAGGGAGCTTGGTCGCGAGCTCTCTGATACATTAACTTAATTATTTTGGAGACATCCATGTCTGACTACAAATTTGACGCTGAAGTACGTTCTGACCTAGGTACTGGTGCGAGCCGCCGCCTACGTCGCGCAGATAAAGTTCCTGCAATCCTATACGGTGCTGGTAAAGATGCGGTTTCACTAACTTTTGATCACAACAAAATTTTGAAAGCGCAAGAAGACGAAGGTTTCTACACTCACATCCTAACGCTTAACATTGGCGGTGAGTCTGTTGAAGCAATTCTTAAAGATATCCAACGTCACCCGTACAAGCCTAAGATCACTCACTTAGACTTCCAACGCGTTGATGCTTCTCAAAAGCTTCACACTAAAGTTCCTGTTCACTTCATCAACGAAGAGAAAGCGACTAAAGGTGGTAACACTATCGTTCACCAACTAACTGAAATTGAAATCACTTGTCTTCCAGCAAGACTTCCTGAGTTCATTGAAGTTGACGTAGCGACTCTAGCTGTTGGCGAAACTCTACACCTTTCTGACATCAACCTTCCAGCTGGTGTTGTTTCAGTTGAACTTGCTAAAGGTGCAGATCACGACCAAGCAGTTGTTTCAGTAAACGCTCCTAAAGCAGCTCCTGCTGAAGAGTCTGCTGAAGACGCAGCTGAGTAATTATTCAGGTGTTAACACCTTGAATAATATTCAAATGCTTGTGGGCCTGGCTAATCCAGGCCCCGAATACGCAAACACCCGTCATAACGCTGGCGCTTGGTTTATCGAAGAACTAGCCAGAAGATACAACTGCCTCCTAAAACCAGACACTAAGCATCACGGCCTCACAGGCAAAGTGCTCATCAATAACCAAGAGTTTAAGTTGCTGATCCCTACTACTTATATGAACTTAAGTGGTAAAGCGGTTGCGAGCCTTGCCAATTTTTATAAGATCCCCGTCGAGAGTATTCTAGTTGCTCACGATGAAATGGATTTAGAACCCGGTATCGCCAAACTCAAAAAAGGCGGTGGTCACGGCGGCCACAATGGCTTAAAAGACATTATCGCTAAAATGGCAAATAACAAAGAATTCATGCGATTGCGCGTTGGTATTGGTCACCCAGGACACAGAGACAAAGTCACAGGGTGGGTTCTAGGCAAAGCACCACAAGCTGATCAAGAAAAAATTGATGCCGCTGTGGATGAAGCAGTTCGATGTATGGAAATACTCGCAAAAGACGGTGTGTTAAAAGCGCAAAATCGACTACATTCATTTAAACCGTAACAGTTCACTGCTGCGATTGATTGAGTAATACCTAAGCTTCTCGTTCGCCATGATGCGGGCTTGAGATAATACGGTAGAAATTTAGGAATAAACACTATGGGTTTTAAATGTGGCATTGTTGGTTTACCTAACGTAGGTAAATCTACTTTATTTAATGCGTTGACTAAAGCGGGCATTGAGGCCGCGAACTTTCCTTTTTGTACTATCGAACCGAATACCGGTGTAGTACCAGTACCAGATGCTCGTCTTGACCAGCTAGCTGAAATTGTAAATCCTCAGCGTACTATCCCAACTTCAATGGAGTTTGTAGATATTGCCGGTTTGGTAAAAGGCGCATCAAAAGGTGAAGGTTTAGGTAACCAGTTTTTGGCAAACATCCGTGAAACGGATGCTATCGGTCATGTAGTTCGCTGTTTTGAAAATGAAAATATCGTTCACGTAGCGGGTCAAATCGATCCTGCTGAAGACATTGATGTCATTAACACTGAGCTGGTACTTGCAGACATGGATACTGCAGATCGCGCAGTTTTACGTAACGCAAAGAAAGCGAAAGGCGGCGATAAAGACGCGAAATTTGAACTGGTTGTACTTGAAAAAGTAAAAGCGCACTTGGACGAAGGTTTAACGCTTCGCTCACTTGAGCTAAATAAAGAAGAAGCTGCAGCAATAAGCTACCTAAACTTTTTAACGATCAAGCCAACTATGTACATCGCCAATGTTAACGAAGATGGCTTTGAAAATAACCCATTCCTAGACAAAGTGCGTGAAATTGCGGCTGCAGAAGACGCGGTTGTGATCCCAGTATGTGCAGCAATTGAGGCTGAACTTTCTGAACTTGAAGACGAAGATAAGAAAGAGTTTATGGATGACTTAGGCTTAGAAGAGCCGGGCCTGAACCGCGTAATACGTGGTGGCTATGAGTTGTTGAAACTGCAAACTTACTTTACAGCTGGCGTAAAAGAAGTACGAGCATGGACTATCCCTGTTGGCGCGACAGCACCTCAAGCTGCTGGTAAAATCCACACAGACTTTGAGCGTGGTTTTATTCGAGCGCAGACTATTGGCTTTGATGATTATATCGAGTTCCGTGGTGAATCAGGTGCGAAAGATGCGGGTAAAATGCGTCAAGAAGGTAAAGAATACATCGTAAAAGATGGCGATGTGATGAACTTCTTATTTAATGTGTAACCATAGTTACTACACGCTATCGCAATAAAAGGAGCTTCGGCTCCTTTTTAGTTTTATCAACTCTGCTTTTTAATCAAATAGCGCCTTTTCTTCAAAGCAAGTTATAGACTCTAAAGGAATAAAAATTCACAGGCATTGTTAAACATTTGCAATTGCCCTGCATGATTTGATATAAAAACAAGCCGTTTCGCTTAATTTATCTGCAAACAAACTGTATTAGCAGATTTTTTGCAAAAAAGGTGTTGACGGCTTGGGGGCATATACGCATAATACGCCCCGCATCAGCGATGATGAGAAGTTAAATAGATGGCTATGTAGCTCAGCTGGTTAGAGCACATCACTCATAATGATGGGGTCCCCTGTTCAAATCAGGGCATAGCCACCATTTACAAATGCGGAAGTGGCGGAATTGGTAGACGCGCTGGATTTAGGTTCCAGTATCTTCGGATGTGAGAGTTCAAGTCTCTCTTTCCGCACCATGTTCTT
>NZ_QNQN01000058.1:0-110895 GCF_004103285.1 Pseudoalteromonas sp. A757
GTTTTACCGTGGTCAACGTGGCCGATTGTACCTACGTTTACGTGCGGTTTTACGCGTTCAAACTTTTCTTTTGCCATTTTCAAATTTCCTATAAAGAAATTAAAGTCCAGCCCTAAGACCGGACCGAACTAAAATTACTTAACAGCGCGAGCTGCAATTATTGCATCAGCTACGTTTTTAGCCGCTTCAGCATACTTTAGGAATTCCATAGAGTATGATGCGCGCCCTTGTGTAGCGGAGCGTAAGTCTGTTGCATAGCCAAACATTTCAGAAAGTGGGACCTGAGCATTAATTTGCTTCGAGCCACCAAATGCTTCTTCCATGCCTTCAATTATGCCACGACGACGATTTAAGTCGCCTACTACATCACCCATGTTTTCTTCAGGAGTGATTACTTCTACTTTCATGACAGGCTCAAGTAGAACAGGGCTTGCTTCTAGCGCGCCTTTTCTAAAGCCCATCGAACCTGCGATCTTAAACGCCATCTCGTTTGAGTCAACATCGTGGAATGAACCATCAAACAAGGTAGCTTTAACACCCAATAGCGGATAACCTGCAAGAACACCTTGCTTCATCTGCTCTTGAATACCTTTATCAACCGCTGGGATATATTCTTTTGGTACTGTGCCACCAACGATTTCGTTAACGAATTCGTATATTGGTGCATCATCATCAGAAACATCCATTGGTTCTAGCTTCAACCAAACGTGACCATATTGACCACGACCACCAGATTGACGCACAAACTTACCTTCAGCTTCAACAGAAGCTCGGATAGTTTCGCGGTATGCAACCTGAGGCTTACCAACGTTACACACAACGTTAAACTCACGCTTCATACGATCGACAATGATATCTAAGTGAAGCTCACCCATACCAGAGATAATCGTCTGACCTGATTCTTCGTCCGTTTCTACACGGAATGAAGGATCTTCTGCTGCAAGTTTACCAAGTGCAACGCCCATTTTTTCTTGGTCAGCTACTGTTTTAGGTTCTACTGCGACTGAGATTACAGGCTCAGGGAACTCCATACGTTCTAACGTAATTGGCGCTTCTTGAGCACAAAGTGTATCACCAGTAGTTACATCTTTTAGGCCGATAGCAGCCGCGATGTCACCCGCATGAACTTCTTTAATCTCTTCACGCGAGTTAGAGTGCATTTGAACAATACGTCCAAAACGCTCTTTTTTACCTTTAACAGGATTTAGTACCGAATCACCCTGGCTAACTTTACCAGAGTAAACTCGGAAGAAAGTAAGTGTGCCAACGAATGGATCAGTTGCGATCTTAAATGCAAGCGCCGCAAACGGTGCATTATCGTCAGCTTCACGCGTATCTTCGGTTTCGTCTTCTAAGACACCTTGGATAGCTTTTACTTCAGTAGGCGACGGCATGAATTCAATCACAGCGTCAAGCACAGCCTGAACACCTTTGTTCTTGAATGCACTACCTGTCGTCATAGGCACAATTTCATTGGCCAATGTGCGTTGGCGAAGGGCTGATTTAATCTCTTCTTCGCTCAACTCACCATCTTCAAGATATTTTTCCATTAGTTCTTCAGAAGCTTCTGCAGCACTCTCAATTAGATGAGAGCGCCATTCTTCAGCTAGCTCAAGAAGATCTGCTGGGACCTCTTCATAGGTGAAAGTCATCCCCTGGTCTTCTTCATTCCAGTTAATTGCTTTCATCTTAATAAGGTCAATAACACCTTTAAATTCATCTTCAGCACCAATTGGTAACTGAATAGGCACAGGTGTAGCACCGAGACGTTTTTTAACTTGTTCAACTACAGACAAGAAGTCAGCACCTGTACGATCCATCTTATTGACGAAAATCATACGCGGCACTTCGTATTTGTTAGCCTGACGCCAAACGGTCTCAGTTTGCGGTTGCACACCTGATGAAGCACATAACACAACAACAGCACCATCAAGTACGCGCAATGAACGCTCTACTTCGATAGTAAAATCTACGTGTCCTGGAGTATCGATGATGTTAACACGATGCTCATCAAACTGAGCATCCATCCCTTTCCAGAAACACGTTGTTGCAGCAGAAGTGATCGTGATACCACGCTCTTGCTCCTGCTCCATCCAGTCCATAGTTGCGGCGCCGTCGTGTACTTCACCAATCTTATGAGAAAGACCAGTATAAAAAAGTACGCGCTCGGTCGTAGTTGTTTTACCCGCATCTACGTGAGCACATATACCGATGTTACGGTAGCGCTCAATCGGAGTTGTCCGTGCCATAATATCCTCTTAAAAGGTGTTAGCAGATTACCAACGGTAGTGAGCGAATGCTTTGTTCGCTTCAGCCATACGGTGAACGTCTTCACGTTTCTTAACCGCAGTGCCTTTGTTTTCAGCAGCGTCGATCATCTCTTGAGCAAGACGAAGACCCATTGATTTCTCGCCACGCTTACGTGCAGCTTCAACCAACCAACGCATACCTAGTGCGTTACGACGCACTGGACGTACTTCAACTGGTACTTGGTACGTTGAACCACCAACACGGCGAGATTTAACCTCTACCTGTGGGCGAACGTTATCAAGTGCAGCTTCAAAGATTTCTAGGTGCGACTTGCCTGATTTTTCAGCAGCCACGTCTAGCGCACCATATACGATTTTTTCAGCAGTAGATTTCTTGCCGTCAAGCATTACTACGTTAACGAATTTAGCAAGAAGCTCTGATCCGAACTTCGGATCTGGAAGAATTTTACGTTGACCTATTACGCGTCTTCTAGGCATTTTCTTTCTCCGGTATCTTCAGGTCCGTGTTAAACACGGATTCCCAAAACAATATATAAAAATTTAAAACTTAAGTGCTTGGCCTTACTAACGGAGAACCATTAGCCCTTAGGACGTTTTGCACCGTACTTAGAACGAGCCTGTCTACGGTCGTTTACGCCTGCACAGTCAAGTGCACCACGAACAGTGTGGAAACGCACACCTGGTAAGTCTTTAACACGACCACCACGGATTAGGATTACACTGTGCTCTTGTAGGTTGTGACCTTCACCACCAATGTATGAAGTTACTTCGAAACCGTTAGTTAAACGTACACGCGCTACTTTACGTAATGCAGAGTTTGGTTTCTTAGGTGTTGTTGTATATACACGAGTACATACACCACGCTTTTGTGGACAAGCTTTAAGAGCAGCAGAGTTGCTCTTTGTAACCTTGCTACGACGTGGCTTACGCACTAGCTGGTTAATAGTTGCCATTAAATAGCTCCTGAATTAATAAATTACTACTGAAAAATAAAATCTTACCATTTAAGTCAAATCCAGTTTTCTTGAACGACTAAAATGGGTGGCCGAATTTTAATGACCAAAGTTTAACCTGTCAACCAAAAGTCGTCATCAGCATTAAGTAAATGCATACCAATCGGTTGGTTTTGTCTGCGAAACTGTTGAAAGTTAACAAAAGTTAGCAATCACATTGAAAAACCTTTGTTGCAGTATACACATCGATGTGACGCTTTGATGGCAAATCGGACTGCGGAGTTGAGAATGCATAAAAAAGCCGCTGTATTCACACAGCGGCTTTTCAATCAATAAGCTAAATGGTGGGGATTACTCGTTACCACCTAGTAAATCAGCATTCAGTGCATCTGTTAGCGCTTGAGTTGCCTCTTCAGCACTTACAGTTTGTTCTTCAACAGCTGCTTCACCTTGCTTGCGACGGTTGATACGCTCTTCATGGTATGCGAAACCTGTACCCGCTGGGATCAAACGACCCACGATTACGTTTTCTTTCAGACCACGTAGCTCATCGCTCTTACCGTTAACCGCAGCTTCGGTTAGAACACGTGTCGTTTCCTGGAACGATGCCGCAGAAATGAACGATTCAGTCGCAAGTGACGCTTTAGTAATACCCATTAGCTGAATTTCAAACTTAGCTGGGATCTTACCTTGCATTTCTAGCTCACGGTTAGCGATGTTTACACGTGCAACTTCAGCTTGCTCGCCTGCTAGGAATTCACTGTCACCACCATCAAGGATGATACACTTACGAAGCATCTGACGAACGATAGTTTCAATGTGCTTATCGTTAATCTTTACACCCTGTAGGCGGTATACTTCTTGTACCTCGTTAGTGATGTAGTTAGATACATCAGTAACACCACGTAGACGTAGGATATCGTGTGGTGATTCTGGACCATCGGCAATAACTTCACCTTTAGCCACTTGCTCACCTTCGAACACGTTAAGCTGACGCCATTTCGGGATCATTTCTTCGTACGCATCACCCTCGTCAGGTGTGATCACAAGACGCTTCTTACCTTTAGTCTCTTTACCGAAGCTAACAGTACCTGTGATTTCTGCAAGAATTGCAGGATCTTTTGGTTTACGCGCTTCGAATAAGTCTGCAACTCGAGGTAGACCACCCGTGATGTCACGAGTCTTCGAACCTTCTTGTGGGATACGAGCCAATACAGAACCTGGTAGTACTGTTGCACCATCTGTGATTTCAATCGTTGTGAATGAAGGTAGGCGGATCTCTTGAAGACCACGCTCTTCGTTCTCAATGATTAGTTTAGGCTCTTTTGCGTTTACTTTCGCAAGATCCTTAACAACCACACGTGTTAGACCAGTTAATTCATCAGTCTGTGCTTCAGTGTTTGAATCATCGATATCGCTGAACGATACTTTTGACTCATGTTCAATGATGATTGGGTGGCTATGCGGGTCCCAAGTAGCGACGATGTCGTTACCTTTAACGTCAGCACCATCTTGTACAGTTAATACTGCACCATAAGGTACTTTATAACGCTCTTTCTCACGACCGTGCTCATCGATTATCGTGATCTCGGTTGAACGAGATGTGATAACGATTTTGCCATCAGCATTGATTACAAATTTCGCATTGTGAAGTTTCAGATTACCATTGTTCTTAACTTGAACACTGTTCTCTGCAGAAGCTCGTGATGCCGCACCACCGATGTGGAATGTACGCATCGTAAGCTGTGTACCCGGCTCACCGATTGACTGTGCCGCGATTACACCAACTGCTTCACCAGGATTGATGATATGGCCACGCGCCAAGTCACGACCGTAACAGTGTGCACACACACCAAAGTCATTTTGACAGGTGATTACAGAACGTACTTTAACTTCGTCTACTGAGTGTTCTTCTAAAAGATCACACAGTTTTTCGTCAATCATTACGTTACGTGCAACAAGTACTTCAGTAGTACCTGGCTTACATACATCTTCAGCAACAACACGACCTAGTACTCGCTCGCGAAGTGGTTCTACAACGTCACCACCTTCGATTAGCGGCTTCATTACTAGACCTTCTTCGGTACCACAGTCTGATTCGTTGATAACCAAATCTTGTGCTACGTCTACTAGACGACGAGTTAGGTAACCCGAGTTCGCTGTCTTAAGTGCCGTATCCGCTAGACCTTTACGCGCACCGTGCGTCGAGATAAAGTACTGTAGTACGTTTAGACCTTCACGGAAGTTTGCTGTAATTGGCGTTTCGATGATTGAACCATCTGGACGTGCCATTAGACCACGCATACCCGCTAGCTGACGGATCTGAGCAGCACTACCACGAGCGCCCGAGTCTGCCATCATAAACACTGAGTTAAATGACGGTTGCTCTTCTTCGTTGCCTTCAGCGTTGATAACCGTTTCTTTTGAAAGGTTAGCCATCATCTCGCGAGAAAGGTTTTCGTTTACACGTGACCAGATATCGATAACTTTGTTGTACTTCTCACCGGCAGTTACAAGACCTGATTGGAACTGTTGGTTGATTTCTGCAACTTCAGCTTCCGCACGATCGATGATCTCACCTTTAGTTGGTGGGATTACCATGTCATTGATACCGATAGAAACACCAGACTTCATCGCGTAGTGGAAACCGGTATACATCACTTGGTCAGCAAAGATAACTGTATCTTTAAGACCTAGACGACGGTAACACTCATTAAGAAGACCAGAAATTTGTTTCTTACCTAGTGGCTTATTGATCAGTTCAAACGGCAAGCCTTCAGGGATATTCAATGAAAGGATTGCACGACCTACTGTCGTATCTACTAGGTGAGTTAACGTGCCGCGCTCACGTGTTTCTTCGTCGATAGTCACTTCTGTGATACGCACTTTAACACGAGCGTGAAGCTCAGCAGCACCTACACGGTATGCTTTTTCAGCTTCTTTAGCATCTTTAAATACAGTGCCTTCACCTTTACCGTTGATGCGATCGCGAGTCATGTAGTAAAGACCTAGTACAACGTCCTGTGAAGGAACGATGATTGGTTCACCGTTAGCTGGTGCTAGGATGTTGTTAGTAGACATCATCAATGCACGCGCTTCCAACTGCGCTTCAAGCGTCAGTGGGACGTGAACCGCCATTTGGTCACCATCGAAGTCAGCGTTATACGCCGCACACACTAGTGGGTGTAGGTGAATCGCTTTACCTTCGATAAGTACAGGTTCGAACGCTTGGATACCTAGACGGTGAAGTGTTGGCGCACGGTTAAGTAAAACCGGGTGCTCACGGATAACTTCGTCTAGTACGTCCCAAACCTCTGGTACTTCACGCTCAACCATCTTCTTCGCAGCTTTGATGGTTGTCGCCATGCCACGGCGCTCTAGTTTACCGTAGATAAATGGTTTGAATAGCTCAAGCGCCATCTTCTTAGGTAGACCACACTGGTGTAGTTTCAGCGTAGGACCAACGGTGATAACAGAACGGCCTGAGTAGTCAACACGCTTACCTAGAAGGTTTTGACGGAAACGACCTTGCTTACCTTTAATCATGTCTGCAAGCGACTTAAGTGGACGCTTGTTAGAACCCGTAATCGCACGGCCACGACGACCATTATCAAGTAGCGCATCAACCGCTTCTTGAAGCATACGTTTTTCGTTACGTACGATGATGTCTGGCGCAGCTAGGTCAAGAAGACGCTTCAAACGGTTGTTACGGTTGATCACTCGACGGTAAAGGTCGTTCAGATCTGAAGTCGCAAAACGACCGCCATCTAGTGGTACTAGAGGACGTAGATCTGGTGGAAGAACTGGTAGCACACTCATTACCATCCACTCAGGGTTATTACCTGATTGGTGGAACGCTTCCATTAGTTTAAGACGCTTAGTGATTTTCTTACGCTTAGTTTCAGAGTTGATTGTTGGCAACTCTTCACGCATTTCAGCGATTAACTGACCAAGGTCTAGCTCGCGAAGTAGATCAAGTACAGCTTCTGCACCCATCTTCGCTTCAAACTCATCACCGTGCTCTTCAAGTGCATCTAGGTATTCTTCTTCACCTAGTAATTGACCACGCTCAAGCGTAGTCATACCTGGCTCAGTTACCACGAATGATTCGAAATAAAGTACGCGCTCAATGTCACGAAGCGTCATGTCTAGCATTAGGCCAATACGTGACGGAAGTGATTTCAAGAACCAAATATGCGCAACTGGGCTAGCCAGCTCGATGTGACCCATACGGTCACGACGTACTTTTGTTAGCGTTACTTCAACGCCACACTTTTCACAGATAACACCACGGTGCTTCAAGCGCTTGTATTTACCACACAAACACTCGTAATCTTTTACTGGGCCGAAGATACGGGCACAGAATAAGCCATCACGCTCAGGCTTGAAAGTACGGTAGTTGATTGTCTCAGGTTTCTTTACTTCACCGTAAGACCATGAACGCACCATGTCTGGCGAAGCAAGACCAATGCGAATTGCATCGAATTCTTCGGTCTTATTTTGTTGCTTCAGAAACTTAAGTAAGTCTTTCACCTTAGCTCTCCTGTCGGAGGTTAATCTCGAGGGCAAGCCACGCCTGCCCCTACATTCTTTTCAGTCCGGTTGCAGTTATGCAACGCCGCAGCGCACTGCGGCGGTCGGATTAAACTTCTTCCAACTCGATGTTGATACCTAGCGAGCGGATTTCTTTCAACAGTACGTTGAACGACTCAGGCATACCCGGTTCCATCTTGTGGTTACCGTCTACGATGTTCTTGTACATCTTAGTACGACCGTTTACGTCATCCGACTTCACTGTCAACATTTCTTGTAGCGTGTAGGCAGCACCGTATGCTTCAAGTGCCCATACCTCCATCTCACCGAAACGCTGACCACCGAACTGTGCCTTACCACCCAGCGGTTGCTGAGTAACTAGGCTGTAAGAACCTGTTGAACGCGCGTGCATCTTGTCATCAACAAGGTGGTTCAGTTTCAGCATGTACATGTAGCCTACCGTTACTTGACGCTCAAACGCATCACCAGTACGACCATCATATAACGTTACCTGACCACTTCTTGGATAACCACCAAGTTCTAGCATGTCTTTGATTTCAGCTTCACGTGCACCATCAAATGCTGGTGTTGCGATTGGTAGACCACCTTTAAGGTTTTCTGCCAAGCGACGGATTTCATCATCAGAGAAGTTAGCAATATCTACTTTCTGACGGCAGTCACCGATTTCGTAAGCTTTTCTGATGAATTCGCGTAGCTCGTGTATTTCACGTTGCTCTTTCATCATTTCTTCAAGACGTTCACCGATACCACGAGCAGCTAGACCCATGTGAGTTTCTAGGATCTGACCGATGTTCATACGAGATGGTACACCCAGCGGGTTAAGTACGATATCTACAGTACGGCCTTTGTCATCGTAAGGCATGTCTTCAACAGGAACGATAGTTGAGATTACACCCTTGTTACCGTGACGACCCGCCATCTTATCACCAGGTTGGATACGACGTTTAACAGCTAGGTATACTTTAACAATCTTAAGTACGCCAGGCGCTAAGTCATCACCTTGAGTGATCTTACGACGCTTGTTCTCGAAACGCTTGTCGTAGTCAGCTTTAAGCTCGTCATACTGCGCTGCTAGTTGCTCAAGCTCTGCTTGATGCTCTTCGTCAGCAAGGCTTTGTGTCAATAGCTTCTCAGTGTTAAAGCCTGCAAGTTGCTCTTCACTCATACCTGCTTTGATAAGTAGGTTACGAGCGTGAGTCAAGATACCGCCTTCAAGGATTCTGAACTCTTCGTTGAAGTCTTTCTTCGCTTCACGAAGCTGCATATCTTCAACTTCTAGCGCACGTTTGTCTTTTTCAACACCGTCACGCGTAAACACTTGTACGTCGATAACCGTACCAGATACAGAGTTCGGTACACGTAACGAGCTATCTTTAACGTCAGACGCTTTTTCACCAAAGATAGCACGTAGTAGCTTTTCTTCAGGAGTTAGTTGCGTTTCACCTTTAGGCGTCACTTTACCTACAAGGATGTCGCCGCCTTTCACTTCAGCACCAATGTATACAACGCCTGATTCATCAAGCTTACCTAGTGCAGACTCACCTACGTTTGGAATATCCGCAGTGATTTCTTCTGGACCAAGCTTAGTATCACGAGCAATACACTGAAGCTCTTGAATGTGGATAGTCGTTAGACGATCTTCTTTTACAACATTCTCTGAAAGTAGGATTGAATCCTCGAAGTTGTAACCATTCCAAGGCATGAACGCTACGCGTAGGTTCTGACCAAGTGCTAAGTCACCTAGGTCTGTTGAAGGACCATCAGCAAGCACGTCACCACGTACTACCGGCTCACCAACCATACAAGTTGGTTTCTGGTTGATACAAGTGTTTTGGTTTGAGCGTGTGTACTTAGTTAAGTTATAGATATCGATGCCCGCTTCACCTTGGATGCGCTCGTCTTCATTAACGTTAACAACAATACGGCTCGCATCAGCATACTTAACGATACCGCCACGCTTAGCAACGATTGTTACACCAGAGTCTTTCGCTAGTGTACGCTCAATACCAGTACCAACTAGCGGCTTATCAGCACGTAGTGTAGGTACAGCTTGACGTTGCATGTTCGATCCCATCAATGCGCGGTTCGCGTCATCGTGTTCTAGGAATGGAATAAGCGCTGCAGCCACAGAGATTACCTGCTGTGGAGATACGTCCATATACTGAATGCTGTCGCTTGGCATAAAGGTTGATTCACCTTTAAAGCGACATGGAATCAGTTCTTCAGCAAATTGGTTGTCATCAGTTAGCGTTGTATTCGCCTGTGCGATAACGAACTGACCTTCTTCAATTGCTGAAAGGTAATCAACATCGTCTGTAACGATTCCGTCTACTACTTTGCGGTATGGAGTCTCTAGGAAACCATAGTCGTTTGTACGCGCGTAAGTAGATAGCGAGTTGATTAGACCGATGTTTGGACCTTCAGGCGTTTCGATAGGACAAACACGACCGTAGTGCGTTACGTGTACGTCACGTACTTCGAAACCAGCACGTTCACGAGTTAGACCACCCGGACCTAATGCAGAAATACGACGTTTATGCGTCACTTCTGAAAGCGGGTTGTTCTGGTCCATAAATTGTGAAAGCTGTGAAGAACCAAAGAATTCTTTTACTGCTGCAGAAATCGGCTTAGCGTTGATCAAATCCTGTGGCATAACGTTATCTAGGTCACCAAGACTTAGACGCTCACGTACTGCACGCTCAACACGTACAAGACCTACACGGAATTGGTTTTCAGCCATTTCACCTACTGAACGGATACGACGGTTACCTAAGTGGTCGATATCGTCCACATCACCTTTACCGTTACGGATGTCGATCAATACCTTCATCACGCTAACGATATCTTCTTTAGATAACGTACCCTCACCTTCGTCTGAATCATAACCAACACGGCTATTAAACTTCATACGACCTACTGTTGATAGATCATAGCGCTCTTCAGAGAAGAATAGGTTGTCGAATAACGCTTCTGCAGCTTCTTTTGTTGGTGGCTCACCCGGGCGCATCATGCGATAGATTTCCACCAATGCTTCTAGGCGATTATTAGTAGAGTCAACACGTAATGTCTCTGACATGTACGCACCACTGTCTACTTCGTTGATGTAAAGCGTATCGATCTTTGAGTGACCCGCCTTCACCAATTCAGCCATAAGCTCTAGTGATAACTCGGCATTCGCTTCTGCGATCACTTCGCCTGTCGATTCGTCGATGTAGTTTTTAGCAACAACACGGCCGATGATGTACTCATGTGGTACCTCAAGAGTATCTATACCTTGCTTTTCGATGCTCTTAATATGGCGTGCGGTAATACGACGGCCTTTTTCAACCAAGACGTCACCGTTTGCATCTTTAATATCAAATGCAGCAGTTTCACCACGTAGGCGTGAAGGCACAAGTTCCATCAACACTTTGCCATCTTTTACTTCGAAACTTGTTGTTTCAAAGAATAGTGCCAAGATTTCGTCTGAAGTGAATTCTAGTGCACGTAAGATGATAGATGCTGGTAGTTTACGGCGACGGTCAATACGAACGTAAAGGTTATCTTTAACGTCGAATTCAAAGTCAAGCCATGAGCCACGGTAAGGGATCACACGAGCGTTATATAACACTTTACCAGATGAGTGTGATTTACCACGGTCGTTATCAAAGAATACACCAGGTGAACGGTGTAGCTGAGAAACGATAACACGCTCAGTACCATTGATAACAAAAGTACCGGTGTCTGTCATGAGCGGGATTTCGCCCATGTAAACTTCTTGCTCTTTTATGTCTTTGACTGTGCCAGGTGCATCTTTGTCCATTAGCACAAGACGTAGTTTAACGCGAAGTGGAGCAGAATATGTCACACCGCGAATTTGACATTCTTTAACGTCAAATACTGGCTCGCCAATACGATAACTGACGTATTGAAGTTCAGAGTTGCCCGAGTAGCTCTTGATAGGGAATACAGAACGGAATGCAGCTTCCAGTCCAGTATCGCCATCGGCATCAGGCGCAATGAACTTATCGAACGATTCCAACTGCATTTGCAGTAGGAAAGGTATGTCCAAAACCTGTGGACGTTTACCAAAATCCTTACGGATACGTTTCTTTTCAGAATAAGAGTAAGCCATGGGGTTCCTCAGCTTGCTGATCTTTGACCCAACCTGTCCAAAATTGAACAGACTTCACTGGCATCTAAGCCATGATAACAACATCTAAATTGTCACACTAATTTACTCAACTAACGGCTTAAAGGAGCACAATTCAGGCTCTATTCAAATCGTTAATGTTACCAAATCAGTGTTACTTCAAATGCCATTGCGATTTTCAACAAAAACTTCTAAGTTATTGAAAATTACAGTGAAATTCGAAGATTTATGCACGATAGAAATGTATATCTCTATAGCGCAAAAGGGCCGGTGATTAAATAATCACCAGCCCTTGCCTGATTTCTCAGGCAGCGAACCTAGCGGGAGCTAGATTACTTGATCTCAACTTCAGCACCAGCTTCTTCAAGATCTTTCTTAAGCGCTTCAGCTTCTTCCTTAGATACACCTTCTTTGATAGGTGCAGGAGCAGACTCAACTAGCGCTTTAGCTTCTTTAAGGCCTAGACCTGTTGCGCCACGTACCGCTTTGATTGCAGCAACTTTGTTACCGCCAGCAGCAGCTAGGATTACGTCGAACTCAGTCTTTTCTTCAGCAGCTTCAGCAGGACCAGCAGCAACAACAGCAGCAGCTGCAGTTACACCGAACTTCTCTTCCATAGCTTCAACTAGTTCAACAACTTCCATTACTGACATTTCAGCAATAGCGTCAAGGATTTGGTCTTTAGTTACAGACATTTCAAATTTCCTAATTATTTACGAACCCATGCGGTTCAAAAAATTTATTAAAGAAAGGAGCGTTGCTTAGATTAAGCAGCTTGCTCAGCTTTCTGTACACGTACCGCTTCAATTGTTTTACACAATTTGCCAGCAGACGCTTCTTTCATAGCGCTCATTAAGCGTGCAACAGCTTCGTCGTAAGTAGGTAGCTTAGCAAGCATATCTACATCAACGATTTTGCCTTCGAATGCAGCAGTTTTAAGCTCAAATGCTTCGTTCTTTTTCGCGAAATCTGCAAAGATACGCGCAGCAGCACCAGGGTGCTCTGAAGAGAAAGCGATAAGGCTTGGGCCAACTAGTGATTCGTTAAGGCATTCGTAATCAGTGCCTTCAACAGCACGTTTAGCTAGGGTGTTACGAACAACTTTCATCCATACACCAGCTTCACGAGCTTCTTTACGAAGAGCAGTGATTGCACCTACTGTTACACCACGAGAATCAGCAACAACTGCTGAAAGAGCACCTTTGGCAGCTTCGTTGACTTCAGCAACAATTGCTTTTTTGTCTTGAAGATTTAAAGCCATGGGTGTTACTCCTGGTTTATAGAAAAACACATATATGTTTTTCAGTTCTACTCTACCCTGCTAAAAACTTTAGCAGAGATGCTTTTTACGGCGAGAGCCAGAAGATTAGGAAAATCTAGCTGGGATTCACACCGTCTACGTAGGACGATTAAGGCCGAAGCCACCTACGGTCTTGGACGGAAGCGCAATTTATCGATTCATTGTAGACCATGATGGAAACAATTTTCGAAATTATGCGCTTCAACCCGAATTCTTTGCTTTGTAAAGAAGCACACTTCTCTACAAAATGGCGCAAAATTATAGTCTAATTTTTACGCCATGTAAACGCTAAACTCTAAATTATACTACTTGAGTATTTAGAGTAGCTTGGTCTAAAGCAACACCAGCACCCATCGTAGTAGAGATGCTTACTTTCTTCACGAAAGTACCTTTTGCAGTAGAAGGCTTAGCCTTCTTAAGCGCGATGATTAGCGCTTCAAGGTTTTCTTGAAGTTGGTTAGCGTCAAAGTCTACTTTACCGATAGTAGTGTGGATGATACCGTTCTTATCGTTACGGTAGCGAACCTGACCAGCTTTAGCGTTCTTAACAGCTTCTGCAACGTTAGGCGTTACAGTACCTGTCTTAGGGTTAGGCATAAGACCACGTGGACCTAGGATTTGACCTAGTTGACCAACAACGCGCATTGCATCAGGAGAAGCAACAACAACGTCAAAGTTCATTTCGCCTTTCTTAACTTGCTCTGCAAGGTCTTCCATACCTACTAAATCAGCACCAGCTTCTTTAGCAGCTTCTGCATTTGCACCTTGAGTGAATACTGCTACGCGTACATCACGACCAGTACCGTGAGGTAGTACAGTTGCACCACGTACGTTTTGGTCAGATTTACGAGCATCGATACCTAGGTTTACAGCAACGTCAACACTTTCAACGAACTTAGCAGTAGCAAGTTCTTTTAGAAGAGCAACAGCTTCGTTGATTTCGTACTCTTTAGTCGCATCCACTTTCTCGCGGATAGTACGCATACGCTTAGTTAATTTAGCCATTCTCAATTACTCCTCTACGTTCAAGCCCATTGCACGTGCAGAACCTGCAATCGTGCGTACAGCTGCGTCCATATCAGCAGCAGTAAGATCTGGACGTTTCGTCTCAACGATCTCTTCAAGTTGAGCACGAGTAACTGTACCAACTTTTTCAGTGTTAGGACGACCAGAACCAGACTTGATACCAGCAGCCTTCTTAAGAAGGTATGCCGCAGGTGGAGTCTTCATTTCAAAAGTGAAAGAACGGTCACTGTAAACAGAAATAACAACAGGAACAGGTGCGCCTTTTTCGATAGACTCTGTACGTGCGTTAAACGCTTTACAGAATTCCATGATGTTTACACCGTGTTGACCTAGTGCAGGACCTACTGGAGGACTAGGGTTAGCCATACCAGCAGCAACTTGTAGCTTGATTAGAGCTTCAACTTTTTTAGCCATGATAATACCTCAATTGTGGGTCTTTGCCTCGTGCGCGCGAGGACGCGTACTCAAACGGCTTCCCAGTTAAAAAATTCAGTCTTTTTGCCGCATATTTTTGCGTACAACAAAAAGGCCGCTGATTATAGATTAATCAGCGGCCTTTGACAACTTTTTCAAGTTAGAATTTATTTGTCTTTCTCAACCTGACCAAACTCTAGGTCTACAGGCGTTGAACGACCGAAAATAAGTACCGATACTTTCAGGCGACTCTTTTCGTAATCCACTTCTTCAACCACACCATTGAAGTCAGCAAATGGGCCATCTGTAACACGAACCACTTCACCCGGCTCAAATAATGTGGCAGGTTTCGGTGCTTCAGCATTTTCTTGTAGACGGTTAAGAATACGATCCGCTTCTTTTTGACTGATCGGTGCAGGACGGTCTGACGTACCACCAACAAAGCCCATTACACGAGGTGTGCTATTCACCAAGTGCCAAGACGCATCATCCATCACCATTTGAACTAATACATAACCAGGGAAGAATTTACGTTCAGATTTACGTTTCTGACCTGCACGCATTTCAACCACTTCTTCAGTCGGCACAAGGATCTCACCGAATAGGTCTTCTAACCCTTCGATTTTAATATGCTCGATAATGGTTTGTGCTACACGTTTTTCAAAACCTGAAAACGCTTGGATCACGTACCAACGTAATTTCTTTTCTTTGTTCTCATCCGACATGGGATCAGATCTCCAATCCAGTTAAAAAGCCTACTGCACGGAAAAGTATACCATCTAATCCCCATAGGATTAATGCCATAATCACCGTTGCAATGATCACGATGAAAGTAGTGTGAGTCGCTTCCTGACGCGTTGGCCAGATAACTTTACGTACTTCAATACGTGATTCTTTAGCAAAAGCGATAAAGGTACGGCCTTTTTCAGTCGTTACCAAAATGCCCAAAGCCGCAGCGATAGCTGCAACTACACCAACAGCGCGTACTAAAACAGATAAATCGGCATATAGATAATTACCAACTACGGCACCAGTTAGAAGTGCAATAGCAGCTAGCCACTTTACCGTGTCCATCGAGCTTGACGAGTTTTCAACATTAGTGCTCATAATCAATTTTACCTTAAATACAGACACAACAACCCTGCATAGAACAGGGTAAATCCATTCAATCCAAATTTACAAATAAGCGACTTAAGTGGTTTTGGGTCACGTTATTTTAAATGTGGACTTGTTGCTGAATTGGCAGGGGCGGCAGGACTCGAACCCGCAACCATCGGTTTTGGAGACCGCTGTTCTACCAATTGGAACTACGCCCCTGCAAAGTGGATGCCCATTATACTGACGAAGCAAACGAAAACAAGTGTAAAAGATATGCAAAGTAACATTTAATCTAAACTTGGTTTTGCGACGGCTTTAGAAAAGACGCAATAAATCTCCGTGATAAAAATCACAAAGCACCCAAACTTGCTCAAATGGATGACAATCAGGGATCTCCCAAGTGGCTTTTAAGCGCTTAAAATCGTCAAGATGATAAATTGGGCTGGCATTTCGAATTAACAACCAAACACGTTGTGAATCATAGTGTTTTTTGGCTTTTTGATTGAGCAGCCGCTGTAAGCCGATACTCAGTTGATCGGAGTCAGCAGCTTGGCTCATTGCTGCCAGCTCTCTTTGCGTGGAGAGAGACAGCGGACGCCCAAGCACAGCCATCGCTTCTTTCTCACTGGCATAAAAATGGGCTATTTCTATATCAAGCTGTGTTTTTCCTTGATAACAACTGACGTCCGGTTTATTGGGCTCATTGTGCCAAATATGGCGCATATGCACTGCAAACTGCTTTTCATAACTGCGTAAAAACAGTTTAGCCGCGTCATGCTCAAGTTTTACCTTTTCTGCTTCACTCGCTCTGTCCATTCACAACCACTGCTACATCACTCAATAGGCTTGAAGCACCGAATCTAAAATTATTGGCATTGAGCCACTCGGCCCCCATAATTTCTTCCGTCAATCGTAAATATCGCTGCGCTTCAATTACTGACTTTACTCCACCGGCCGCTTTAAATCCAACCGATTTACCGCTGCTTTTGATTGTCTTAAGGATAACTTCTGCCGCTTCTGGTGTAGCATTGACAGCAACCTTTCCTGTACTTGTTTTAACAAAGTCCGCGCCCGCCATAATGGCAAGCTGCGCGGCCTCCGCAATGAGCTTTGGCTTGGCCAATACGCCACTTTCGATGATGACCTTAAGCTTTGCTTTACCTTGACAAGCGAGCTTACTCGAGTGCACATATTGCCAAGGTGTATCTGGATCACCCGCCATCAGCTGCTGATAAGGAAGCACAAGATCGATTTCGTCCGCGCCATCAGCGATTGCTGAATGAGTTTGTGCAAGGACCTGTTGGAGTTTTTGTTCTCCAGATGGGAAGTTGGTCACCGTTGCTACTTTTATCTGCGACCACTCCCGCTTTTCCAACTCTTCTTTTACTAACGTCACAAACTGCGGATACACACAAATCGCCGCTGGTAGTCCTATATCTGGGTTAATGCTATTCAATAACGCGAGAATACTTGCCGGCGTATCGTCCTCTTTCAACGAGGTCAAATCCATTAAACTCAGCGACAACCGAGCATCAGATTGTAAAGTCATTACTGTGTTCCTTTTCACTCTATGTAATAAGCCTAGTTAAATGCATACAGCAACACCAACAATAGGACAAATGTCCGCATACAATTACCTCTCGGACGCTGTTTCTTCTATTGTTCATAAAATGAATATCTCATAACCAAACACTATAATCATAAAATCACGGTAAAATACTGGCTAACTATATGAAATAAAAAGAAACCAAGGTTTAACCACTTTTTTTATAACTTTTGGTTATATGGAGTCGGTTTAAATTATTTTTTCCCACATTTGCAACTCTATATGCTGCGCCCTATTACTAATATCAATCAATATTGATATTAACCGTCGTGATGTTTAGCAGAGGTTATCGTGCAATACTTGCCAATTTTTACCAAACTAGAAAATAAACCTGTATTAATTGTAGGTGGTGGTGAGGTTGCGCTGAGAAAGTGCCGCGCCTTTTTAAAAGCCAACGCAGCAGTCACTTTGGTTTCACCTGAGTTTTGCGCTGAGCTTTTATCACTAGCTGCGGATTCAAGCGTTGCACTTCGACATAAGCCGTTTGATGCATCAGACTTAAACAATGCTATGTTAGTCGTTGCGGCAACGGATATTGAAGCAGTAAATGCAGAGGTGGCAGAGCTTGCTGAAGCTCGCAACCTTTTCGTTAACGTGGTCGACGACCAACCAAAGTGCAATTTTATTTTCCCTTCAATCGTGGATAGAAACCCTATAACGATTGCCATATCCAGTGCTGGAACTGCGCCCGTCCTTGCAAGACGATTACGAGAAAAGTTAGAAACCCTTATTCCACAGCATATTGGTCCGCTGGCAACGCTTGTCGGTCAATTCAGACATAAAGTGAAAGCGCGTTTTAAACACTTTGCTGACCGCCGTCAGTTTTGGGAATCCGTCTTTGATTCAAATGTGGTAAGTGAAGTACAAGCTGGTAACAATGAAAATGCACAAATTCAGCTTGAAGTCATGCTGAAACACACCCCCTCCCCTGAAGGCGAGGTTTATGTCGTCGGTGCAGGTCCTGGCGACCCAGAGCTACTGACACTTAAGGCATTACAACTAATGCAGCAAGCCGATGTTGTGGTTTATGACTACCTGGTATCTGACGAAATCATGGAGCTTGTGCGCCGTGACGCTGATTTAATCTGCGTAGGAAAAAAAGCCGGTAATCATAGTGTTAAGCAAGAACACACCAACAAGATTTTGGTTGATTTAGCCAAACAAGGTAAAAAGGTTTGTAGAATAAAAGGCGGCGACCCATTTATTTACGGTCGCGGTGGCGAAGAAGTCCAAGTATTGGCCGAAAATAACGTGAAATATCAAATTGTTCCGGGTATTACGGCTGCTGCAGGGTGTAGCGCGTACGCTGGTATTCCATTAACTCATAGAGATCATGCTCAAGCTATTCAATTTGTGACAGGGCATTGCAAGCAAGATGGACAAGAACTCGACTGGGAAGGCTTAGCTAAGGCGAATCAAACGCTTGCTGTATACATGGGAGTGATTAAATCGCCGCATATTCAGGCGCAACTACTCGAACATGGTCGCTCGCCGAATACACCTGTAGCAATTGTTGAGAATGGCACGCGCAAATCTCAACGTGTCGTAAGAACACAATTAGATCAACTTGCACAGACCATTACTACGCATGATATTCAGTCACCAGCACTATTGATTATTGGTGAAGTAGCAGCATTACATGAGCAATTAGCTTGGTTTAATAAGAACAATCAAATCAGTAGCTTTGCTCAACCCATTACGCAAGTGGCGTAATTAAAGTACAAGATAGTTAAATTTATAAGTAGGACATTAATCATGGCTTTAACCCATCTCCAGCAACTCGAAGCTGAGAGCATAAAGATCATCCGAGAGGTTGCCGCAGAGTTTGAAAACCCGGTAATGCTGTACTCGATTGGTAAAGACTCGTCGGTACTGCTTCATCTTGCTCGTAAGGCTTTCTACCCTGCGAAGATCCCTTTTCCTCTACTCCATGTTGATACCAATTGGAAATTTAGAGAAATGATCGAGTTTCGCGATAGATTAGCAAAAGAGTACGGATTTGAATTGCTTGTGCACAAAAATCCAGAAGGACTAGAGATGAACATCAGTCCATTTGTTCATGGTTCATCTAAGCATACCGATATCATGAAAACACAAGGCCTGAAGCAAGCGCTAGATCAATATGGCTTTGATGCGGCCTTTGGTGGTGCACGCCGTGATGAGGAAAAATCTCGTGCAAAAGAACGGGTTTATTCATTTAGAGATAAACACCATCGCTGGGATCCTAAAAACCAGCGTCCGGAGTTATGGAATACGTATAACGGTCAAGTGAACCCTGGTGAAAGCATTCGTGTTTTCCCATTATCAAACTGGACTGAACTCGACATTTGGCAATATATCTACCAAGAAAACATTGAAATAGTGCCACTTTACCTCTCTAAACCAAGACCAGTTGTCGAGCGTAACGGAACGTTAATCATGGTCGATGATGACCGTATGCCGCTTGCTGAAGGTGAAGTGCCTGAAATGAAATCTGTACGCTTCAGAACGCTTGGCTGTTACCCACTAACGGGGGCAGTTGAATCAGAGGCTGATACGCTTACCGGAATTATCGAAGAAATGTTGTTATCTACGTCGTCAGAACGTGAAGGTCGAGTGATTGATCATGACTCATCAGGATCAATGGAGAAGAAAAAGCGCGAGGGGTATTTCTAATGTCAACAGCAAATGAAGTGAAAGAATTAGGCATTGAAACCTACTTAGCGCGTCAGCAAGACAAGAGCTTGTTGCGCATGATGACCTGCGGCAGCGTAGATGACGGTAAATCAACGCTGATCGGCCGTTTACTGCACGATAGTCATCAAATCTATGAAGACCAGTTAGCTGCGCTACACAAAGACAATGAAAAAGTCGGCAATGCGGGGGAAGATCTAGATTTAGCGTTACTTGTTGATGGCTTACAAGCAGAGCGTGAGCAAGGTATTACCATTGATGTGGCTTACCGCTATTTCTCAACTGCGAAGCGTAAATTTATTATTGCCGATACGCCGGGACACGAGCAATACACACGTAATATGGTAACAGGTGCTTCGACCAGCGATTTGGCGATTATCCTTGTCGATGCCCGTTATGGTGTACAAGTTCAGACTAAACGCCATAGCTTTATCTGTGATTCACTGGGTATCAGACAGTTCGTTGTCGCGATAAACAAGATGGATATTGTCGACTTTGATGAAGCCGTATTTGAGCGCATAAAAGCTGATTATTTGAAGTTTGCTGAGCAACTGAACGTACGAGATATTCGCTTTGTGCCAATGTCAGCACTTAAAGGCGACAATGTTGTAAACCGCTCAGAAAAAACACCTTATTATCAAGACAAACCATTGCTGGAACTGCTGGAAGATTCTCCTGCAGCAGAGCCTAATCATGGTTTTGAAGCGCGATTCCCGGTGCAATATGTAGTGCGTCCTAACCTAGATTTTCGTGGTTTCCAAGGCACATTAACCTCTGGTAGCTTAAGCGTTGGCCAAGCGGTTAAAGTATTGCCATCAGGTAAGACTTCAACCATCAAAGAACTCGTGACTTTTGATGGCAATCTAACCCAAGTGGAAACCGGGCAAGCATTCACTATCACATTAGCAGACGAAGTCGATGTGAGTCGTGGTGATGTGATTGTGCCTGCTGAGTCCACTGCTCAGGTGACGAACCAGATCACGGCTAAGCTGGTATGGATGCACGAAACACCACTGCAGTTAGGTAAAAGTTATAACCTTAAATTGGGTAGCAAGAAAACTGCGGCAATCGTGAAAAATATCGAGCACACTATCGATGTGAATACACTTGAGCATGGCCAAGCCGATTCATTGTCATTAAATGAAATTGCTATCGTAACCATCGAGCTGACAGAAAATGTCGTTGCGGATGAGTATTTAAATAATCGTGAAACCGGCTCGTTTATCCTAATTGATCGCCTATCTAACCTAACCATAGGTGCAGGTATGGTGGAAACGGTTCAAGCAGCAACAGCAACGTCCTCAAGTCAGTTTAGTGAATTTGAGATTGAGTTTAATGCATTAGTTCGCAAGCACTTCCCTCATTGGCAAGCGCTTGATATTTCGAAGTTAAAATAATGCAATTTAGCCTGTTAGTCGAGGTATGACGTCATTATGGAACAAGTCATTTTAACAGGCATTATGCTAGCGTTAGTCGTGTGTCTTTTTGCCACACGCATTAACGCTGCATGGCTATTCACAGGCGCAATCGCCACCAGTTATTTGACTGGCCTCATCGATCTTGAATCGATGCTGGTGAATTATGCGAATCCGTCTTTAATCACGCTTGTACTACTTATCCTAGTTTCTATTGCGATTGAAAAAACAACCTTAGTCAAAAAACTCGCTCACTCAATGGCGCAAGGTAGTCTCGCAAAAGCGGTGATTAAATTGGGTTTATCCACCGCCTTTTTGTCTTCTTTTACCAATAACACGGCGGTGGTTGCTTCGCTGATCACCACCGTTAAAGAGAGCAAAACACACGCGCCTTCTAAGCTGCTATTGCCGCTTTCTTATACTGCTATTTTAGGTGGTACGTTAACGCTGATAGGTACTTCTACCAATCTTATTGTTAATGGCTTTGCCGTAGAAGCTGGGATGGCGCCGCTGGGTTTTTTTGACTTTACCTTAGTAGGTCTCGCCGTCCTGAGTGTTGGTTTATTGACCATCACGATTATGCTCAAATATTTGCCCGACAACGGCAAAAATAATGATGAGGTCGTGCCGTTTTATTTAGAAGGGAAAGTTGAGCCAAGCTCGAAGCTAGTTGGCCGCACGGTTGAAGAAAACGGCCTGCGCGACCTCAAAGACTTATTTCTTGCTGAAATCATTCGTGGTGAACGACGGATCTGCGCCGTTACGCCACAACAAGAAATTCTTGCTGGTGATGTTCTGCTATTTGTGGGTGACATCAATTCAGTGCCACTGTTACAGCGTTTCGATGGATTAAAGATAGTCCATGATAAACACGAGAAAGATGTTGAGCACTTGGTGGAAGTGGTCGTCAGTCAGTCTTCGCGCTTTCTTGGCAAAACCATTAAAGAGATCCGCTTTAGGGAGCAGTTTCATGCCGCTATTATTGCAATACGTCGTGGTCATGACCGCCTACAAGGTGGGATCGGTCAGGTCGAATTACAAGCAGGCGACTCTTTAATACTTGCCCCAAGCAGCGATTTTTATGCACTCCCCAATCTCAAACGCGAATTTGTGTATATCTCGGGCCTAGATTTACAAACACATCTATCTCGCAATAAGTCCAACACGGTACTTGCGAGTTTTGCGACAGTGGTTGGCCTTAGTATCTTTGGGGTTGTGCCGCTGGTAAAAGGGTTGATTGTGTTACTCGCCGCCCTTGTGGTGCTCGGCACAATTAAAGTCCCAGAGATGAAACGCCGCTTTCCTATCGAGCTTGTCGCTATTGTTGGCAGTGCGATAGGACTAGCTAAGTTAATGATTGAAACCGGACTGGCAGCCGAGATTTCTTCAAGCTTATTGTGGTTGTTAGGGGATTTTGGTCCTTACGGTGCATTTATCGCCATTTTTGTGATGACCGTGATATTTACCGAGCTCATCACTAACAATGCCGCGGCAGCACTTTCATTCCCGGTGGCTTATGCGCTAGCAAGTGGTTTTGGTGTAAACCCACTGCCATTTGTAATGGCGGTAGCCTTTGGCGCATCCGCGAGCTTTATCTCACCTTTTGGCTATCAAACTAACCTCATGGTGTATAGCGCAGGCAACTATCGAATTCGTGATTACGTCACCATGGGACTGCCCTTATCATTGATTTATTCAGCGACGGTACTGACTGTTATTCCACTTGTCTTTCCATTTTCATAGAGCAAAGTATGGACGAAAATATTGTTTGGCATAACTATGCCGTAGATAAAACAAAACGTAGCGAATTAAAAGGTCATAAGCCTTGCGTGCTGTGGTTTACAGGCTTTTCAGGCTCAGGTAAAAGCACCGTGGCCAATGCACTTGAGCATGCATTGCAAGCAAGAGGCATACATACCTACCTCCTTGATGGGGATAATGTCAGGCACGGACTGTGTAAAGACTTAGGGTTCAGCGATGAGGACCGCGTCGAAAACATTCGTCGAGTGGGTGAACTCAGCAAGCTCATGGTCGATGCGGGACTCATGGTACTCACCGCGTTTATCTCTCCTTTTCAAGCAGAGCGAGACATGGTGCGTAACTTAGTCGCAAGCGGCGAGTTTATTGAAGTATATCTAGATACGCCGCTTGCTGTTTGCGAGCAGCGAGACCCTAAAGGCTTGTATAAAAAAGCGCGTGCTGGAGAAATAAAACATTTTACTGGCATAGATTCGGCGTATGAGCCCCCAATTAGTCCAGAAATATGTTTAAATACTTCCGAGCAGTCGCTGGAAGAATCTGTCCAGCAGCTAATACACTATCTACTGTCAAAAAATTTAATAGGGTAAGTCATGAATCATACGGATCTGCTGGAAGAAGTATTAAATCTAAGTATTCGCGCTGGTGAAGCGATTATGGAGATTTATGCCAAGGACTTTAATGTTGAGTATAAAGAAGATGAAAGTCCCGTCACTGAGGCAGATCTCGCTGCACATAAAATTATTGTTGCAGGCCTTAAAACCCTCACTCCCGAAATGCCGATATTAAGTGAAGAAAGCGCGGGAATAGATTGGCAAGAACGCCAACAATGGCAAGAATATTGGCTGGTTGATCCCATTGACGGCACCAAGGAATTCATCAAGAAAAATGGCGAATTTACAGTAAATATTGCACTTATCAATAACGGCGAACCTATTCTCGGTGTTGTTCATGCTCCAGCACTAAATGAGAGCTACCTTGCAGAAAAAAGTATTGGCGCGTTCAAGCAAACGGGTGAAGCTCGCATAGAACTAAAAGTCACAACAAAGCCCAATCAAGGATTAATTAAGGTGGTCGGCTCGCGCTCACACCCTTCACCAGATTTAGCTGAGTACCTTACCCGTTTCGAGCAAGTCGACATGGTGCCTAAAGGTAGCTCACTCAAGTTATGTTTAGTGGCAGAAAGTAAAGCCGATGTTTATCCTCGCCTTGGCCCGACTTCAGAGTGGGACACCGGAGCCGGACACGCAGTGGCAAGTATCGCAGGGGCAAAGGTCAGCCAAGTGAATGGCGAGCCTCTGCGCTACAATCAAAAAGCCGAGTATCTTAACCCCTATTTTGTAGTTTCTAGGTTGGAAGACTAAACGAGACGGTTTTAATAGCTTAAGCTAGTTCACGTAAGACCAGTCGAACTAACGTTCGACTGGTTTGTTGGCTGCGCGAGTTAGAACTTTATCGTATACGCTTTTTAAAACCGCTCTTGGTATTTCAAGCAAAAATACCTCCTTTACGAGCTGCTCCAGCTGGGAAAAGCTCTCTACTGCTGTTTCAGTAACGCTGCCATCGCATTCATGCCATTCAAAATAGCTCTGATTGCGCAGCAAATAGCGATGGCAATCTGTAATTCGAGAAACCACTAGGTTATTCACAAACGCTGCTTCAGGGTGTTGATGGGAATAAAAGTGTGCCACTTCACAATCGGATTCGAACACCTCAGCAAGGTCGACATGATAAAGAGTGAGCGGTGCTTCTCCCTCCTCTAACAAAGTCACTTTGACTGTGTCTGCTGTTTTTTGTACCTGATAAGTCTGCTGACCCTGGATAGTTAAGGCCTGATTGATGTTAATTGGTGCCCGAGGAGATTTCACACCAAAGCCAACATCTACAAGATATTGCTCACCATCTAGCTCTAATAGTGTGATGCGGTGAGAACGAGGGTTGGTTAAACTACCATTCAACATGACTCTTCCCAACACAGGCCTTACATTGAAACCAAGCTGTTGTAGTGCAAGAAATGCTACCTTATTGTGCTCAAAGCAATATCCACCTTGCTTGCCACTTACCAAACGCTCAAAAAGCGGCTGTTCATCAAGGAGTAAGCGCTCTCCGTACATGGCATTGATACTAGAAAAAGAAAAATGAGATTGATGCTTTTGTTGCAGCTCAGTAACAAGCGCAAGCCCCTCTGAACATTGCAAATTCAAACTTTCAAGATATTGATTAATTTTTACTTTTAAATCCATGACTAGCTCCTTAAGTTGATAAGCTTAGGTTAAAACCTCAACCCGACTTTAGGTCAATAGATTATTTTAAAATAATTTTTGGCACTCAAAATGAACCTTAAGTTTAACGTAGCTCAACAAAGCTAAGCATCATTTTTTATTCTCTTTAAGCCTATCAACTGGGCGACTGTAAGCTAACCAAATAATTGATGAACTTCAGCCTTACCTCGAGCCAAACGTTTAGCATTCGCAACACCGAGCGGCTTTGACATAAAATAGCCTTGAGTTTGATGACAATAAAGCCTTGATAACGCATCAAGCTGTGCTGCCGTTTCAATACCTTCGGCTGTCACTACAAGGTTAAAGCTGTTCGCAATGGCACAAATCGCTTCGATCAGTTGCGTCGCCTTACCGCCCTGTTCAATACCTGACATAAATGCCCTATCTATTTTAACGCCATCCACTGGAAGATGATTTAGTCGTGCAAGGCTGCTATAGCCGGTACCAAAGTCATCAATATAAATACCAAATCCCGCTTGATGCAGCTGCTCAAGCGGCCCAATAAGCATATTTTCCTCTGCCATCATAGCGGACTCCGTAAGTTCAAGCTTGATCTGTTCCATCGCAATTCCCTCATCTTTACAACGAGACATTAACCAAGCAGCAAACTCAGGCGATTGGAGCTGCAGTGGAGAAACATTGACAGCTATAAAAAGCATACTGTCCCCTACTTCATTCATAAAACTTAGCGCCTGATCAAACACCCAACGACCAAGCTCCGAAATCTTCGCACATTGTTCTGCAATAGGAATAAATTCCGCGGGACTCACTTCTCCAAGCGTTGGGCTATTCCAACGTAACAGAGCTTCAAATCCTTTTAGATTCTGCCCTTGCTGACAATAGACGGGTTGCAAGTTCAGGCTTAATTCACGTGACATTACCATTGCTTGAAGTGCTTGCTCAATCTGGATTTTTCGACCAGCTTCACAAGCGATTGCATTAGTGAATACATGGTAGGTATTCTTGCCTCGCTTCTTCGCCTCATACATAGCAATATCAGCATCATGTAGTAGTTTCTCAGCATCGTAATTTAGACACGGAACGGTAAAGTGACGTACACCGACACTACCGCTCACAGAATGACTATTGCCCTGGTACAAAAATGGTGCTCGGATCCGCGCAAGAATATCTTCTAATACTCCCTCTATTGGTTGAGGTAGATGTTCATCGTAAATAAGGACGGCGAATTCATCTCCACCAAGTCGAGCAATATCTGCAAAGCTACTAAGCAGCGTGCGCATTCGCGTTGCAAACTCGATAAGTAGCTTATCGCCTGCTTGATGGCCCAAAGTATCGTTTATGAGTTTAAAGCGGTCTAAATCTATATACAGCAGGGTAAATTTTGCGTTTCTACGCTCACGGAGCTTATCAACCAAAGGCACAAAACTTTGGCGATTTAGCAGATCGGTCAAGCTGTCATGTTGCGCTTTATAGTGTAATTGTTCTTGGAATAGTTTCGCCTGAGTTATGTCCGTCACTCTCCCCTCGTATAGGCAACTATCTGGTTGATGCAACCAATTCCCAGAATGTCTAAGCCAGATGTGCTCCCCAGACTCAGCCTTTGCCAGCCACTCCATTTCTTGGTGAGCTCGCTTCATAGCAACAATCTGGTTCCACTGCTCATGACACTCAGGATCTTGCATAAGCACAGCAAAGTTCGTATCAGGCGAAGGAATGCGCCCAGCAAAAAGCAACTGATTGAATGCAGGGTTAGAGTCAATAATATGGCCATGACGATTTAGTACAAACAAACCTTCATGACTATTAAAAAACAAACTTTTATATTTACGCTCTGCAGCGACCTGTTGCTGCAAAGCCCCCAATCGCTTATTAGATTCAATTTGTAATCTGTGGTTCGACACCTCGAGGCTTTTGGTTCTTTCAATCACTAAACTATTGACAGTTTCATTCCGGTTTTTCAGTTGTCTTAGCTGGAGCCACACCAATAAAATACATGCAGCCAAAATAGCTAAAAAGAGTACAATCAGCACACTATGATTATTTAACCAACTTGGATGTAAACACGCCTCATCATACAACTGCATAGTAATAGACAAACCATAAAAATTAATGGTGTGTACCGCACTTGGCGTTAAGCTATTAAGGTCAAAACGTTTCTGCCAATCGGAGCTATAAATAATTTCATTTTTTGAAGAGACCAATATGTGTTGCTTGCGCTGTTGGTAGAGTTGCCCAAATAATGAATCTAGCAACATTGGCAGCTCGAAGCTTAACCCTAATAACGTCTTAAGCTCTCCAAGTCGAGGCTGCTCTATCAAGACACTGAGTTTTTGTCTATCTGGCCAGACATAAGTTGTTAGGTCATTCTCATCTCGCTCTGCAAAAATATCTTGTGCGAGTACACGCGCTTGCCCAACCGTTTGGCCAACTTCAGACACAGGTGCAGCGCGGGTAACCACCAACCACTGTTCAGCCTGTTCCTCTACTTCGCGTCTGACTTTAAAGTCAAAATAACCCCTTTCTCGCTGCACTTTTTCTAAAATAGAGAATTGATCTGGTGAAACCGCCGCGTATGTCTCCATACTCAACCCTAAGTTCGCCGTGGTAAGCTGTGATTGCGCTATCTCGTAAAAGTCAGCATCTTGGTGGGTGTTAAGGTAGGCATCTATCGAATACAGTAGGTGGGCAACGTGCTGCAACTTACCATCTAACAAGTATTCTAAGCGTGTTAATTCTTGTGCCCTTTTACTATCGGACTGATTTTGATAGTAAACATTCACTATCACCCCGACATAAATTAATGTAGCAAATAATAATAATAGCCATAATGCAGGGAAAGCGCGCTTAAAAAGCACTCGAGCTTTAGTGAGCCTGGCGCTTGTAAAAATACGTCGTTTAAGTCTGGACATCTTCATTGAACATTGTATGCTACACCCATTCGATAATAATTCTTATTTGCAATGAATAAAAGTAAACTTTTCCTTTTTTTGCTCTTTTGGGTACATTTTGGTCAAGCGGTTGCGAAGCAGCCCCACACCTCGCAAGTAAACGTCTATTCATTTAGAAAATATGAATTAATTCAACCTGTCCTTAAGGCATTTGAAAAGGAGACTGGGATCACCGTAAACCTAGTAAATGGTAAATCAGCACAACTGCTTGAGCGTCTCAAAAGCGATGGTGCCCACTCAAAGGCCGATGTGTTACTCACCTCCGATCTTATTCAGTTGCATGATTACAAAACACTACTGCGGCCTATCGACAAGATCACAAATTGGCAAGCAGTAAATCATGAACTCAAGGATGATGATAAGCGTTGGATCAGCGTTTCTATAAGGACACGCGCATTATTCCGTAAAAAAGGCGTTTCTACCCCCTTGCCAGAACACTTTTCAGATTTAGATAAAGCACTTTATAAGGGTAAATTTTGCATTCGCCAGTGGTCTCATAGTTATAACTTGACGTTAGCATCGAGCCTCTATGCTTCTTCACATAACAATGACTCCGCATGGCTCAGCCAAGCCAATGCGCTATTAGCAAAGCGCCCTGTTGGAGGAGATAGAGATCAACTGCGAGCGCTTGCACAAGGCCAATGCGAATTCGCGTTGGCAAATCACTACTACTGGAGCATGATGCAGCACTCCGAAAATAAGCGCGACAAGGCCCTTGCCGAACAGCTAGAAATCCACTTTCTGAAAATGCACTCGGGAAAAACGCCTATTTCTACCACGACAGTTGCTATAGCAAAGCACTCACCCAATGCACACAATGCCGAGCTATTTATTGATTTCTTGCTGAAACCGAGTACTCAGTCCATGTATGCTAATTTACTTCATGAATACCCTGTGATTCAGAGCTCGAACACAGTTCCTGCTCCATTTCTTCCCGCCATGCAACAGGTGAAGCTTGGCCTGCAGCAAGTCTCACGAGCCCAGCGAGCCATTAACTCACTCAGCAAAGATCACTTGTAAGTCACAGTTAAATACTGGCACAGGTCCATCGAAAAGCTGCTGCCGGGTAAATGTTTTTGCAGGCTTCGGCCCGTGCAGTGTCTGTACTATATGTTCTCGCTCGGAATACACTTGCTGGTAAGGATGTTGTTCGGGCTTCTCACGCCACGTGAGCGTGAGATATTTACTTTTATAAGTCCAACGCCCCCGATACTCAGTGCCAACTTGCTGCCAATGACCACTAGATTTCAGCTGCAATTGGATAGAATCGTCTTTGCATTGGTGGGCAAATAATAGATCTGGCAATGCTTGAACAGCTCTGTTTTGCACCAAATACAATCCTGCATTATTTGGAGTATAGCGATGCCTTTGCATATTAAATTCAGAGATTGTCAGCGAATCAAAACCAATCTCTCTAACCACATATTCAATCTCCCTATGCCACTTGTCACCTGAAGTCATCGGTGGAATATTCAAGCGTGCATCTTCATATTGTTGAGGTACGGGAAGCTCTGTAAAACGATAATGAATATCTCGCTCTTCTAAAGCTTTAACTAGATCCGCTCTGGTACTGTCATCAAGACCAGACTCAAAAATATGTAGAGTTTGGATGCTACAACCACTCAATAGTAAAGCGGCCATTGCGAAGATACGTTGCATTGTCATCCTTGGTGTTATGCCTCGGTTTGAAATGCACCTAATCTAGGTAGTGCATTTCAACCTCAGTCTTATTAATACCTTAGATTAACACCTAGATAGCCAATTTTGAACAGATGATTTAGGATAGAGAATATCTTTAAACAATCGATGCTGTTGATGACGTAGGTGCTGTTCCTGACTTGGCAGTCCCGCTTGCACCTGACTATGATGCTCATTGAATCGAGAGATGACCGAAAGCTTATCCTTGGCTTGCGTAAGAGACTCATTGACATAGTGACGTACATCATCCGCGGTCATTAGATCAGTCTTATCTACGTTCATAAGCTCTTTTCTTAATGCTGTGCGAATACCCATCGTTGCCTCCATATAATACTGATAAAAACAAATCGCGTGGTCGGCGTGCAAGATACACACCAAATGCTTCAGTAATGTTAAAGACCTCAGATTTAACGAAAAAGTTTCGTCATTCATCGCAGTAATTTTATATACTGTCGTATAAGACAATGAGGCACTGGCCGTGTTAAGTAAATACGGCATGTTGAGGTTAATTAAATGCAAGATGGGTTTATTGAAATTGAGCTTGAAGAAGAGCCAATAGAATTATGTAACCTTTTGAAAGTACTGGACTTAGCAGAAACTGGTGGACATGCTAAGTTACTGATCACTGAAGGTTATGTAGCAGTCAACGATGAAATATGTACGCAAAAGCGTAAAAAGATTTATTCAGGCGATATTCTGCATTTTGATGGTGATGAATTTCATTTAACCTTAACACCTGATGCAACGCCACAACCCCGTGCGGTAGCCACACCACGCGCCGAAACAGCACCAAAATCAAGTAAGAAAAAACGACAAAAGTCAGGAAAATCTTACACACAAGTAGACAAAAATACAGGTCGAAAGCCTATTTCCTTTGGCTGATAATTCCACACGCTGACACACTTAATAACAAAAAGGCTCACCTTTTTAGTGCACTGATCCCCCGTTAAAGTGCACTTCCCCCTTGAAAAAGTACTCAATCAACACTAGGACTATAAGAAGTATAAAAAAGCAGCAAATCTGCAACTGGTACATTCTATGCACCATGTTTTGCATTTTTAGAACCAAACCAATTCGCTTAATTTGATGCTCTACTTCCCTATTAACATAGAGCAAACCTTAAGTGCAGTTGGTATAAGGAAAGGGTCAAGCATGAATAACTCATATAACACCCTGACTCAGCTTACCGTCGGCGAACGTCAGGTCCATATTCACTCACTTCCAGCTTTAAGCGACAGAGCAAGAAGATTACCGTTTTCGCTTAAAATTTTATTAGAGAATTTACTGCGTCATGAAGATGGCAAAAACGTGACTGCTCAAGACATCGATGCCTTACTCAACTGGAAACCGGAAGATAAACCCAGTAAAGAAGTTGCTTTTACGCCTGCGCGCGTTGTGATGCAAGACTTTACAGGCGTACCGGCCATCGTGGATCTTGCAGCAATGCGTGATGCTATGGCTAAACTCGGCGGAGATCCAAATAAAATCAACCCCTTATCACCCGCTGAAATGGTCATAGACCACTCAGTACAAGTAGACGAATATGGCCACGATGGTGCCTTTGATCTTAATGCTAAGTTAGAGTACCAACGCAATAAAGAACGCTATGAGTTTTTGCGCTGGGGGCAAGGCGCGTTTGACAATCTAAAAGTGGTGCCACCCGCAACCGGGATCGTGCACCAAGTCAACCTAGAGTATTTAGCACGTGTGGTATTTGAAAAAGAAATCGACGGTATGCCATTCGCTTACCCTGATACATTAGTAGGAACTGACTCTCATACAACAATGATCAATGGCCTTGGCATTTTGGGTTGGGGCGTAGGTGGCATTGAGGCCGAAGCCGCTATGCTTGGTCAGCCAATTTCACTGCTCATTCCTCAGGTCGTTGGTTTTAAACTTGAAGGGCAATTGCCTGAAGGTACAACCGCAACAGACTTGGTACTCACCGTGACACAAATGCTACGTGAACACGGCGTAGTAGGTAAGTTTGTCGAATTCTTTGGTGATGGTTTAGCAGACTTACCACTTGCTGATCGTGCTACCATCGCCAATATGGCTCCTGAATATGGAGCAACCTGCGGTATTTTCCCCATTGATAACGAAACCCTAGAATATCTGCGATTAACTAATCGTGATGAAGAAAAAATTGCACTGATAGAGGGTTATGCTAAGCATCAAGGTATGTGGCGAGAACCCGGTGATGAACCACTTTACACCGACGTACTGACACTAGACTTAGCGACAGTGGTTCCGAGCCTTGCAGGTCCAAAGCGCCCACAAGATAGAATTCCTCTCAATGACGCAGGCAAAACAATTCAAGCCCATTTAGGTGAATTCCAGCATGAACGCAGTGAAAAAAATGCCGTGTCAGATCAAGATGAAGCTCGCACTGTTGGTGAAGGCGGAACTTCTCGGGTTGCTCAAAATGAGCCCGCAACACTTGGCGTTGGTAAGGTTAAATTTAAAGAGCAAGAGTTTGAATTAGTCGATGGTGCCTGTGTTATTGCCGCTATCACAAGTTGCACAAACACTTCTAACCCAAGTGTTATTCTTGCCGCGGGTCTTGTGGCACAAAAAGCAAAGGCGCTTGGTTTGAAACCTAAGCCTTGGGTGAAAACCTCATTGGCTCCAGGCTCAAAAGTAGTTACCGATTACCTAGAGCAAGCTGACCTTTTAGAACCGCTTGCTGAACTCGGCTTTGACTTAGTCGGCTATGGTTGTACGACTTGTATCGGCAACTCAGGCCCTTTACCAAAAGAAATTAACGAAGCCATCGTTAAACACCAGCTAGTCGTCAGTTCCATTTTATCAGGAAACCGTAACTTTGAGGGGCGGATCCACCAAGATGTAAAAATGAACTTCCTTGCGTCGCCGCCACTTGTCGTTGCCTATGCACTTGCAGGTCGCACTGATATCGATGTCTATAATGAGCCACTGTGCCAAACCGATGATGGCCAAGATGTGTTCTTAAAAGACATTTGGCCATCGGTCTCTGAAGTCAGTGAACTTGTGTCTCAGACAGTCACACAAGCCATGTTTGAGAAGAACTATGCAGACGTTTACCAAGGCGACCAACATTGGCAACAAATCGCGGTAAATCAGAGCGAGCGCTATGATTGGCAAGATAGCTCTACTTATATTCGAAAAGCTCCTTTCTTTGATGATATGAGTAAAGAGCCACCAGGGATCCCCAGTATCAAAGGCGCACGCTGCCTCGCCAAATTAGGCGACTCTGTAACGACTGACCACATTTCTCCAGCAGGTAATATTAAAGCCTCGGCACCAGCAGGGGAGTATTTGCAAGCACAAGGAGTAAAGCAAGCTGACTTTAATTCTTATGGTTCGCGTCGTGGTAACCACGAAGTTATGATGCGGGGTACATTCGCAAATGTACGCTTACGCAATCAATTGGCTCCAGGTACCGAAGGTGGTATTACCCGCCTATTACCCGAGGGCGAACTTATGAGTATTTTCGATGCTGCGGAGCATTACCAACAGCGTAATACGCCACTCGTAGTGCTCGCTGGTAGTGAATACGGTACAGGTTCATCACGGGATTGGGCTGCTAAAGGGTCTTTACTACTTGGTATTAAAGCTGTACTTGCTAAAAGCTATGAACGAATTCACCGTTCTAACCTCATCGGTATGGGGGTACTACCACTGCAGTTTAAATCAGGTGATGGCCACGAGGAACTAGAATTAACAGGTGAAGAAGAGTTCGAAATTGAAGGAATATACGATACATCAACCGAAGTAATAGTCACTGCAACTAATGCGGATGGCAAAGAAGTCAAGTTTTCGGCGGATATCAGGATCGATACCCCCAAAGAGTGGGAGTACTACCAACATGGCGGCATTTTGCAGTATGTATTGAGACAAATGCTTAATTAACCCAACAACATTTAAGGGAGCATAGCGCCGAAGTTGAAAGTCCGCGCTATGCTCTACTTTTATTTCTAGCCTCACAAAAGTTTTTCACTGTTTTCAATCTTGTTACGGTGAAGCAGTACAACCTTAAGTATCAAAGCCGTCCAGTAAAAATAAGTGTAACAGTGTTGAGATCGGCATCGTTTAGATCCGATCCCAAACCAAATCGCAACGCTGTATGAGCGTTAAACCAGTACTCTGTTTGCAGCTCAACAATAGACTCATTAAACTCTTCTTCTTGCAGCCTCGCTGACACCGCAACCTGCCAGTCTTTGGCAAAGTGATAACCAGCTTGCACTTGCCAAAAGTCCGTATCAGCCGCAACTTTTTGCATCTTCACATCCCACCCAACCCCATCCTCAATCTCGGTATACCTAAAAAAGGGAGCTAGTGCTGTTTCAGTGCTACGTTCATCTACACCAAAGCTATCAAACTCTGAGCGCTGACCGATCAATGTTAAACCTAACTGCATATTACGGCTCACAAAACGACCAACTTGTAACAGCGCAATAGTGTCTTTAGTAGAAGTGAAAAATGCTTCATCATCTCTAAATTGGGTTATATCTACCTCAACCCGCCAATGCCGCCCGATAAACAGCTCAGCATCAGCTTGGTACAGTTGCCAATCATCATTTGAGAACCCGCCAAAAGAGAAGTTATCACTTTTTTGTATATATCCCTGTAAGCTGTACGGTGTGCTATTATTTTCCAGAGTTGTCAGATAATGTTTATACTGAACTCCTAAGAATCCGTCCTCAATTTCTAAAAATTCACCAAAACCGATACTTACTTCATGTGAATTGGCTGCACTCACACCTGAATAAAGTAGCAAGCTAAGTATTGGAAGTACTTTCATGTTTTCCCCTTTTCGATAATGCAAAGATTGTAACGATGAGAAAAAATCGCCATAGTAAAAAAGTGTAAGCATATGTATATAAAAGGAGGACAAACATGTCCATATGGTTTAACCCAATTAGTCTTGAGCTATGTAAATCGTTAGAAGAGGGAGCGACGGGAAAAGGCACGCTCATGAAGACGCTAGGAATAGAAATCAGTGAAGTGGGTGACGACTATCTAGTTGCCACTATGCCAGCCATTCCTGAGCATCATAACCCAATGGGTATGGTTCATGGCGGCGCAAACGTCGCTTTGGCGGAGACTGTTGCAAGCTACGCAGCAAATTTTGTTGTAGATACCGAACAATTCTACTGCGTAGGGCAAGAAATAAATGCGAATCACTTAAAGGCATCAAGAACAGGAATACTCACAGCCGTAGCTAAGCCTGTACACCTAGGAAAACGCTCATCTGTGTGGGAAATCCGTATTACTAACAGTCGCAACGAACTATGCTGCATTTCCAGAATGACCGCCGCGGTTGTATCACGCTAAAACTTGATCTATCACAATTACAAAAAATCAAACCCACCTCACTATTATTGCAACACAAAGAATAGTGAGGTGGTAATGTGTCAACTCAAAAGCTTTGGCCTCTTCATACGCTCATCGTAGTGGGATTAATTTTAATTTTCACGGGCCACACCATGTTAACGAGCGACTGGTTGAACGATCTTGGTCCGAGTGGTTTTATTATTGGTGCGAGCTGTGTCGCGCTCGGTCTCATTTGCTCTTTACCGACTAAAATATATCTGACCATTTTGCTGATGCGTCGAGAGCGCCGCGATTAGCGCATACCAGCTTGATATTGGGACGGTTTTACTGCACCCTGAGCGTCTACGTTTATAAAGGTAATCAGTTTGTGGAAAAGGTCGACACCCTAATTATTGGCGCTGGCGTTGTAGGTTTAGCAATAGCGGCAAAGCTCAGCCATAGCCGCAGCGTTATTGTTATAGATAAAGAATCTCGCGTTGGTGAGCATACGAGTAGCCGAAATAGTGAAGTGATCCACGCAGGCATTTACTACCCCCATGGTAGTTTAAAACACCAGCTATGCGTTAGAGGGAAAGCGCTTCTTTATACACACTGTGAGCAGCTAAACATTCCCTATCAGCGACTCGGAAAATTCATTGTCGCGACAAACGACGAGGAAGCGCAAAGCCTAGAAAAAATTAAGACTCGTGCCCATACTAACTCTGTCACAGACATTGACTTTGCTTCATCCAAACTAATCAAGCAACAGCTTAGCTATTTGAAAATACATAGCGCACTATTCTCCCCCTCCACCGGTATTTTAGATAGTCACCAATTTATGTTGTCACTCATCGCTGAGATTGAAAGTAATGGGGGGATTGTCGCAACGCAAAGTGAGTTTATTCACGCACAGCAATTAGACAGTGATTTTATTGTTGCGATGCGCTGCAATGGCGAGCTGTTCGAAATGGGCTGCAGCCAGCTGATAAACAGCGCCGGACTGAACGCGCCAGATGTATTCAATAAAGTTACCGGTGATAGCGACAAAGCCTTCGCCTATTATTGTCGTGGCCGTTACTATCGCTATCAGGGCAAGCACCCTTTTCAACAGCTCATCTATCCTCTACCTAACACGCATGGATTGGGCGTACACGCGACATTAGATTTAGCTGGGCAACTTAAGTTTGGTCCTGATACCGACTATATTGAAAACATTGATTACCAATTTGATGATTCCGAAAAAGCGCGCTTTGTCGCCGCAATAAAACGATACTGGCCAACTCTGGATGAGAGCAGACTAACAGCGGATTACACTGGAATAAGACCCAAGTTAAGCAAAGAAAAGCAAAGTGACTTTGTAATTCAGTTCGAGGCAGCACATGGAATATCAGGCTTTGTTAACTTAATGGCAATTGAGTCACCAGGATTGACTGCGAGTCTCGCCATTGCAGAATATATTGAACAACGACTTTAGCGCTGGTTTTCCTCCAGCGCCTTTTCAAGCTGTTTCTTTCTATCATCCATTAGCTGTTGGACGTTTTTCGCATCTTCCATCACCTGCTTTACCGCTTTTGGATTTAATGCCGTTGGTAATGCCGAAGCGGTTTCTTTACTTGCGACTTGCTCTGGTTGTTTATTCAAAATGCTAGTGTCTTCGGCTGCTACCACGGTAATTTTACGTTCGTCTAATTGGTAATGCTGCGACTCGCCGTTTGGGTTGGGTTTATCTGAGTAATGCCATTGTCCTTTGGCATCCTGCCAACGATACACTTGTAGCAAAGGTGTGGGCTGTTGAGTGTCGTCACTCACTAGTTCCTTAGTGTGTGTCTTCACTTTCTCAAGCGCTGTCACACCTTGATAGGTTAATTCTGTTACCTGCTGCTCAACCTTGTTGGTCAACGAATTTACACTTAACCATGGTTTTCCATCAGGGCGCTTCAATACAAATAAACTGGCTAACGCCACCAGCATTATCATAATCATCAAGTAACTTGCGGCTTTCATCTTCATACTCTGACTTTCCTTAGAGCCCATACTTTAACAGGATCTGCTTAAATTGCTCAGTTTTTTTGAAGTCGGTATAAAAGTGATTAAAGTCATCACACAATTTTTTCGCTCTTTGAGTGCGACCAAACTGCAATTGCAACGGCGCCACATCAGAAACCCCATGCACGCTGATCGTACTTTTGAATACTGGATATTTCAGCTGTAACCAACGCAGTGTTGGTTCGCCAACAATAGAGAAAGCGAGACCTTTGTCACTTCCTCCTGCAAGCACGGACAAGATATCAAATTCTGAGTAATAGTCTTTGCGCTGCAGCAAGTTATTATCAAAAGACAGCTCTAACTGAGGGTAGGTATAGCCAAATCGACCTAAAAATAAACGTTCATTTAAGCCATTTATATCAAATTTCCCACTCTCCTTGTGTGTAACAAATACATCTTCAACCGTATAAATTGGCTCACTCCAACACATTTGCATTGTGCCACGATACCAATGCTCAGACTCCATACGCACATCGACATTCCCTCGTTCAATTGCTATGGAAGAACGCTTTTCTGGATAAACTAGATAATGTGGTTGGTAGTGATATTGAGCCGAAAATAGCTCAAAAATATCGATCAGCACTCCCTGCTCTTGAGCATGCTCAATAATAAAAGGAGGATAATACTGAACTGCAAAATTGATAAACGTTTTGCTCTCTTCTGCTGCTTTAGCCTGCCCGAAAAAAAACAGAGCACAACTAAGTAACAGTCTTGTCTTGGGTAAGTAGATCAAAGCCACCTCCAAGACCTTGAACAAATAATAGACTAAGTATGACCGATCGCAGGGAATTTCCAAGTCAAAAAACCAGCCACACTCAAATCTGCTAAATGGACATTGGGGGTCTAAATACCATCACCATCAATATGCAGCCCACACTCACGATTCAAACCGAAGAAGCGTGTTTCTTCCTCTGCCATGCCGGGCTCAAGCTTACGGGTGGTGTGAACATCCCCCATAGAAACATAACCTTGTTCCCAGAGCGGGTGATAAGGTAAATCAAATTTTGTAAGATATTGATACACATCACGATTATGCCAGTCAATAATAGGGTAAAACTTGACCGTGCCGCGGCTGAGCTCAACGATTGGCTTATCCGCACGTGTTGAGGATTGTTGACGACGTAAGCCACTGAACCAAGTGCCAGCGCTAAGTTCACGCAACGCTTGAGTCATTGGCTCAACTTTATTCAGTGTATTGTATTTTTTAATACCCTCTTCGCCTTGCTCCCATAACTTACCATACACCGCTTCTTGCCAAGCCGGGCTCTGTTTAGCTCGATATACCTTAAGGTTGAGTGCCAAACGCTCTGACAGTGATTCAATAAATTGATACGTCTCAGGAAACAAATAACCTGTATCGGTAAGTACCACGGGAATATCAGGCTGCTGCTGGGTCAAAAGATGTAACATAACCGCAGCTTGAATACCGAAACTAGAAGACAAAAAGTGAGTATCCGGTAAGTTTTCCAGTGCCCAAGCCACTCTCTGCTCGGCAGTTTTATCACTCAGCAGGGCATTAGCATCCGCGAGTAGCATCTGCTGAGTTGCACTGTCCAGAGTCAATATTTGCTTAAAATCACTCATTTTCTCATCCAATGGGCAGCAGAGCTGCCCGTTCTAAATCAAGCGTGGAAATCAGTTTTTGACACTTTGACTTCCGCAACGATTTCTTTGCGGATGACATAGTCACCAAAACATTCGTCTTCGTTGCGCTCACTGACCCACTGACCAATCAACTCATCTAGCGCTGGCAGGAAGACGTCTTCACCAACATTCTCCAAATACAGCTTAGGAATGCGAGTACCGGCACGGTTACCACCTAAATACATATTGTATTTACCAGGACCTTTACCCACGAATCCAACCTCAGCTAGCATCGCTCGACCACAGCCGTTAGGGCAACCAACTACACGAAGGATAATATTCTCTTCAGCAACCTCATGCTTGGCGAGCAACTCTTCTACCTTTGTCACAAGCTCAGGTAAGTAACGCTCTGCCTCAGCCATCGCAAGTGGACACGTCGGTAACGATACACATGCCATTGAGTTCTTGCGCTGCTCTGAATGCTGGTTATCTATCAAACCATGCTCGCGGGCAATTTGTTCGATTTGCGCTTTATCTTCAGCCGCAACTCCCGCAATAATTAAATTTTGATTTGCTGTCATGCGGAAATCCCCTTTGTGGATTTCTGCAATTTTGCGACAACCTGTTTTAAGTGGTTTATCTGGGAAATCTAAAATACGGCCATTTTCGATAAACACCGTTAAGTGATGCTTACCATCAATACCTTCAACCCAACCAAAACGGTCACCACGGTGGGTGAATTCATAAGGACGGCTTGGCTCAAATTTCATACCGGCACGGTTTTCAACTTCCGCTTTAAACGCCTCAGTGCCAAATGTATCTAGCGTATATTTAGTTTTTGCATTTTTACGGTTTACTCGGTTACCCCAGTCACGTTGCACAGAGACCACATGCTCAGCAACGGCAAGCGTGTGCTCAAGCGGAATAAAGCCAAGGTCATCAGCTTTGCGTGGATAGGTATTAACGTCACCATGGGTCATCGCCAAACCACCACCCACAAGCACATTAAAGCCAACTAGCTTGCCCTCATCTGCAATAGCAACAAAGTTGAGGTCATTGGCATGCACGTCTACCTCGTTATTTGGTGGTATGGTTACCGTGGTTTTGAACTTACGTGGTAAATACGTATCACCCAAAATCGGCTCGGCCGTTGTTTCCGTTTTTTCACCATTCAACCAGATCTCAGCGTAAGCTTTGGTTTTTGGTAGCAAGTGTTCTGAAATTTTAGCCGCCCACTCGTACGCTTCTTGGTGTAACTCAGACTCGACCGGGTTAGTTGTACATAACACGTTGCGGTTTACATCACCTGCCGTCGCAATAGAATCAATACCTACGCTATTCAGCAGCTGGTGCATCCCTTTGATGTTTGGCTTCAATACACCGTGGAACTGGAAAGTTTGACGCGTTGTTAGACGAATGCTCCCATACATAGTTTTATCCGCTGCAAACTCGTCAATCGCCAACCACTGATGTGGTTTAATGATACCGCCAGGCATACGAGCGCGAAGCATCACGTTATGCAATGGCTCAAGGCGTTGCTTAGTACGCTCAGGGCGGATATCGCGGTCGTCTTGCTGATACATACCGTGGAAACGGATCAATTGGAAGTTATCCGCAGTAAAGCCACCGGTTAGCTGATCGGTCAGATCCGTTGAAATTGTGCCACGTAAGTGGGCACTTTGTGACTTCAAACGCTCATTATCAGAAAACTTTGCGTTTGCATCGAGCTTACTATTCGGTTTGATTTCAGAGTTGCTCATTGTCTTTCCTACATTAAAATTGGCTGACGGTATAACAAGACGCGTTAGTAAACGTCTTTCTGATAACGGTTTGCGCTACGCAATGCTTTAAGATATTGCTCAGCTTGTTCATCATCTTTCCCTCCATGGGTTTTAATGATGTCGATAAGTGCTTGGTGTACATCTTTGGCCATTCTGCTAGCGTCACCACAGACATAAAAATGGGCGCCCTTTTCAAGCCATGCAAATACAGCTTCGCCCTTCTCGCGCAGTCTATCTTGCACGTAAATCTTTTCTGCCTGATCACGGCTAAATGCCAAATCTACATGTGTTAATAAACCCGACTTTACATACTTTTGAATTTCTACTTGATAAAGGAAATCTTCCGTAAAGTGTGGATTACCAAAGAACAGCCAGTTTTCACCCTCTGCGTCACGCGCCTCACGCTCTTGCAAAAAGGCTCTGAACGGTGCGATACCTGTACCTGGGCCAACCATAATCACAGGTGTGGCATTGTCCGCTGGTAATCTAAAGTTATCGTTGTGCTCACTGAATACCTTCACTTTCGTGCCTTCTTCAGCTCGATTCGCTAAATAACCAGAGCAGCCGCCAAAGTGTTTTTCACCAAAGGTATCAAATTCAACTAACCCTACGGTTAAATGCACCTCTTCTTCCACCTCTGCTTGGCTTGACGCGATAGAGTACAGGCGTGCTTGCAATTTGCGACAGCAATCAACTAGCGCTTGCGCCTCAATGTTCGCAGGGTTTTGCTTAATCACATCAAAGATTTGTCGCTCTTCAATATACGCACGCAATGCCGCTTTATCGTTTGCAAGTGCGCTTAGCTCCTCATTCCCAGTTGCAATCGCATACTTCTCAACGAAACCGGGATATGACTGTGTTAGCTCAAGGTGTTCAATTAATGCTGTTTCTAACGAAACGGTGAGTTCACCTATTTTTACGGTTTGCGCTTTGTCGAGTTTTAAGACATCGATCACCGCTGCCACTTCTTGTGGGTCATTTAAGAAGTACACGCCAAGTGAATCACCCGGCTGATAAGTGATATCGGAACCTTCAAGGGAAATTTCAATGTGACGCACATCTTTGCTTGAGTTTCTGCCGGTGATCTTTTGTACCACACTCAGCTCAGCCGCAAATGGATTTTGCTTTGTATATTGGCTCGCTGCGGCCTGAGGCGCACCAAACGGCATGCTGATAACGTTACCACCACCTGCTTGCTGCTGAGCTTTAAGCGAAGGCTCTAATGCATCTAGCGCCTGTGCGATCCACGCCTCAGCTTCAGCCTCATAATCCACATCTAAGTCAGCTCGCGGCACAACAATTTCAGCGCCAAGCGCAGCCAAGCGCGCTTCAAAATCCTTTGCTGTTTGGCAGAAGAATTCATAACTTGAATCACCAAGGCCAATCACTGCTTGCTTTACACCTTCCAGCTTAGGCGCCTTTTTACCTGCTAAGAATTCATGCAATGCTTCTGCATCTTCTGGTGGCTCACCCTCACCGTAAGTAGAGACAGCAATCACTAAGAACTTCTCTTTCTTCAGGTTGGCAGGTTTGTAGTCAGCCATATTGACTAACTTAGTTGTCAAGCCACGCGCTTCCGCCTGAGCTTTAATTTGGTTTGCAACCCCTTTTGCGTTACCAGTTTGTGAACCAAATAAAATAGTCAGAGGTGCAGACTCGTCAGCGCCCGCTGTTGCTTGTCCAGCAATACCTGATAATGCAGCTGAATTTGCGGTTGCAGCTAAGTAGCCACTCACCCATGCCTGTTGGATTGGATTTAACTCTCCAACTAAGCCTTGTAGTTTTTGCAGTTGTTCATGTGTCAGCGGACTTGCTGCAGCATTAAGTTGACTTAACAACATCATGGATCCCCGTACCCAAAAGGTTTTGCTTGCTCATTGCATCACTGGCTCGCACAGAGCGTAGCCTACTTTTATTAGCGTGAAGCATACGTGGCAAATTGAGAGATCAAAAAGAATAGAATCTGCTTTTATATTCCTTTTAGTTATTGAAGATCGAAAAGTCCAAAGAAAACAGATTAAAAGAAGTTCGATATTTAACCGCCAAAGAGTTTAACATTGCCGTAACAGTTTTGATGCAAAATCAAACTGTCATATACAGACAAACTAATAATATAAATAAACAAAATAATTGAGAGTAACAATGAAACACGGGAAATATAAAAATCTGATTTTCGGTTCATGCTGCGCTTTACTGAGCGTCAACGTTACCGCACAGGTAACAAATGGCAGCTTCGAGAGTTGGAGTGGTCAAGTACCTACTGGGTGGACAACTATAGACTCGGGCATCGCACTTACTTCGGTTAATACACCAGTAAAAAGCGGTAACCTTGCTGCAGCGGTGCAGGTAACCACAGCAACGCAAAGTAGCACTGACTTACAACAGCAAGTAAACGTTGAAGCGGGTAAAAGCTATCAATTTAGCACTTGGGTCTATCATACGGAAGGCGGCGTAAAAGCTCGACTGGTGGTGGATGGCTATCATGGCTATTCAGATCAGTTCAATGTCGGACAGTGGCAACAACTTAGCTATACTTATACCGCAACGGCAACCACGGCGATTAATGTTGGCTTACGCTTTTACGATGGCAGTGGTTTTGACGGCAATGAAACTGTCTACGTTGACGGCTTTGCTCCAACTTCTGCCACACCAGAGCCGCCTCAAAGCTGTCAAAATAATAGTGTCACTCTCGCTTTGATGACCGATAATTATGGTAGCGAAACTAGCTGGAAAATCACTAATACAACAAACACAACCGTTGCTAGTGGTAGTGGCTATAGCAATAACCAATCGGTAAATGAAAACCTATGCCTTAACGACGGCAGTTTTACCTTTACGATTCTAGACAGCTATGGTGACGGAATTTGTTGTACCAATGGTAATGGCCAATACACCTTAACACATGCGGGTACCACACTCGCTTCCGGCGGCCAGTTCGGTAATCGTCAAGATCATGCCTTTACGCTTGGCACAACCACACCTCCCCCTTCTGGCGATGGTTACTATGCCTCCACTGCTGGACTTAGCGGTTATGCACTGAAAACAGAGTTACACCAGATTATTCGTAACCACCAATCACAGGGTTACTCTGCCATTTGGAGCTTTATCGATCAGAACGAGCGCGATCGCCATTTTGAAAAAGATAACAGCATCTTAGATCGCTACTCTGAAAAGCCAACGGCAAATGATAGTATCAACTATGTTTCTACAGGATCCCAGTGCGGCAGTTACAGAAGCGAAGGCGATTGCTATAACCGAGAACACTCATTCCCCAAATCTTGGTTTGGCGGTCAAATAGAACCGATGAATTCGGATATCCATCATATTTTTGCTTCCGATGGCTATGTAAATTCAAAGCGCAGTAACTATCCATTTGGCGAAGTAGGAAGCGCTTCTTATACCTCTAGTAATGGTAGTCGCTTAGGTTCAGCATCTGGCATTAACTACAGCGGTACCGTATTTGAGCCAATTGACAAATTCAAAGGCGATTTTGCTCGTGTCTACTTTTATATGGCAACGCGTTATCAAGATGTGATTGCAAATTGGCAAAACAATACCAGTTACAGCAATGCGGTACTCAATGGCACCCAGCACCAGGTCTTCGAAACTTGGGTCATCAACATGCTAAAAAGATGGCATAACGAAGATCCTGTCGATGCTCTAGAGCAAGCACGCAATCAAGCGGCTTATGAATTTCAGGGTAACAGAAATCCATTTGTAGACCATCCGGAATTTGTCGAAGCAATTTGGTAACGATAAATAAAAAGAAATAAAAAAGGCCAGTTACTGGCCTTTTTTCAATAACATCACTTTGGCTAATATTTAGCGAGGGTTAATTGTAAGTGGCTCAATCGTCACTTTCGCATTACCACTTGCGCCCATATGCCCATTGTAAGTTTGTCCTTCAAACAAGGTGTAAAATACGTCAACGTAGTCATCATCGTTAGTAAACCAGTGGCTTGGCATCGCCTTGATCAATTGATTCGTCAGTTGTGGGATAATCGCATAACCCTGAACATTGGGGTCAGGAATGGCACGCATTACTTGCGTCACAATATCTAAAAACGTCGTAGCTAAGTCTTGGTAATTGGTATTGTCATCTTGCTCCATTAACAATAGATCTGCTGCCTGCCAACGATATCGTTCCCAGTGAATGATAACTTGATTAGGCGTATAGTCCGTACCATCATGATCCAAATAAGGCATATCCACGATATCTAGAATGGGCTCATCTCGAGATGGATTTACCCCAGTCACAATGCCGTAAACTTCCGCAGCCCCAGATACCCAAGGCTCTTCATCGTCATTTAGTCTGATTTTTTTCAATACACTGGTTGAAATCGGCTCCACATCGTCGTTACTCTGCACTTCTATTGATGGCATGACTAAGCCTTGCTTGGCAAACACTTGCCTCATTACCTGCATGCCTTCTTGCTTCACCTTACTACTATCAAGTTCAACAATTAACACCGGCCGCTCAGGCATTGTATGTGCGTCAAGTAAATGTAATTGACCATGCTCATCAAAGGCCTCTACATACTGCCAATGCTTATCATCACCTTTAGGTGCAAAAGCAATTAAAGGCGCTTCACCTTGTTGCCACTTTGTTAGCATTTCGCTAGAAGCAATACGCAACTGGTATAAATTAGAATTATGGTTAGTTAAGCCCTTTAACGAACGAGTGTATTGGCTCGCTTCTGTCATGAGTTGCTGAGCCGCCCCCGAAACTTGTAACTGCTCTAATGAAATAGCATCTTGATATTGGCTAAGTTTAGTTTGAACCTGAGGACCCACACGATTGAGGGATAGCGCTAGCTTTTTCGCAATTTGTTTCTTTATATCAGCCACTTGGACTGGCGCAGCGTTAAATTTATCAAGCTGCTTAAGTGAACTGTAGGTATTAAGGTTAGCCTTGTCTGCAGCTGAGCTTGCGAAAGAGATTCCGCCGAGCATAGCCATCATTAGTGTAGAGATCGTTACATGTTGTTTCATCTTGCGTTCCTAGAAATAATCCGTGTTGTGGAACAAACAAGATAAAACAACAAAATTAAATTATCAACCAGTTAACACCATTAACATATAAAACAATTTAATCTAGCTTTTAGAGTTTTTATACTTCCATTACTAAACACCTGCATTCAGCAAGTATCTGAAAAAGACAAATACAACAAAAGACTCTTTTTATTGACCACCAAAAAACAAAGTAATAACATTTGTATTGAAAAAGAAAACAAATATATCAAATAAGGAACATTAATGAGTATTAGATCTATTTATATTGCTAGTTTGCTCACCATACCATTTACACTGAGTGCAACTGAATCTTCAGAAGTAGAACCATTGACGGTGAAACTTGCTGATTCAGATGCCACAACATTATCATTCGGAGGTGGTTCAGGACCTGTTGCGTGCAGTATTAAAGTTGAATCTGAATCAACACGTACCTGTAAGTATTTATATTGGGGTGACGCAAGAAATCCTTTCACTGGACAATCATTGAGATCACAAAGCGGAAGCGCTGAAGCAAAGCCATCTAACCGTGACTCTCGAGTAGAAACTATTCCCGGCAGATGGATTACAGCTTTTATCGACACAGGTTCTGGGATGAGAACAATTCACGTACCAACTTACACGGAAGGCTCTTTGAATAAAAGCAACTATAACCCAGGTGGAGAAATTCCGTCATGCCCGAGGTTAACCAGCCCTATTGAAGGCAAAAGAACATTTTCTAAGTATCACCCTGGACGGTGGGAAGGCCGTACTTATATCCAGCCTTGGACAGAGTATAAGACAGCGATTTTCACAGCTTATCCGAGCCTAAATAACAATGTAGAAACCAGTCAAGTAGTTACGGACGTATCATTAATAAGCTGTCGAGCTGGTCTCACCAATTGATCTAGAGCTAGGGGGGAGCCATTTCTTCCCCTCTAGTTTCAAAAATAGCAGCGAGTAACTCAGTCCACACTATTTTATTCTAACTTAGCCTAAGACTCGATTGGATAGATAGTGATTTCGATGCTAGCCCCTATTGCCGAAATTCTAAGCAACGTATCAGCATGTAGCGCTTGTGAGAAGCACTTGGGTGACTTGCCTGAATTAAAACCAATATCAAATGTACGCTTGGTACAACCTAGCCATTGCTTTAGTGCCGCTTTAGAGCAAGACTCAATTAACTCACACAGTTGGTTAATCGCTTTATCAGGAGTTAATTCATTGGTATTTGCCTCAATACGAGCCAATTGACGATAGTCATCTTGATCGTAATGCAGCACGATAGCATTTTTCTTTAAATCTGAAACTAGCGCACTGATATCTTGCTTTGACTCCAGTTCCAAATCGACATTTAAAAATTGAATTTCAGACATGTATTAAAAGCTACCTTGTAAAGCTAAATCTAGTAATGGCTTACTTATCGGCGTGATAAGGACATTACTTATTGGACAATGCGACAATTTGTCACATTCTAAGCACCGTGCGTTATAGTTATCATACTCACGAACACCTAGAATAACATATTGTGATGATTAAAAAACTGCTAAAACCCGCTCGTAAACTCCACAAGTATCTTGGCTATTTACTGTTTTTACAGATCTTTGCTTGGCTATTAGGCGGGCTGGTCATGAGCGCGATCCCATTAGAAAAGGTCCATGGTAAACACTTGGCACATAGAAGCTTAGATAATCCCTTTCCCACCGCTGCGTACCGGGCAGACCTCAATCAGTTAGTACAAAACACAGTGCAAGTGCACCAAATCCAGTTAGGCCATTTTCTCGATACTCCCATCATCAAACTCAACCAAGATGAGAATCTCATTTTCAATGGGATAACAGGGGAACCTTTTAGCACTCCAAATCAACAGCAAATAATACAACAGGCCAACCAACACCTATTAATTGCAGCAGATGTAAGCCATATTGAACGACTTGCCACTGCTCCTAGAGAAGCAGGTTACAAGGAAGATGTTTGGCGAGTCGAGTATAACGATATCCTCTCCACCACGCTGTATCTAAGCGCAACCAGTGGCGAGGTTGTGACGGTTCGTAGCACGTTGTGGCGCATCTTTGATTTTTTTTGGATGTTACACATTATGGATTACGACGAACGTGAGGATTTTAATAACCCCTTGCTCATTTCCTTCGCTGCAACGAGTGTACTCTTTTGTCTAACCGGCATATTGTTATTATTGCAATCTACACCTTGGCAAAAGCGCCGCCCAGCACGGAATAAATAAAAGGGTTGCCTTATACCCCTGTTGGTATTAATGACTTTTTTGATATAGTGACATTCCCTGTATTCCACCATTTGGTGAGAGGTTATGTCACGGTATTACTATATCTTAGCGCTTAGCTTATTTGTATTAACAGCTAACGCTCAAGAATTCACGTCTTTCTCAAAAGCAAAGAAACATTTATCACAACAAGTTACCGACAATACCCGTACGCTTTATTGTAATTGTAATATCAAAAAGCAAGGCAAAAAGCTGGTGCCGGACTCTGCAAGTTGTGGTTATACCCCGAGGTTACCTTACACTCGCAACGGCAAAGAAAACGCCCGTGCTCAGCGCATTGAGTGGGAGCATATCGTGCCCGCGTGGGAGTTTGGACATCAGTTACAGTGCTGGCAAGATGGGGGTAGAAAGAACTGCCGTAAGGTTAGTGAACAATTTAGGAAGATGGAAGCCGATATTCACAATCTCGCCCCAGCAATTGGTGAAATTAATGGGGATCGCTCTAATTTTCGTTTCGGCATGTTACCAAGCACTGAAGCAAACTATGGCGCATGTCCAGTAAAGATAGACTTTAAATTACGCCGAATTGAACCGCCAGAATATGCAAGAAAACGCATCGCTGACGCGTATTTTTACATGGAAAGAACCTACGGACTAAAAATCTCCCCACAACAGCGGAAATTATTCACAGCTTGGCAAAAACAGTGATTGCGAGATAACCCAAGCGGTGCTAGTTTTTAGTCATACAACTAAAACAGGAACGTGAATACGATGCAACGTATTACTCTAGTTTTCGCATCAACAGCAATGAGCTTGTTATTAGCCGCTTGTGGTGGCGGTGGTAGCGATTCGTTAGGCACCGATAACCCAGGTAATAACACTGGACAAACCGAGCCGCCCACTTGGACGTTCAATCAATTTCCTGCATCAAGTCAGTTTATTAACTATTGCGCCTCCCCAAGAACGGGTATAGACAAATATAACAACAACCAACCTTATCCCGATAAGGTTGGTACAGCGATGCATGAAAAGATGTGGCTCCGCTCTTTTACCAATGAAACTTACCTTTGGTACGATGAAGTACTAGACAACGACCCAACACAATTCGATACCGTTATCGATTACTTTGAGCAATTAAAAACAAACCAAACAACAGCATCGGGTAATGCCAAAGATCAATTTCACTTCCACGAATCTTATGAAAGCTTCCAAAAAGAAGCACAGTCGGGCGTTGCAACTGGTTATGGCATTCGCTGGGCGGCCATTGCCACATCACCACCCCGTAATTTTACTGTCGCCGCAGTAGAGCCCAATTCACCAGCCGCGAATGCAGGGATCGTACGTGGAGATAAAATCCTTTCGATAGATGGCATCGACTTTATTTCAAGCGATAATAGCGCTGCACTGAATGCGGGCCTATCACCAAAGCAAAGCGAGCCTCATACCTTTGTATTTGAAGATAAAGCAGGCAACGAAAAATCCATTACCCTGACTTCAGTCGATATTGAAACCTCACCGGTGCAAAACGCCAAAGTCATTAGCTATGGCGAGAAGCAGGTTGGGTATGTGCAGTTCAATCAATTTATTCCAACAGCCCAAGAAGGATTAATTGAAGCATTTGATCTATTTAAAACACGACAAATAGACGACTTAGTGCTCGACATGCGTTACAACGGTGGAGGTCGCGTCATTATGGCAGCGCAATTAGGCTATATGGTTGCGGGCAACAGCAGCCTAAACAAAACCTTCACTTATAGCACATTGAATGACAAGCGTACTGCAGAAGAAGAACGAACTGAATTTGAGTCTAGAGCAATAAACTGGGCTGAAAACAAGTTTACAACCACCTCTTTACCCACGGTAACCTTACCTAGAGTGTATATACTCTCAACACGAGGCACAGCCTCTGCCAGTGAAAATGTGATTAATGGCCTGCGCGGCATTGATGTTGACGTATTTTTGATCGGCGGTACCACTCGAGGCAAGCCCTATGGCTTTGTACCCGCGCAAAACTGCGGCACGGTTTACTATACCATCCAATTTGGTTCAGAAAACGCGAAGGGCTTTGACGCTTACGCAGATGGCTTCACCCCATCAGGCGCTTCGAGCAGTGGCGAAATTGGCCTAAGCGCGCAAGTGCCAGGTTGTATTGTCGCAGATGACTTCTCAGAACCGTTAGGCAGTGAAAATGAAGGACTCTTAGCCGCAGCACTTACGCATATAGATACCGGTCGTTGCCCAAATGTAGCGCAATTTGCGCCTAACGCTCAGCCACAGTATCAAAATAAGGAGCATGCGGTTACGCTTCCAGTTTATCCACTGCGGGAAAATGCCATTTTGATGAAGCCTAAGGAGTCGCAATAATGGCGCTACTAAAAGCGGCGAAAATCACCGTTTTGGCTTTATTGCTGCAAGCGTGCAATAGCACGCCTGCAGCAACTTCGGTAAATGAGGCTGTACTCTCAACATCTTCGCCCGAAGTGTTATCACAACTCAAGCAAGCTATAGTAAAACTCAAAGGCGGCGTACCACCGACTCTCGCAAGCACCGCTTTTCAACGTAGTCCAACACTACTGCTTGAGCATGGCCAAAGCCTAGATGGCAATGGCAGTCCAATTTTAGGCGCCCATAATCTCGCTTATGAGAGTTTCATTTTGCAGCTTCGCGACACCCAGTGTGTGCTCTACTACCCGAAAAAGGATACCTATGTCGTGCTCAGTAAGGTTAGCTGTAAAAAGCTGGAAAAATAACGCCAGCCGCAATTCTCTTAACCTCAGTTCAGGTTAGCAAAATGGCGCTTTAACACGTCACATAATGCCTGTACTTTGGCCGTTCGGTGAACCAGTACATGGGTAACTAGCCAAACTTGGCTTAACCATTTTAACTCATCACGCAACACTGGCTGTAAATCTGGGTAACGTTTTGCTACATCGTGCTGTAGCCCACCAATACCTAAACCATTAACTATGGCACGCGACGCGTCTGACGTTTCAGACACCCTAAGCGTCACTTGCGTCTCAGGAATATGCTCATCTACCCAAGCGAAATATGGCACTCTTGCATTAAACCCGGCCACACCAGAGACAAAGTAATGTGCTTGTAACGCTTCAAGTGTTCTGGGACTCCCCATACGCTTGATATAACTAGAAGACGCGTACAAACCAGCTTCCAAGGTATTTAGATGCTGCACTATGTAGTCAGGCTCATCGGGCTTTGGCCCTGCCCTCACCGCAACATGCGCCTGCCCATGATCTAAGCGTAAACGCTTTTGGTCGAGAATGACTTCAAGTTGCACTTGTGGGTGTAATTGTTGAAAAGTCAAACAAGGCTCCGACAGCATATCCATAAAACCACTGACCGTCGTAACTAATAGCTTACCTCTGAGCTGGCTGTCCGAAGCAACAATAGAAGTACTCAACTCCATCAAACGCTCGTCTATTTGACTCGCAGTCGTAAGCAGCTTTTCTCCTGCCTGTGTTACTTGGTAACCTCGGGCATGGCGGTGAAATAACCGCGTCCCCAAGGCTTCCTCTAGGCTATTTATTCGCCTCAGTACCGTACTGTGGTGGATCTCTAAGTGCTCAGCCGCCGCTGATAAGGTGCCAAGCTTAGCAACCATATAGGCGACCTTAAGATCCTGCCAATCTGTGAATTTATCCATAATTACCTCTGTGCATATATGCACAAAAGCTTTGCGTTTATTTCGGTTTTGTGCAAGTAAAATTTTGCTACTATCATTTTAACGAAACAAAATAAGGTATCAGCAAGATGACTACAGCAAAAATTATCGCACTAGCAGGCAGTTTAAGAAAAGACAGCTACAACCAATTACTCATCCAAGCCGCGGCAAACTTTGCACTAGAAAGTGGTGCAGAAGTAGAAGTGATCAAGTTACAAGATATAGATATTCCAATGTTTGATGAAGATCTTGAAGCACAAGGCACACCAAAAGGTGCCCAGCTTTTAAAAGACAAGCTACGCGATGCCGATGGTATTCTATTAGCAAGCCCAGAATACAATGGTTCTTTCACTGCTGTGCTCAAGAACGCAATAGACTGGGCATCTAGAACAGAACAAGGTGCGGTGCCCGCATTTAGAAACAAAGTAGTCGCACTCTATGCAGCCTCACCAGGCGGTTTAGGTGGGTTACGCGGCCTAAACCATGTCCGTGATGTGTTGTCTGGCATTGGCAGTTTAGTACTCGCAGACCAATTGGCTGTTCCTAGCGCATTTAATGCGTTTGATGATCAAGGTAAAATTAAAGACCCAGAACTTGCTGAAAAAGTATCAAGCCTCGCTCTGCAACTGGTGTCAGTTGCGAGTAAGTTAAAATAACTTTCAATCTCTCGTTCATATCTTGCTATGGACGCTTAGCTCATGCACACTAAGCGTCCAAAGCGAATTAGAGGCGCAATACCAGCCTTTTAATAATGGATATGAATAACGGGAGTCAGCTTTGCAAAGTACTCAGAGTCACCTATTTACCCCCTACCTCTCACACCATTTTCATTGTATTCAGTTTGATCCTGACAGCTTTGACGCGCTTTCCTTTGAACAGCAAAATATACTGCTGCCCGCTTCACTTGATAAAGCGGTAGCGAAAAGGCGAGCCGAGTTTTTAGCGGGACGAATATGCGCCAAAACCTGCCTAGCACAATTTGGACAAGGTGACTTTACGCTGCTTAACGGCTCCGATCGTGCCCCTATCTGGCCTGCTAATATTGTTGCCAGTATCACGCATACTCGAGGGATTGCGGCTGCGATTGCTACAGATGATATCGCCGTGAAAGGCTTAGGCATTGATATCGAAAGAGATATGAAACCGAAGCAGGAAATCGAACTACAACGACAAATTTTACATCCTGAAGAAGTTGAAGTTTTTGCGCTTTTTGGCGAGCAAGTGCACTGTCCATTGACGGTTATTTTCTCAGCCAAGGAAAGCATATTTAAGGCACTTTATAGTACGGTACAAAAGTTCTTTGGCTTTGATGCAGTCAAACTGAGTCAGTTTGATGACAAGAAACTTATTTTCACTTTGATGAAAACGCTACACGATGATTTAAGCGAAGGACAACAAGTGGAAGTATATTACCAATGCAAAAACGCCTTAGTGCTGACCGAATGTGAATATATCGCACAGTAAAATCATACCTATTTGACTTAATACTTACACGATTTGAAGAAGTAAATCTGACGCTAATTGGGTTAAAAATTTCTCATTTATAACTAAAAACGCCCACTTGGGGCGTTTAATCTGAAGTTTGAATAGGGATTCACTTACCCATTTTCACAAGCCAGCTTACTGAAACACAACGTTTTCACTACCAGCAGCCGCTTTAAAGCGCGCTATCAGCTTTTCGCAGTCCTGTAAGATCTCCGCTTCTAGGCGCTCTTCAGCACGCCAACGCTGGCTATCCATTTTGAAAATCTCTTTTTTAGAATACTTCTTACGCGCATCATGAGTTGGCATTTCTTTGACTTCATCATACATCTGATAAACACCAGGGTAACTCTGCTGTAAGTCAACTTCCTCATCAAAACTATATTGCGAAATAAGCACCCAAACTCGTAAGCATCCTTCAGAATATTCACATTGTTTTTCTTTCATCGCGCGCGCGAGTAAGTTAACGCTATCCGCAATTTTTTCGTTGCGCTTCTGGCGTGACTTTTCGAGCTCAGCAGCTTTTTGCTCGCGATGTTTGGCAATCTGCTCTTTTTGCACCTTCAGCTGCCATAGTAATTTACCCGCGTAAAACGCCAGTCCAGCAATAATCAGGGCACCAATAATGATTGCGATGATCCATGCAGTATTCATTACTTATCATCTTCCTCAAAGTCGTCGTCTAACCATTCATTTGCTAGATCATTACTCATAAACTGATCCATTGGATCATTTTCTAACATCTCGCCTTCTTCAAACTCATCATCAATACCTAAGATCTCACACAGCTCCTGATGACGCGCAATGCCGCGATTAAAATACTTGGCGTCTTTTCCTGTTAGCAGTTCACCGCGCTCATGGCGTTCAAGTAGCGCCATCAAACGTTCATCATTTTCTAACTGCTCTAGCTCTTGTTCTGGAGTAAGCGTTTCTATCGCCGTAGTTAACTGAACTTGTGGTTGCAGATGACGCTTCATCTCAGGCTGGGTATTCGACTTAGCCGGTTGTGGCTCTGCAACCAAAGAAATTGGCTTTTTGCTACCAACACGCGGATCTTTATTGGTCGACGTGTTTGGTTGCTCTTTCGCTAGGATCTCAGGTGCATTTCTAGAACCTGGCTTTTTACCTTTGGTTTTTTTGCTACGCTGCTCTTTTAGTGCACGTAACGCTTGTAGCTTTTCTTTACTCAGCCTTGGTGTTCCATTGGCTGCAACTTTACGTGTCTTTTTCTTTCTAGTCATAATTGGTTATCCAAAATTCTCGCGTTAACTACGCTTGGTGAGAATGATGACATCATTCCCAATAAATTCTAAATCACAATCCTGCTGCGCGGCAAAATACGCAAAACTTTCCCGGCTAAAAAATGAAATGTGCGTTAGGTCATTTTTATAGTGCCAATTCGCAAAGCGTGCTTTATCGATGACAAGTTTGGTCATCAAGGCCAGCGGTTTACCCACTTTTAAGAGTGCTAACAATTGCGCTAATACTTTTGCAGGCTCTGCTAAATGTTCTACCACTTCTGTGCTCACGATAAAATCATACTGACGACTCAGTACACTGGCATCATTAGCATAGTACAGGTCAAACAAAGCTACCTGATGTCCTGCTTCTTCAAGCATTTTTGCAAGCAGCGGCCCAGGCCCACAGCCAAAGTCTAAGCCTTGGCTTGGTGTCACCAAACGTGCCAACAGTGGATCCGCCACTCGTGCTAGAAAGCGACGATAGCCTTCATCGGCCAGGTCGTTTTCATGGCTATCATAGATAGCCTTTTCTTGAGCTGGTGTTAATCTCGACTTGGGATCAACCATCACCAACTGGCAGGTTTGACATTGCCAGTACAGTCGATATTTGTCTTGATGGTAGGTTTCAAGCTGATTACCTTGGCACAGGCCACAACTGAATAGAGTTGAATCTTGCAACGGTCAACAGTGATTGTTTAATAAGGCGGCTATTGTATCAGGTATAATAGAGGCAACCAAATAAAAAGGCGGCAGAGATCACTCTCTACCGCCTACTAATCTGAGCGTCACAACTGGACACTTCTCCCTTCGACTTTTAAGTCTTATTATTATTCTTTTTATTTTATTGTCGTCCGTATTGTTTTTATTTTAGACTTCCGTGACACTTTCCATATTGTTTTTATTATGAGACTTCCGTGATTTTCTTATTCTCGGTCTTCCTGACTCTTTCTTGATAATCCTTTGTATCCAACTAGATACATAACTTTGCCACCTACGCTTCCGTATCGAATTGTCCCTTTTTTTGTATTGCTTGGCGACAACGAATAATCTACGCTCCTGAGCTTGAGTTACAACTGTTTAATAACAAATTTCTTACCTTAATTTTTTTAATTAAACAGAAAAAAGATGAATTACATAAACTTACACTGAACAAAAACTTAAAAATAAGCTAAAACTCACATATAGCCCAAGCAGATATCTTACAAGAAAAGTGAGATATATCTCACAAAGGTAACAACAAAAAAAGGCAGCCTATGCTGCCCTTTTTTCAATAGTAAGAGTTTACCCTGAGAGAGGTAAACTCACTATACGACTTTAGTGTAGACCACCTAAGTACTTAGATAATACTTCGATGTCTTTGTCTGTCAGCTTCTTCGCGATATCACGCATCATACCGTTCATATCATTGTTGCGAGTACCATCACGGAACTTTTCAAGCTGTGCCTTGATGTATTCTGGATGCTGGAATGACACTTTAGGGAATTTAGCTAAAGAAGTACCGTTACCACGAGGACCGTGACATGCAGCACAAGATGGAATGCCACGTTCTGCATCACCAGCTTTATAAAGCTGCTGACCCGCAGCAACAACATCTTCAGGCGTTGAACCCGCAGACATAGATAAAGAAGAGAAATACGCAGCTAAGTCTTTCATATCTTGATCTGATAGCGGCATAGCCATACCACTCATCACAGGATCCATGCGCCCTTCTTTACCACCAGACGTCATACCTAGCTTAAACTCTTGTAGCTGCTTGTAGATATAATCTGCATGCTGACCTGCGATTTTAGGATACATAGTCACAGGGGCATTGCCATCTGGACCGTGACATGCTGCACACGTTGCAGACTTTGCTTTACCTGCTTCTGCGTCACCATCGAATGCCGATGCGTTGCTTGCTGACAACGTACCAAGCAACATTGTTAAAGTTAATGCTATTTTTTTCATGGTAAATTCTCTGTTTCCGACCCTGTAATTTGTACCCTCGCGAACAAAGTCGCTCTCTTTATTGCTCGGGCAAATAATACCAATCAGTACTAATTAGGTTGTTATGTTAATCAGATGAATCATACATGCAAACTTAGCAAATATAACGCCAAACAGCACCGATCCATCTAAATACGCCTTGCTCAGTAGTGACTACTGATAGGTATACACTTTAGATTGACATTGCAATTCCTACATTCTACACGATATTACTTTCTCTGGCACGTTTTCTGCCCATATTAAGCTTATAATTTATAGGGACTTGACCTAGATTAATTAATATTAGGGCGAGGCTTCGGCCAATTTGCGATAAAAGCAGCGTTTAGAACAAACCCCACAGTACTTTTGGTTTCCGCCATACTGTTATAAAATACGCAATTCCATCCGCGAAAGTTTAATCAGTTAGGAGTCAGCGTGCTAAAATCTCGCGTAAAATACAATCAGGCACAATTTATCACAAGTGCCCCAGATATCAGTAAACTGCCACCAGACACTGGAATTGAAGTTGCTTTTGCGGGTCGTTCTAATGCTGGTAAGTCGAGCGCACTCAATACGCTTACAGACCAAAAACTGGCACGCACCAGTAAAACACCTGGTCGAACTCAACTTATAAATACTTTTTCTCTAGGCGAAGATCAGCGTTTGATTGATTTACCGGGCTATGGCTTTGCGAAAGTCCCATTAGAGATGAAGAAGAAATGGCAAAAAGCGCTAGGTGAATATTTACAACGCCGCAAATGCCTAAAAGGAATTGTGGTATTGATGGATATTCGTCACCCTCTCAAAGATCTCGATATGGATCTCATCAATTGGGCAACCAGCAGTAATATACCGGTATTGGCCTTGTTGACTAAAGCCGATAAGCTAAAGCAAGGTAAACGTAAAGCAGAAGTACTACAAGTACGTCGTGCTCTATCTGAAATCGACGGTGACATCACCGTTCATGCGTTTTCTTCTTTAAAGGGCATTGGATTAAACGAACTGGCGTGGAAATTGGATGATTGGTACTTAGGTCCGTTTGTGAAAGAAGCTCAAGAGGAAGCGAGCGAATAATCAAAACGTAAACACAGGGCGCGCTTAGCTAAGATAAAAGCGCGTCTTGGCCGACATCAGATAAAAGCCTTTTTCATCTTCCTCGAGCAATTCAGCCCACTGATAATAGACATTTCGTGAAACTCTAGCAGTTAAACCATAATTGAGTGTGAGAAATGGAATATCTCCCCCATTAACTTGCTCAAGCGCCAATGGAAACACATCACAGATGGGCCACTCACGACCTAAATTGTCTATCGCAATAATACAAGGTGATAACCCCAAAGCCGATGCTTCATCGCAGTAACGCCATTGCTCGATAATAAAAGGATGAGCAAGTACTTCAACCTCACAACTTTCTGCTGGCGTTTTTAACCAGTACTGTTGACCATCAAAGGTTAAGACACTTGCAAACAAGGCTACTAGCGATTGCCGTTTAATTTCACGCCCTTGATGAAACCAACGACCATCCGCTGCAATTTTGATATCAGAAAAACCGCACGACGGCGCCGACCAATTTTCGGTCGGCGCATGAGTCGTAACATACTGTTTGATTAACGCATCAATTTTGTTCATCAAAAACCAAGTTGAAGCTAACAGGCACGCTAGTCGCGATAGTCTTCAGACCCGCAATTTCTCGTAGCGCTTCAATCCCCTTATCTAACCCAAACTGCTTAGAATCGAGAATAAACGCATGTACTGGCGTAACCACCAAGCCATTAGCACTTTTCGTTATCAATAAGTCTAAGCTGATCTTTTGGATCTGACCATGCAGTGTCAATGTTGCTGTTACATCATTGATTTTTTGTGTACCAACTTTAAGTTTAGCAAGTACCTCTGAAACATCAGCATTAACTTTAGCCTTTGGGTGTTGCGCTACGTTGAACAGCATCTTTTGCATGCGTTCATTACGGATCGGGATCATCGTTTCAACGCTTGCCAAGTCAATATTAACCTCAAGTTCGCCTTTAGCAGATAGTGTGCTATCTATCGTTTTAAAATGATGTACTTCTGCAACACTAGTCTGTTTCACAGACACAAAGCTAACATCGCTTTGTTGTTGATTGAATTGCCAAGCAGCAAACGCCTGAGAAGAAATAAGTGCACTACCTAAAAGAAGGTACTTTAGCATGACGACTTCCTTATGAAATGAGAGTGAATTGCATTTGAGCGCTCAGTGTAAAACGCAGTGCAAATTAAATAAACCTTTAATCATAAACTCGTCGTTATGTTGGAATACTTTTATGCTCATGATATTCATTTTACAGCGGGAAAATAGCTTTAGTAGCCAAGCAAAAATTTTGTGATTTAGTTATCCTAGACGAAAAATTTTTAGCGAAGCTAATAACAGTTTCACCTGTAGATTGATTGGGTAGTTACATCAATTGGTATCATCTTTGGGGAGAAAAGAAAAAGACGGCCCGTAAAAATTACGAGCCGCTATAGCAATCTGGGGAGAAGCTATCAATACACTGTATCCTCTTTCGAGAGATACATCATCAACAGGATGTCCTACAGGATGAGGACGGCGCGAACTCTAACAAATAGACGTCCAGAAATAAACACCAAAAAGCAAAACTTAAGCCAATTTGATAAACTTTCAACGTTAATTTGTTTTTTGTTACTAGAGATTAACAGGAGCTACAAAATTAAGACGCTATGCTGCTAGTGTATACTTGCAAACAAAAATGAATAAAGTTGCACTAGTCTAATTGATTAGTGCAACTCGGGTAGATTTTTATTTCAACTAGTGCGCTTGTTCCCAGTTGTCACCACTGTCGGCTTCAACTAATAACGGTACATCAAGTGTTGCCGCTGCGCTCATTAACTCACAGATCTTTTCACTGTATTCAGCAACTTTGTCGCTGTGTACTTCAAACACTAATTCATCGTGCACTTGCATAAGCAACTGGATATCATTGCTATCACAGCCTTGTAGCCATTCATCCACTTTAATCATCGCTTTTTTGATGATATCCGCCGCAGTGCCCTGCATCGGTGCGTTGATGGCAGCACGCTCAGCTGCTTTTCTGCGAGCGCCATTACGCGCATTGATATCCGGTAGATACAAGCGGCGACCGAATAAGGTTTCAACATACCCTTTATCTGCAGCTTCTTCACGCGTGCGCTCCATATACTCTAATACACCTGGGAAGCGTTCAAAGTACATATCCATATAATGTTGCGCTTCATTTCTTGGAATATCTAACTGACGTGACAGACCAAACGCACTCATGCCATAGATCAAACCAAAGTTAACTGCTTTGGCTTTGCGGCGCATATCAGAAGTTACTTCCTCAAGCGGCACGGAAAACACTTCTGATGCCGTTGCACTGTGTACATCTTTACCTTCAGCAAAGGCACTCAACAACCCTTTATCTTGTGACAAATGTGCCATGATCCTAAGCTCGATTTGGCTGTAATCCGCCGCGACAATTTGTTTATTATTGTCAGCAACAAATGCCTGACGAATACGACGTCCGGCTTCATTACGGATCGGAATGTTCTGCAAGTTTGGATCGCTTGAGCTTAGGCGGCCCGTTGCCGTAACAGCTTGATGATAAGAAGTGTGTACACGACCAGTATCCGCATTAACCAATTTTGGTAATTTGTCTGTATAGGTTGATTTCAGCTTAGCCAAGCCACGGTGTTCAATAATAAGTTTTGGCAGTGGATAATCATGCGCCAACTCTTGTAGCACTTCTTCAGCCGTTGAAGGCGCACCTTTTGGCGTTTTCTTAATCACTGGCAACTCAAGTTTGTCGAACAATATCGCTTGTAATTGCTTTGTTGAACTCAGGTTGAACTCCTCACCTGCAATTTCAAAAGCTTGTTGTTCAAGCTCACCTAAGCGTTTTTCAATCTCGATACTTTGTTTCGCTAGCATATCGCCATCGATGTGCACACCTGTGCGTTCAATGCGAGAAAGTACGCTCAGCAGCGGTAATTCAATCTCCGTAAACACCTGCTTAAGGCTATTCTCCTTTTCAATTAACGGCCAGAGGTGTTGATGCAGTCTCAGCGTGATATCAGCATCCTCCGCAGCGTAAGGAGCCGCCTTTTCTAGCTCAATTTGGTTAAAGGTCAGTTGGTTTTTACCTTTGCCTGCGATATCTTCAAAGCTAATGGTTTTATGGCCTAAATATTTGAGCGCCAAAGAGTCCATATCGTGGCGAGTACCTACGCTGTTAAATACGTAAGACTCCAACATGGTATCAAAAGCGATCCCCTGCAGCTCTAAGCCTGCACGAGCAAGCACACTTTGATCATATTTTAAATTTTGACCCACTTTTTTGATCTGAGGATCTGCAAGTAGTGGTGCCATGATCTCGAACACTATGTCTTGAGAAAGCTGCTCGGGCGCTCCCACATAATCGTGATTGATTGGTAAGTAAGCCGCTTCGCCCGGTGCAACCGCAAAGCTCATTCCAACTAGATCCGCCTGCATATAGTTAACACTGGTGGTTTCAGTATCAAAAGCGATGAGCTGGGCCGCTTTTAACTTATTTACCCAGTCATCAAGCTGCGCTTTTGTTAAAATGGTCTCGTATTGGGTGTCGACCTGTGCCGCTGCTGGAGCCGACCCTTCAGCCTCCACATCAACGATGTCAGCTTGTGACTGACCATCCAGCAGTTCAGCTAACCAACGCTTAAATTCACACTGACCATATAGCTCGATTAAGCGATCTTTATCCATCTCAGCTATCTTAAATTGCTCTAAGTCTTGCTCTACTTCACAATCCAGCTTAATGGTGGCTAACTCGTACGACAGCCTTAGCTGCTCTTGATGTTCCTTTAATTTTTTCGCCATGGTTTTCGAGCCACGAAAACCTAAGTCAGCAATTTTGTCTAAGTTTTCGTAAAGCGAATCAATTGAGCCTAACCCCTGAAGCATCGCCAATGCCGTTTTTTCACCAACGCCAGGTACACCCGGAATGTTATCGACCTTATCTCCCATTAACGCGAGATAGTCGATGATCAAGTCAGGACCAATACCAAACTTATCCACGACTCCTTCAGGGTCTAAGATCGTATTCGTCATTGTATTGATCAACGTGACATGTTCATTGACCAATTGTGCCATATCTTTATCACCAGTGCTGATTAGCACATGGCGACTCTGCTCCGACGCTATTTTAGAGAATGTACCGATCACATCATCGGCCTCGACACCACTTATACTTACCAGTGGCAGGCCCATTGCTTTAATAATTTCGTGGATGGGCTCAATTTGCGTTCTCAGATCATCCGGCATAGGTGGGCGGTGTGCTTTATACTCGCTATACATTTCGTTGCGAAAAGTCGGCCCTTTGGCATCGAAGACTACTACCATATGACTGGGTTGATATTGCTTGAGCAAACTCTTAAGCATATTTATCACACCGTAGATCGCACCAGTTGCCTCACCTCTTGAATTTGTTAAATGCGGTGGCGCATGATAAGCACGAAATAGATAGGAAGAACCATCAACCAAGATCAACGGATTTTGAGGGATCTGAGACATAAATATTGGATCCTAAATTAGTCTTTTGTGGAGTAGAATGTAAGGATGCCACAAGGCACATGATAAAACGAGTTTCGCGTTATCTCATCATTTAGATAAATCGTGCTGCACCTGTGGATAACTTTGTAGACAAACACAAAAAATCGCTCCGAAACTTTGATTGAAAAGTCAGAGTAAGAATTAAAACCTTGATTTACTTGCGTTTTTTGTGCCTTTTTTATTGTTATTATCTTTATCACTTTGTGGATAAAGAATTTTTTTAGTCACGCTTAACAAACTGGGTGAGTAAAAAATAGCCTGATTTTCTCAAGCGGAGGAGTATACTAACACAATTGATCAAAGATCATAGAAGATCCTTTATAATTTTTTAATTCGTGCATAATTCTTTTTATGCATATAGCGCGTATGATGTGACATTGAAAGGAGAAGTGAATGAAAAAAGTAGCGGTAATTTTAAGTGGCTGTGGTGTCTTCGACGGTGCCGAGATCCACGAGTCAGTGTTGACTCTACTCAATCTTGAAAAAGCTGGAGCTAGCTATCAATGCTTTGCGCCGAATATTGATCAATTCCATGTGATCAATCACATCAGCGGTGAAGAACAAGATGAACGTCGTAATGTTCTCGTTGAAGCAGCCCGTATTGCTCGCGGAGAAATTGCAGATCTGGAAACATTAAATGCCGATGAATTCGACGCTTTGGTCCTACCGGGCGGGTTTGGCGTTGCAAAAAACCTTTCCGATTTTGCCTTTAAAGGCGCAGATTCTACGATTCTTGAATGCGTAAAACGCGTATGTCGTGAGTTTAATCACCAGCAAAAACCTATTGCCTATTTATGTATTGCGCCGGCACTTATCGCCCATATCCATACACCAGGTACACTCGCAACCATAGGTAATGATGTTGATACTGCAGCGGCAATTAATACGCTTGGTGCAAAACACGTGGATTGTGAAGTAACCGAGATCGTCGTTGATGACAATGAAAAAGTGATTAGTACTCCTGCATATATGCTGGCATCATCAATCCTTGAAGCTGCGACCGGCATCGAAAAAGCAGTAGTTAAGTTAATCGAAATGGCATAAAAGCGATCGATACAAGTTTTTCCTCGTATTATTAAGGAAAATGCGTCAAGGTCGACTGACTCACATCTCGGCCTTGCGCTAATGCAAATTTAGGCAAAAAAGCTTGCCCTAACGCAATAAATTAATGGTTTTAACCATTTATACTCAAGTTTACGTTTTATAAATGAACAGGTGGCGTTATAATCCCGATAATTCCGTCATCCATTATCGTGATTGAACACGTTCAAACGAAGTGAGCAAGGTAAATGAAAAAACTTTCAGCAGCACTTTTATTGCTATCAACAGCCGCAGTTGCGCAACCATACGACAATTCTCTAACTGAAGAAGCGATTAAAAAACGTCTTCAGCCTATCGGCTCAGTATATTTAGCTGGCGCTGAAAGTGCAGCAGAAGCCGAACCATCAGGTCCTCGCTCAGGTGAGCAGGTTTATCAAGCAGCATGTTTTGCTTGTCACGGCACAGGCGCACTGGGCGCACCAAAAACAGCTGACGATTGGGCTCCTCGTCTAGCAAAAGGCTCTGACGTGCTATTAGACCATGCTATTAACGGCTTCAATGCGATGCCTCCTCGTGGTACGTGCATGGACTGTTCTGATGATGAGATTGCAGCAGCAATTGATTTCATGACGAAGCAATAAATATTTTGGTTACAGACTGAAACCGAAATGGTTATTGAAAATGCAGCGTAAAACGCTGCATTTTCACCTCTTTCATAGACATATAAAAGCGCCTTTAACATGGCGAAAATTCTGTCTTGTTCACCTACGAAGAAAGAAAAATTTACACTTGACCACTACAGCTAAAAGTGAAACTATTAAGCTCAATAATTAAACAACAATAAGAACTGGTTTCGTCATTGGAAGAGCCATCACAACAGGTTAGGAGACTATCTCGGCGAACCGCCAGATTAGAGTCTTTACTTAAAAAGTATAAAAGAAAGTCTCAACTTCAATACACATTAATTCAATTATCAGAACAGGCGAGCACTGTTGCTGAGTTAACCCTGTTGTACCCAGCAATTCATAATATTCTCTCTCAATATTTGCCTAGTAAAAGCTTTTATGTGGTATTACAAAATCGTTTTACTCAGGCACTAGAGTTATCTTATTTTGTCGATGAAAAAGACGGAATATCTGTTCCACTTCATGAAGCACATCACTTTAAAGATGGTGTGACGGGCTTTGTATTTAAGTCCGGTGAAACCGTATACCTCACCAAAGACAATATGCTAGCTCGGGCGAAAGCTGGTGACTTTAAAATAATGGGTAGCCAAGCAGAGCACTGGGTGGGAGTACCTATCTATCGCGATGGTGCGATTATTGGCGTTATGGTGTCACAAAGCTATCTTGCAGATCAGGCTTACAGCGATGACCAAATTGAATTACTTGAGGTCATGTCACTGTATTTAGCGACCGCTATTGAGCGGGTTAAAAAGCGTGAGTTGTTAGAGTCTGAAGTGAAAATCCGTACTCGAGCGCTAATGCAAAGCAATGAAGCACTAAATAAAGAAATAGAAAATCGCAAGCGTGCTTTAGAAAGACAGCAAATCTTATTTAAAATCTCAGAGCTAGCAACCCAGTTCTCTGATATTGACGACGTTTACCAGCAAGTTCATGATATTATTCGCTCCATCACCTTTGCTGACAACCTTTATATCGCTTTATACGATACAGAAAAGAATTGGCTTACCTTTCCATATCACATTGATGAAAAAACGAGCTATAAGCCTCGTCCTTTTGCAAAAGGATATAGTGAGCTAGTTATTCGAACAGAACAAAGCCAGCTAATAGACAGTATACGCGCCAAAGCCCTTGCACTCGATGGTACGGTAGAGCGCCCAGCTGGCTATAACCACAAACTCGCAGCAACAAGTTGGCTTGGTGCCCCATTAAAAACGGCCACTGGCGTCATTGGTTTGATCGCATGTCAGGCTTATGATCATAAATACGAGTTTAATTATGATGATGTCGAGCTTATCTCTTTTGTATCGAATCAGATCGCTACCGTATTGCAAACCCATTTGGCAAATCAAGCACTCAAGATTAGTCATCAGCAGTTAGAACACCGTGTGGCAGAGAAAACGAAAGAGCTACAACAAACCAACTTACATCTACAGATGCAGATGGAGGAACGTAAAAAAATTGAACAGCAGCTTTATCATGATGCCCATCACGACTCGCTCACAGGTCTACCCAATCGCAGTTTGTTTTTAACTCAGCTCGAAAAAACGCTGAAAAAGCATCACCGATATCCCGAAGATAATTTTGCCGTTCTTTTTATCGATTTAGATAAGTTTAAAGACATTAATGATGAACTAGGCCACCAAGCTGGTGATCAATTTCTAGTATGGGTCGCTCAGTCATTCTCCGAATGTATTCGTGAACACGACTTACTAGCAAGACTTGCTGGTGATGAGTTTGTGATCCTACTCGATCACCTAACTGATCGTCAGCAGGCGGAAGATGTCGCTAAACGTATCATTAAAGTCATGCAACAACCTTTCTGTTTAAAGGGTGTGTGTATGCAAAGTGGTGCCAGTATTGGCATTACCTATAGTAATAAATTATATCGTAACACCGATGAAATTATCAGAGATGCCGATGCTGCAATGTACTATGCCAAGAATGCAGGTCGTGGCAGATATGAATTTTATCACCCGCTACTTACCGCGAGCTCAAACGGTCATAAACAGCAAGAGCAGCATCACTTAGATAAGCTCCCTACCCACTTCCGCTGCACAGAAATCGTAAACTGGTCAGATAACGCTCAGCCAATTGGATTTTTGGAAGCCTTTGGCGAACATCCGGTATTAGGTAGTACGAGTTTTGATATTCTGAAAAAGTTTGCAGCGGAAAAATCTCAGCTGCTTGAAATTGAGCTGCACCTGCTTAACAAAGCCCAAGAAATAACTCATAGCCGTGATGAAGATATGCTATTTGGTTGCTCTGCAATGTTATTAGAAAGCGCACATTTTGACGCGCTAAAGCAGCAACTTAAACGACAAGAAAAAGCTCTTTGCTTGCTCTTCGAAGAGAGCGAAATTCGCTTTGCGTCTAGCCAGCAGATATTAAACCTCAGAACCTTAGCCGATATGGGGATCCCTATTGGCTTGAATAATTTTGGTAAAGATCGCTGCGATCTCACCCTGATCAGTCAAGTCGATTTTACTTATCTATTATTAAGCTCGACGTTTAGTAAACGCGTCTTACAGCAAACGAGCTATGAAGTTCAATTACAAGGGATCTTAGCCGTTACTAAGGTGAAAAGTGTTAAAGTCATCGCCAGAGGTCCTGCAATTTTAAACTTTAGAAGCTTACTGGAAAAGCACGGCTTGCAGTTGTTCTTTGGTAAACAGCAGATGCTGGACAAAAACAAAGGACGTAAAGCCTTTATCCAAAACCTCGATAACGAATCAGTCCCGTCTTAGCATAGCCCGTAAATTCGCAACGTTAGACTTACCTTTTTCCATTCGCTCTGCCTGTGTCGCCACAGGCTTTTTTCCTTCAATTTGTAAATCATCTTGAGGCAACTCTTGTACAAAACGACTTAACTCAGGGGTGATCTGCTCGCCAAATTGACGACGACTCTTGGTATAGGTCAAAGTTAAGGTTTGCTGAGCGCGAGTTATGCCAACGTAAGCCAAACGCCGCTCTTCTTCGACATTGTCTTCATCAATACTCGTTTGATGAGGTAACAAGCCTTCTTCCATCCCCACCATAAATACGTGTGGATACTCGAGACCTTTAGACGCATGCAGCGTCAATAACTGTACTGCGTCTGAGTCATCTTCCTCTTCATTGCGCTCAAGCATATCTCTTAATGTGAGTTTGCTTACCACTTCTGGCAGTGTCATAGCGGGGTTATCTGCGTCTCCCGTGAGCATATCACTTATCCAACGATATAATTCTGATACGTTTTTCATCCGCATTTCCGCAGCTTTTGCACTTGGTGATGACTCGTAAAGATACGCTTCGTAATTAATTTCTCGGATCATATCTTTTACCGCTTCCAAGGTATCTCCGCGGGTTGCTCGGTCGGAAAGCTCAACCACCCAGCGCGCAAACCCCATCAATGCATTTAAGCCACGACCCGCCAAACGTTCCGCGAGCTCTGACTCAAAACACGCAGCAAATAGACTGATATGGCGTTCGTTGGCAAAGCTACCTAGCTTTTCTAATGTCACAGGACCAATCTCACGCCTTGGGGTATTGACGATACGTAAAAATGCGTTGTCATCATCTTGGTTCACTAGGAATCGTAAATAAGCCATGATGTCTTTTATTTCACTGCGTGCAAAGAACGACATACCGCCACTAATTTTGTATGGAATACGGTTGGTCATGAGTGCCTTTTCAAACACTCGAGCTTGGTGATTACCGCGATAGAGCAATGCATAGTCGCGATAGCTGGTACGTTTCATAAACTTGTGTGAAATGATCTCTGCGACCACACGCTCTGCTTCATGTTCTTCGTCACGAGTCGCTATCACCCGGATCGGGTCGCCATACCCCAGCTCACTAAACAGCTGTTTATCAAATTCATGGGGATTATTAGCAATAAGAATATTTGCGGCCTTTAGGATACGACCTGCACTACGATAGTTCTGCTCTAGCTTGATAAGCCTCAAACCCGGAAAGTCTTTGCTCAGCAGCACCAAGTTTTGCGGTTTAGCGCCACGCCATGAATAGATAGACTGATCATCGTCGCCAACCACAGTAAAACGTGCGCGCTCACCAACTAGCAGCTTCACTAACTGATACTGGCTGGTATTGGTATCTTGATACTCATCCACCAGCAAATAGCGGAAACGTTGCTGCCAGCGCGCTCTCACATCAACCGACTGATTCAAAAGCAAAGTTGGGATCATAATAAGATCGTCAAAGTCTAACGCATTGTAAGCACGCAACTGCGTTTGATAACGCGCATAAAGCTGAGCGAATAGCGCTTTTTGTGGCTCTCGCGCTTCTCGAATAGCGCGCTCTGGCAAAATAAGCTCATTCTTCCAGTTACCAATCTGCATCTTTAGCAAGTTGAGTAAGTCTTTATCACGCTCAAGTTCTTTTTCAGTGAGTTCACTCAACAACTGATTGGTGTCTTGATCATCAAACAAGGAAAAGCCGGGTTTATAACCTAAGGTCTTGACCTCTTTTTTAATGATTTCCAGCCCTAATGTATGGAATGTCGACACCCACAAACCCTTAGCTTCTTGCTTGCCCAAAGTTTGTGCCACCCGTTCACGCATTTCTTTCGCCGCTTTGTTGGTAAAGGTGACCGCTGCGATATTCTTTGCTTTGTATTCACACTGCTGCACTAGGTAGGCAATTTTATTGGTAATAACCCGGGTTTTACCTGAGCCCGCCCCTGCCAATACAAGGCATGGACCACTGATATATTTTACCGCTTCGTCTTGTTTTGGGTTGAGCTTCATGCAACTAATCCGGTTATCTTCTCGCTTGGCACAATGTTGGCAACAACTGTCAGTGCTGAGGGGTTGAGGAATTCTTATAAACAGGCCCTAGTTTATCGTATCCATGTAAAACTATGAAGCGAACCTTTTCCGTCTGCGACGCATAAGGTAAGATGAACTGTGTATACTGACTCGCAAGCTAAGGTAAGAAGATGATTAATCCAGCCAAAATTGAAGAAATTGCTAAGCAAATTTCCAGTAACATGCCTCAGGGCGTAAAGAATCTTGCTGAAACATTTGAAGCAAGAACGAAACAGGCGATCCAGAGCAAATTATCAGAAATGGATTTTGTTAGCAGAGAAGAGTTTGATATTCAAAGCAAAGTGCTGATCCGCACGCGTGAAAAGCTGGTTGAACTTGAAGAAAAAGTGGCGCAGTTAGAAGCACAACTTGCCAGCCAAGCATCCGACTCGCAGGAATAAGCAACCAAAGCTTCGGATAGTAAAGCGTGCGCTTTTGGCGCACGCAAACTCTCAGCTCTGTTGACCCTAGCAATAGCGCTGATTCACGCCAAGCAGAGACTTTTCATAGCAAAGAGACAATTGCTCCATATCTTCTACAGCGTTCACCACCTCATTCAAGAGACCATCAGCTAGACCATAGACCCATCCGTGTACCGTCAAAGTTTGACCTCGCTGCCAAGCATCTTGAACGATATTGCTCTGACATACGTTACGTACCTGTTCTATCACATTTAGCTCGCAAAGCGCCGCACACTGCTTTTCTTTGTTCACTTGTTCGATAATCGCTTGGTGTTTCTCTTTCACATCCGCAACATGACGCAGCCAATTATCGATAAGACCAAACTTAGCATTATCGAGCACCGCTTGCACGCCACCGCAACCGTAGTGACCGACAACCATAATGTGATCTACTTTGAGCACCTCTACCGCATACTGCATGACCGACAAGCAGTTGTGATCAGTATGCACAACGACATTGGCAACATTGCGGTGAACAAACAACTCTCCAGGCATTAAGTCAACAATCTCGTTGGCAGGCACACGAGAGTCAGAGCAGCCAATCCACAGGTAATCTGGGTTCTGTTGTTGCGATAACTTTTTGAAAAACTCAGGATCACTGGCATTGGTGCGATCTGCCCACTGTTTATTATTATCGAGTAAGTGACTCAGCGGACTTGGGCTCGTATTACACATTAATGGTTCTCCGACTGACGTTCAGCCTGTATCAAAATATTCCTTGGGGTGAGTGACTTTTCACAAAAAGTACTAAGGGTGACATCATACCCAGCTGCTTGCAGATATAAAACCCTATCCAGGACCAACCAGATCTCAATCGCACGGCGAAACACGTGTCGTACTAACTCAATTCTATCTGTTACTTGTTTTCGTTCACGTCCAATACGTTCATATCGGTCAAAATCGATTCCATCAGGCAAGATTAGTTGTTTCTGCTCAGCAGCCCAATAACAGAAATCACTAAATGCCCCCGAAAAAATAGCCTTATTGACCGAAGGCACACTCACATAATGTTTATCTGCGGTAAGTTCTCTGCGCAGCGCATCAAATCCTAAGCGCCAACTCACTTCTTTTTTACGTACTTGTGCCACTCTTCCAGGCGCTGTAACTGTCTCTTGCAGCGCCAATTTCATATCGTGATGAGATAAATTGAGTTGACTCTGCTGCGCTTCAACGCTCATAGCTTGATAATTAGGTGGTGTAAATAAGTGATAGCAACATGGTGAAAGCGATAACTTTTTCATGCCATTCGCCACAGCTTGGGACATAAATACACGATGCAATTCGCCACATGCATGCAGTGCAATACCATGACGATTTTCAACAAAATGGTGATGAGTGTCATCTTTCAACACATCAGCACAATGGAAATGAAGGTTTAGATTTTGCCGCTTTGCGCTTTCTTCTCCTTGTCGGCATAGATCCGCTTGAAGCTCAATACTGTTTACTTCTGGCGCACCATGATAAGAAAGTAGCCGACCCAAATGACCTTTACCTGCGCACCACTCTAATACCGATGCTTTGGTTTCGTTTACTGCAGCAACAAAATCTTGCAACTGCTCCAATTTGCGTCCTTTTATACCATTACTTAACCAAAATGGTAACTCGTCTCTGTGACCCGTTTTTTGCGGTAAAACGCTTAGAGCATTCAGTTGTTCGAGTTCTGGAATGTGTTGGCTAAAAAAAGCAAAGAGGGCATCAGTGTCATTGTCCAATACGGATACTGCGTCATCGCTTAACTGCAGAAGTTCGGACTGCAGTTGTGGCCAAGGAATAGAGAGGTGCTCAAAGGCAACGATCTGCCAATATTTCCGAGTATCGAATAATAATTTATCTAAAAGTTGAAAGCGTTTGCTCGATTCCACAATAGCCACAGTTGTCAGGGAAACAATACCCTTATTCTAGCGTAATTGTTGGTGATATTTACGAGAAAAAATTAAGTGGATATACATGGGGATACAGACCAACGTCAGAATGGCAGCAATAATCAGCGCCCAAGATAAATTGGATTGTTCATTCTTCACTTCAGAATAAATAAAACGCGCCTTATGTTCATGAAATTGACTGATATTTAAGTGATATAGCTGCGCTATCCATTGCCATTTTGCCGTCGACATTTTTCCAATTGGAATATTAGCCACCTTTATGAACTCCCTCAGCTTCTCGGCTTCAAACGCCAACTGTGCCATCGATTTTTGGGTAGCATAACGCGCCTTAGTCACTGCGAGTGACTCTTCTAAATGCAACATTGCGTATCGCCACCCTTTCAAACTTGCTCGGCGAAATCGTTTAACCAAGTCAGGACGGTTTTCTAGTATGGCTTCGGTTGTGAACAAAATGTCCGCATAAACATTTAGAGCAAATTGCTTTGGGCAAATTTCACGAGTTGCTATACCACTTTGCTGCACTGCATAAGGCTCATTAGTGCTATAGACCTGCATCGCATCAAATTTACCCGCGATAAAGTCCTTAAGAGGTTCATCACCTGAATATAAGCGCATATTTTGTGTATTGACGCCAGCGCGTTGCAACATCATGAGCAACTCGCCGTTTTCTGTGTGACCTAAATGACTGAGGCGTTTCCCCTGAAAATCACGGGGAACATAAATATCACTGTCCGCCTTCACCATCCAGCAATAAGGAGAAGACTGCAATATGGCTGCAAGCGCTACAAAGGGTTTGCCACTAAGTCTTTGTTTAAGTAGGCCCGAGTGAAACACACCAAACTGTGCTTGGCCATATAACACACGAAAATCAACATTAGGGTTATTGGGATCGGCAGGAAGAATATGAACATCTAATCCTTCCTTATGGTAAAACCCCTTTTCTTTTGCCATATAGTAGCCCGCAAACTGAAATTGATGCGTCCACTTTAACTGTAAGGTGACTTTTTCAAGGGCAGCAGCCTGTATGCTAAATAAGAGAAGCGATAACGCAGCATAGTAGTGAAACATCATATCCTTGCGTTTTTAGCTGATAATATCTAACTATAGTTTAAGGCACTCAGGCTGCCATTAGATTTTCATCCAGCCTTTTGCTTTTGCAGTTGCTCACCATGCAAAAAACGCGTAAAACACGGGTTATCTGTTTCTTCTTGAAACTGATACGCTAACTTTGCAAGATGTTCATCAAAGCGCTCATAATCACTAAGCTCTACTTCAAAAGCGGCCAACACATTACCTTGTGCCGCGCCGTGATTGCGATAATGAAATAAAGTAATATTCCAATTACAGCCTAACATGTCTAAAAAGCGCGCTAATGCGCCTGGGTATTCAGGAAATTCAAACCGTAACAAACGTTCATTCATGACGCTCGGCGGTTTGCCGCCTACCATATACCTCACATGTAACTTTGCCAACTCGTTATCTGATAAGTCATCAAACAGGTAGCCATTTTGATGCAACGAGGCAGTCAACTCAGTTAGCTCTTGCTGACCATTTCTAAGCCCAACACCAACAAAAATTTGCGCTTCGCCACAGCCGGCATAGCGGTAGTTAAACTCAGTGATTGCTCTACCACCAAGAGAGTGACAAAAACGCTTAAAGCTGCCTTTCTCTTCAGGGATAGTCACCCCGAGCAATGCTTCATGTTTAGCACCTAGCGCCGTTCTTTCGGCGATATACCTCAACCGATCGAAGTTTAAATTAGCGCCTGACAAGATAGCCGCAACACTCAGCCCCTTTTCACCCGTTTGCGTGAGCCATTTCTTCAAACCCGCGGTTGATAACGCACCGGAAGGCTCTGCAGTTGCTCTCGTCTCAACAAAAATATCTTGAACCGCCGCACAAATTTCATCGGCATTAACCGTAACGACTTCGTCGCAAAACTTTTGTGCTAACCGAAAAGTTTCTGTACCAATAAGCTTTACCGCCACGCCGTCCGCAAAACCACCGACTCGCTCAAGTTCCACGGGCTTTCCAGCTTCAAGCGCGGCTTTAAGGCATGCGCTGTCCTCAGCTTCTACTCCAATAATACGGATATCAGGACGAAGTGACTTCAAATACACTGCCATTCCCGCAAGCAAACCACCACCTCCTACGGGAATAAATACGACGTCTAGTTCATCAAGTTGCTGAATTAACTCTCGCGCCACCGTACCTTGGCCGATAATCACATCTTTATCATCAAATGGCGGGACAAAAACACCATTTTGCGCTTCACAAAGATCTAGCGCGTACTGCTTTGCCGCATCAAAGTGATGGCCGTGTAAGATCACCTCACCACCGAGCTTACGAACCGCGTTGACCTTGATCTCTGGCGTAGTCACAGGCATTACAATGGTAGCGTGCTGACCTAGATGTGTCGCACTTAGTGCAACCCCTTGAGCATGATTACCCGCAGAAGCGGTATACACCCGCGATCCTTTCGGCAACTGGCGGAGCTTGTTATACGCACCGCGCAATTTGAAAGAATAGACCGGCTGTTGGTCCTCTCTTTTCAGCCAAATTTGGTTACCAAGCTGGGCTGACATTTGCTCTAATTGATTCACTTGCGTAATCTCGACGAGCGGTGCCACATTCGCCTGAATAATGGCTCTAAAGTAATCAAGCTCTTGGGAAACCATCGCTAGCCTAACTCCTCTAGTTTTTGTAAGTCACGTACCGCGCCTTTGTCTGCACTCGTTGCAAGCAGTGCATAAGCTTTTAGCGCGGGACTCACATAACGTTCTCTGTTAACTGGTTTGTACGCGTCTTTACCTCGGGCTAGTTGCTTTTCATGGCGCAGCGCCAACTCGGTGTCGTCCAGTTTAACGTCAATACTGCGGTTATAGATGTCGATAGCGACAACATCGCCGTTTTCAACCAGCGCCAGATTGCCACCACTGGCAGCCTCTGGTGACGCATGGCCAATAGAAAGTCCTGAAGTACCGCCAGAAAAACGACCATCGGTAAGTAAAGCGCAGTCTTTATCTAGCCCCATCGATTTAAGATAGCTAGTTGGGTACAGCATTTCTTGCATACCTGGACCACCTTTAGGCCCTTCGTAGCGAATGATCACTACATCACCTTTCTTAACTTGACCACCCAGTATTCCCTCGACGGCATCGTCTTGAGATTCAAATACTACAGCAGGCCCTGTAAAGCGCAGCATTTCATCGGCCACCCCGGCACTTTTCACGATACAACCATCAGGCGCTAAGTTACCTTTCAATACTGCAAGGCCGCCATCTTGCCTAAAGGCATGCTCAATGGAGCGAATACAGCCGCCTTCACGGTCTAAATCGAGCTCATCCCAGCGATACTCTTGGCTCATAGCTTGGGTGGTGCGGATCCCTGCAGGCCCCGCACGATAGAAAGTTTGTGCCCGTTCGTTATCACGGTCTGCGGCATTCCAGCGCGCGATAACTTCACCTAGATTTCCGCCAGCCACATGCCCTACCGACAAGTCTAATTTATCGCCTCTGGCCAGCTCGTTAAGGATGGCCATAATGCCGCCAGCACGGTGAACATCTTCAATGTGATACTGTTGTGTTGCCGGAGCAACTTTACATAAAAAGGGTGTACTACGAGATAAGCGGTCTATGTCATTCATATCAAAATCGACAAAGCCCTCTTGTGCTGCCGCCAATAAATGCAGTACGGTATTGGATGAACCGCCCATCGCGATATCTAATGTCATGGCGTTCATAAATGCGGCTTGGTTAGCAATGTTGCGTGGCAGCACTTGCTCATTGTCTTTACCATAGTACTCATCACATAAAGCCATGATGCGCTTTGCTGCGCCTAAATACAGCTGTTGGCGGTCTTTGTGTGTCGCTAGTGTTGTACCGTTACCAGGCAAGGCTAAGCCCAGCGCTTCTAAAAGACAGTTCATGGAATTGGCAGTAAACATGCCTGAACACGAACCACAAGTAGGACAAGCAGAGCGCTCTACTTGCTCAGAGTCTTCATCACTCACCGTCGGATCTGCACCTTTCACCATAGCGTCGACAAGATCCAACTTTAAATCGATATCCGCTAAACGGGTTTTTCCCGCTTCCATCGGGCCGCCGGAAACAAAGATCACCGGAATATTCAACCGCAGTGCCGCAAGTAGCATACCAGGGGTGATCTTGTCGCAGTTAGAAATACAGACCATAGCATCGGCACAATGAGCGTTAACCATGTACTCTACCGAATCAGCAATTAAGTCTCGAGACGGAAGCGAGTAAAGCATACCGCCGTGACCCATGGCGATACCATCATCAATAGCAATAGTATTAAATTCGCGAGGTACGCCGCCTGCTTCTGTTATCGCATCAGCCATCAATGCGCTAAGTTGATTGAGGTGAACATGACCCGGAACAAATTGGGTATATGAATTCACGACCGCAACGATCGGTTTATGGAAGTCACTGTCCGTCATTCCTGTTGCTCGCCACAATGCACGAGCGCCCGCGCGTTGCCTGCCCTCAGTAGTTGTCTTGCTCCGTAATTTAGCCATGTTTCACCTTTTTCTCGGTCATGCCGAGTTCCTCATTCCCACAATTTACAATACTTTTTTGTTCGGGGCGCTTGGCCCCGAGACCAATAAAATTATTCGTTTACGTACTCTAACCAGCCATTTTCATCATCAGCTTGACCTTTAACCAAAGCGAAATATGCCTGCTGTAACTCTTCCGTAATTGGACCTCTACCACCATTACCCACCGTAATTTTATCTACGCTGCGAACAGGTACTACTTCCGCTGCGGTACCAACCATAAAGAACTCATCAGCAAGATAAAGCGCTTCGCGAGCGATCGGCTCTTCACGTACTTCATAACCGCGTTTTTTCGCCAAATGGATGATAGTGTCGCGCGTAAGACCAGGTAGAATACAAGCTGTGGTTGGCGGGGTGTAAAGCACGCCTTTTTTCACAACGAATAAGTTCTCACCAGCACCTTCGCTCAGATAACCATTAACATCAAGCGCGATCCCTTCGACATAACCATTACGCTTCGCCTCACCTGAAATAAGCTGTGAAGATAAATAGTTACCACCCGCTTTAGCCGCTGTAGGCATGGTGTTTGGTGCAAGGCGGCTCCAAGAAGAAACACACACATCAACACCTTGCGCTAAGCCTTCTTCACCAAGGTACGCCCCCCATTCCATCGCAGCGACAGTCATGTCTGCACGGTGTGATTTCGGATTTAAACCAAGGCCTACATGACCCAAAAATGCAAATGGACGAAGGTAAGCATTGGTAAAGTCATTTGCACGGATCGTCTCTTTACACGCTGCAATTACTTCCTCTTGGGTAAAAGGAATTTCCATACGGTAGATCTTCGCAGAATCAAAGAGGCGCTGAATATGATCGGTTAAGCGGAAAACAGCTGGACCATTTGGCGTATCGTAAGCACGGATCCCTTCAAAAACTGAGCTGCCATAATGTAAAGCATGACTAAGCACATGAGTGGTCGCTTGAAAATAAGGAACCATTTCACCGTTATGCCAAATTACTTCTGATGTTTGTGTCATTGTTAACTACCTTAATTCTTCTAAATTGCCTGTTTCTGTAGTGTATGCAAGTCAACCGCTTGCACTTCTACTAGCTTACTCAGTTGTGAGGTTAATAAATAGATAGGTTTGTCACTATCTACCGTCATTTTGACGTGGAATAAGTCATCTTGACCTTGTAATTCCAAATTCGTTAAGCGAAATCCGCGATGTCTGGCTACGCGTAAAAAGCGCTCCACTGCGATGCTCTGTTGTTTTACTGCAACGGTTAAATGGTGTTTCATGAAAGGCTCTCCGTCATCATTTCATCATTGGCAGCACCAGGTGGAACAAGCGGCCATACGTTTTCTTTATCGTCGATACAAGCATGTAAAATATAGGGCCCTTGCGCATTCACTATGGCGTCAACGGCATCATCTACTTGGTTTGCATGAGTAATTGTCTGTCCAGGAATACCGAACACGGCAGCCAATGAGACAAAATCAGGATTGTCTGATAGGTCGGTTTCACTGTAACGACCGTCAAAAAAGAGTTGCTGCCACTGCCTCACCATGCCCAGCCTTTGGTTGTCTAATATCAATATCTTAACGGGCAGGTTATTACGGCGGATGGTTGCCAACTCTTGAATATTCATCATGATGGAGCCATCGCCAGATACCGTGATCACAGTGTTATCTGGACGTGCTATCTGTGCACCGATTGCAGCTGGTAAGCCAAATCCCATCGTGCCTGCACCACCACTACTTAAGTGATTGCTTGGATGACTGAATTTCATGTGCTGCGCTACCCACATTTGATGTTGGCCTACATCGCAGCAAACTACCGCTGTATTGGGTAGCTTTTGGCTCAGTTGATTTAACAAATACGGTGCAAATACTTTTTCGCCAGGGTAGTCATAACGCCACGCATGTTGACGTTGCAGTGCTTCGATGGTCTCTAGCCATTCGCTATTCGTAACCACGCACTCAAGTTGCGGCAATGACTGTTTTAAGTCTGCAATAAGCGAAGCGGCTGCGGGTTTTCGTTTACCCACTTCTGCAGGGTCGATATCTAAATGGATCACCTTTGCCCCTGCAGCAAACTTTGCCAAATTCCCCGTTACACGGTCATCAAATCGCGCCCCGATACATACCAACAAGTCACATTGCTGAACCGCCAGGTTCGCCGCTTGAGTACCGTGCATACCTAGCATTCCTAAGTCATAATCATAATCTGGCGTTACGCTGCCCAAAGCTTTTAGCGTCGATACGGCCGGCATATGGGTTTTTTCTAAAAATTGCATCAGCTGTGACTGTGCATCAGCGCTTTGCACGCCACCGCCAATGTAAGCAACCGGTCGTTTAGCGTCACATAATAGTTGATTGGCTTTTGCTACTTCAGTTTGCGAAACCTTCGGCTGTTCGTCTTGTGGCGCAGCAAAAGGATGAAAAGGTACTTTAGCTAACTGGATATCTTTAGGAATATCGACCAACACCGGACCGGGTCGCCCAGACTGCGCTAAGTACATGGCTTCTTGTAATACTTCAGCCAAGTCTTCCGCTCGCTCAACCATGTAGCTGTGCTTTGTACACGACAAAGACATGCCCAGTACATCCACCTCTTGAAAGGCATCCGAACCGATAGCAGCGGTCGGCACTTGCCCAGTGATAGCCAGTAGCGGAACTGAATCCATCATGGCATCAGCAAGTGCGGTGATAAGATTTGTAGCGCCAGGTCCAGATGTGGCAAAACAAACCCCAAGCTTACCTGTACTGCGAGCATACCCAACAGCAGCAAAACCAGCACCTTGCTCATGGCGAGTCAAGTAGTGCTTAACTGGCGCGCCATACAAAGCGTCATAAATGGGCATGATGGCACCACCAGGATAACCAAATACGTGTTTAACGCCTTGCTCTTCTAGCACCTTGATAACAAGTTGTGCGCCGGTTGTTGAATTGCTCATGATCTGCTCTCAGTTGCCTTTTTTATGCCCTAAAACGAAAACGCCCCCCGAACCTTTTGGTGCGGGGGGCGCTTATGCTGATACTTTTCTTACAGCACTAACTAGCCCCCGCGGTAATAATAATCACCACGTTGATAATCACGACTAGTAGAGTTGCTGTTAGTAACATTGCTTGAATTCCGTAAATTTAAACTTGGCAATCATCCAGTGTAAGTACTGCGCTGCCTCTTTTTCTATTAATACCGCGCCTTGCACACTTAAGTCAATACAAAAAACTATGCTATTTAAAATTAAAAACCTGAGTTTAACGCATAAAAAAACCAAATAACCACAATTTATAGAATCAAAACAACCACACATTTTAAAATGCGAATTTTCTATTGGTTCAGCTTCGATATAACGAAAAATTTACTTTCTCGATTTGCCTATATGAAATTTTTTCTACCGCCTACACGTACTTCATTTTTTAGTGACATTCACATTTCGATATCGCAGACTGACCCTTTACAACCAATTTGGATCATTACTATGGTTAAAGTATTTTCACCATTGTTATTTGTTTATCTTTGCTTAAGCTTTTTCAGTAATCTCGCCAACGCAGAAGTTGGCCTATGGAAAATAGAAAAAAACAACAAAACGTCGTACTTATTTGGTACCGTGCACGTCGGTGACAAACATATGCAAGGTTTACCGACCAAGGTAAAAAGCGCCATTGCGAGCAGTGATAGGGTCATGGTTGAAGTGAACTTAGAGGCACTTTCTCCATTTGCAATCCAACAGCGCTCAATGCCATTTATGTTGTTAAAAAGCAACCAAACACTAAAAGACCAACTCTCTGCAGAAGTCTATCAGAAACTACAAGATTACTTTTCCAAAAAGCAAATAGATATCGCCTTATTTGAACGCTACAAGCCATGGGCTGTTATGATAACTATGCTACAACTGGAATATCAAAAACTTGGATTTACCGATACCAATGGCATCGATAAACAAGTAATAGCCTATGCAAACGAAAAGAAGATCCCAATTGGTGAATTTGAAACCTTAGAATATCAGCTTGAAATGTTCAGTCAGCTGAGTATTCATAGTGACGCTATGCTCAAGGAAACATTTGCACAGATGTCAGATTTGAATACCTACTTCTTGGATTTAGTTTCCGCATGGCGAAGCGGCGATTTAGAAAAGTTATCCCATTACTATCAGGTAAGCTTTGCGGATGATAAGTACGGCAAATTAGCTGAACAATTGATGATCATTGAGCGCAACAATAACTGGATCGAAATGCTAAAAAAACAACTCCCTAATGAATCAACATTTATTGCCGTTGGTGCATTACATCTCGTTGAAAAATATGGCCTTGTTGAGCAGCTTAAAAATAATGGCTACTCAGTCACCCGGCTATAACGCTCAGCACTAACTTACCAAAAGGTAAGTAGTTTACTTTATGGGCGTGGAAAACAGGTACTTCCATCAACACGCCCTAAAAAATAAAAATCTTTTTAAACCTTTTCATTGTTATTTGCGACTTACCTTTCAAACACTCTCGTTGAAGGTAAAAAATAATGAAAAAATTAGCGTTAGTTGTAGCATTAACTGCTGTGGCAATCACTGCACAAGCACAAGAGTCAAAAACCATTACAGCCTCATTTCCAAGTAATAACCTAGCCGAGTTGGAAGTGGATATTGCCGTGGGCAAAATCGACCTACAAACCTACAATGGCAACACCATAGAGGTCGACATTTTGGTTGAACCGAAAGAATCAGACAGTTGGTTTGGTAAACCAGATGTGAGTGAGGCCACCCTGACCAGCGACACATCTGGGGACAAATTATCACTCGAGATCAAGTCTGATGATTACGAACTATCTTGGCAAGTTAAGGTACCGGTCAGTCTGGCCTTAGATGTAGAGGTTGGTGTTGGCAGAATTGATATTCAAGATCTTAATAATTCTGCTGATTTAGAGGTAGGCGTAGGGAAAATAAAGATTGAGACTACCGCCAGCGACTTCAAAAAGGTGTCGTTAGATTCAGGTGTTGGTAAAACGAAAATGTCAGGTTTTGGCAACGTAGAAACCTCCGAAAAAAGTATGATTGGTTCAACAACAGACTATCGTGGTCAGGGTCCGTATTCTATCGATGCAGAAGTCGGTGTAGGAAATATCCGGTTAAGACGAGACTAAGTCTCCACACTCGTCCAATAACAACGTCACTTTGTTATGCAGCACATCAGGCTGCAACGGCTTATACAAATGAGCCGTTGCCCCAAGTGCATAAATTTTATCCAAATCCTCTACATTAGTATTTGCTGTAACAACCAGAATAGGAACGATTGGATCTAGCGCTCTTATACGCTGAGTGGCTTCAAAGCCACTCATTACTGGCATATTTAAATCCATTAGCACAATATCGAACTTACCCACTTCATATACTTCAAGGGCATGCCCACCGTGTTCAACATGCGTTACTCGTTTAGCTACGGGCTGAAGCATTTTTTCAATCACGCGAGCATTTAGTAAATTATCTTCCACCAATAAAATATGAGCTGACACCTGCTCCGCCTTACGAGCAGGTGCTTGTTGACTGTCAATTTCAATGGGGACTCTCAGAGTTGCTCTCGTGCCAGCAGGCTCTTTCGCAATAAAATCTAATCGGCCGCCAAGCGCTGATGAAAGTAATTGGCAACGCTTAAGCCCTAATTGCGTGCCTTGAAAGTGCTCGCTATGCATAGATTCTCGTAACAGCTGATAGTCAAACCCAGGTCCAGTATCTTCAACTACAAACTCTAAAAATGACACATTTTCATCCACAATGAGATCTGCAAACACCTGAATACTGCCATATTCGGTAAACTTAGTTGCATTATTGACCAATTCACTGATTAACCAACTAACACGCTTACCGTCACAGTAACAAGTCACATCTAACTCGTTACTTAACGCCAGATTAAAAGCGAGAGATTTCTTGTGTGCGGTTAATTGAAAGGCAATACAGGCTGACTTTATTAGTGCGCGCAACGCGACCCGATGGCGCTCAATTACAACCTCTTGCTCGGAAAGGTTATTAAAGTCTTGAACGGAATAAAGTAATACGTCCAATTGATTTGCTGCATTTTTCACATGTTGTAATTGCTGAGAATCTTTATTATTTAGGTATTCATCCAGATACCCCTGAATGGCCTGCAATGGCGTTCTTAGCTCGTGACTGACACGCGCTAAAAATCGTGATTTTGAGTGTAATGCATCGTCGGCAAGCTTTCTTGCCGCCTCTAATTTGTCAAGTGCTTCAGCTATTTCTCGCGCCATTGGGCGAAATATAAACTTGGCTTCGATAAGCAATAGCAACAGTCCAAGCAGCCAAATTAACAGCTCTATTTTCCTCACCATCTCTGTTTTACTTCGCGCGTGCTGCTCGAACAGTGTAACGGCATTATCAAGATTTGGAAGTAAGTGCTGAGATGCGATAAAAATTTGCGCCACTAATTGAGGAGCTGGTTGCTGTAATTGTGACCTTGCCAAGGTAATAAAAGCTTTACTCTGAACATCTAACTGCACAGGTCCTTGATAGTAAAATACTTCGAGGGCTTCATTTAAATAAACCGCCTCACCACGCTCTATTTTGGTTAAAAAGTCATGATTACTCTCAAATTTGTCAATCGCTTGGCGCAGTGCTTCACTATCTCTTTTATCCTCTTGTGCACTAAAAAGTGCGATACGCTGAGACAACATCCGCTGCATACCTGCAATATTAATTACCCGTGCGTCTTGGCTCTGTTGATACAGTAGATACTGCATTACCCCCATCGCCATCGATAACAAAATAGCCATAGCTAATAATGCCCCGATATAACGATTTTTAACTTTATTTATTAACGACATATTTTTGTTTTTCATCTCATAGCGTTGTCTCAGCCGCAATCTTAAGTGTAGTTAACAATCGCATTATTTACAGCCCAATACTTGACACCTAGACGGCCAAAATGTTTCAATGCGCGCTCACCCTATTTAGATAGTTTGATGCTACGGCGTCAAACTGAGGGCTGGAAGAGGTGCGTTATTCAGGTAACTAAGTGAAGGAGAGCAAACTCCGTTGCAGCTTAGTGAGGGGAATACACGCCGAGAAATTGAGTACTTTTTGCTAATACTCGTTTCGGGCGACTGGGCTGAATCCCAGCGACTGTCACCAACATACTTGGTGGAGAGCTTCTGGTCTTAGAAAAATAAGGCCATTGGCTGCCTTATCCTTTTTAAGTCCATTGCTCTTCGAATTTTAACGGTTCGAAGTTTGGACACCCTCCTAACTCCGAACATGATTTAAGTTCGGTAGAGATGAAATCACAATTCAACTTATCTGACTATCCACTGTGGACGGCCTTAGTAACACCTTTTGATGCTGAAAATCAGGTTGATTTTCACGTGTTAACGGCGCTTGTACGCGATCAAGAGCGGGCTCGTAACGGCATTCTTTTACTTGGCAGTACCGGCGAAGGCTTGGCGCTCACCCAGCAAGAGCAGCAACAAATCGTTGAGTTTGTTTGCCAGCTCGCGCCAAGCGTACCACTCATGATTGCCGTTGGCGGCAGTAATCTTGAGCAGCAGGTACAGTGGGTGCGCTTCTGTAATACGCAGCCCATTCATGCACTTTTGCTTGGCTCACCAATCTACGCAAAGCCCGGCAAAGTCGGTCTGGCACATTGGTTTAGCACACTACTTGATGAAAGTCACAATCCTTGCATGCTCTACAACGTACCTGGTCGCAGTGCCGTTGCTATCGCTCCTGAACTACTCGGCGAGCTAGCTTGCCACCCTAATCTGTGGGCACTAAAAGAAGCCAGTGGTGATATTGCCACCTTTGAAGCATTTCGTCAGGCAGCGCCTGATGTCGCAATCTATAGCGGCGAAGATGGCTTAATGCCCTACTTTGCACAAGCTGGTGCAACGGGTCTAGTGTCTGTCGCAGCAAACGCATGGCCGCAGCAAACCGCGGAATTTGTAAGGCGCTCGTTAAGCGGCACTTCTCCTAATTTATTTACCATCTGGTCAGAAGCTGCAAATAGCTTATTTGCAGTGGCAAATCCTATTCCGGTCAAAGTGTTAATGCATTTACAGGGCAAGCTCACAAGTCCTAACTTGCGCCCGCCACTGACACATTTAGAACTCACCCATACCGATGCGATCACTCGCGCGAACGAAACGATTTTATCTTGGAACTAAGGCAGTAAATATGAGCTGGTTAACTCTACTAAACGATTTAGAAAATGGCACAGTACGTGCTGCAACACAGGATGAGCAAGGCCATTGGCATGCTAACGTAGAAGTCAAACAAGGGATCCTTGAGGCATTTAGAAATGGCGTAAATACGGAATTCCCAGGTGGATTTGTTGATAAGGATAACTTAGCACCACGCGGATTTGCTGCCCAAGATGGCGTTCGTATGGTTCCTGGCGGAAGCAGTGTAAGACGTGGCGCTTACGTCGCAGCGGGCACAATCATTATGCCACCGGCTTATGTCAACATTGGTGCCTATATTGATTCAGGTACTATGGTAGATAGTCATGCGTTGGTTGGTTCTTGCGCGCAAATTGGTAAAAATGTCCACCTTAGCGCAGCGGTGCAAGTGGGTGGTGTATTAGAACCAGTTGGAGCAAGCCCTGTTGTTGTTGAAGACGATGCCTTTATTGGTGCCGGCTGTGTATTGGTTGAAGGAGTTGTTGTTAAACGCGGTGCCGTATTAGCACCGGGTGTGCGCCTTTCAGCAAGTATTCCTGTCTATGACTGCGTGAACGAGCGCTTACTTGACAAAGGTGAAGCCATCCCTGAAAACGCGATAGTGATCCCGGGCTCCCGTCCAGCCTCAAGTGAGTGGGCACGAAAGCAAGAACTAAGTATGTCATGCGCACTTATCGTAAAATACCGTGATGAACAAAGTGATGCATCACTGGCGCTGGAAGAGGTTTTACGCTAATGACTTGGTTGAGCACGTCACAGCGAACCGCAGCTGAGGCATTGATCCAGCAACAGGACACGCCTCTCTTTTGCTACGATTTAGATAAGCTAAGTGCGCATGTTAAGCCCTTAGTTGATCAGCAAATCGTTAGGCTTTGGTATGCCGTAAAAGCGAATCCGCTATCACATATCATTCAAACCCTAGATGACGCTGGGTTTAACTTTGATGTGGCATCTAGCGGCGAGCTTGATCAGGTGTTATCTCAAGGGATCGCACCTGAGCGCGTGCTCAACACCGGCCCTGCCAAATCACTTAAGCAGATCCGTCATTTTGCAACACAAGGCGTACGTATTTTCGTGGCTGAAAGTCACAATCAAGTACGCTGGTTAAATCAAGTAGCCGAAGAGTTTGAGCTTCAATTTGAAGTTTTACTGCGGGTGCAGTTACGCTTTGATAAAGCAGAGCACAATCCACTTGGTGGCAATACACTGACTCCTTTTGGTCTCGGTGCTGAGCAATGGCAAGCCCTAACTTTAAGTGACTACACCCACCTAGATTTTGTCGGACTGCATATTTTCCAGTGGGGGAATATGCTCTGTAGCGATACACTCGCTGAACTTTGGCAGGCTATGGTTGCACCTTTAGTTCAGCTCGCTGCTGATTTAGATATTACTCTAAAGGTACTCGACTTAGGTGGTGGTCTTGGCATCCCCTATGATAGGCAAAGTCCTTCTCTCGATTGGCAGAAATTATTAGACACGCTCGCATCGATAAAATCCGCCACGCAAGTGGAAGAATTATGGATGGAATTAGGCCGCTATGCGGTTGGCGAATGTGGTTTTTATCTCAACCCTGTGGTGGAACAAAAGCAAAACTACGGTGAACAACAACTGATTGTCGCAGGCGGTGTCAACCATCTGTTGCGTCCAGCCGTTACCGGACAAGCGTTCCCAGCTGAATTGTTACGCCAGTCTCAAGCTGAGGTCACAGACTTTCATATTCATGGCCCACTTTGTACGGCGCTGGATAAATTAGGCACCCTACACTTACCAAGCGACAGTAGCGAGGGCGATTGGCTTGTTTTCAGTCAATGTGGTGCCTACGGCTACACCGAAAGTATGCCGTTCTTTTTATGTCATGAGCTCCCAGCAGAGTACATCATCTCAGCTGGAGAAATCAGCTGTGTCCGTGAAGCTGAGCCCGCTTCAAGTTATTTGAGGTAAACATGAATACCATTACACAACAACATATTCAGGTTGGTGAAATTGCCAATGGTCTGCCTTTGACTATTCCAGTCTATCGCATCAAAGGCGATGGCAGTGGGCCTAAGGTGTATATTCAAGCGAATATGCATGGCGCCGAGGTGCAAGGTAATGCAGTGATTTATCAACTGCTGGAACAGTTGAAGCAATTGTCATTAAAAGCGGACATCACCCTAGTGCCTTACGCAAACCCGATTGGTTGTAATCAGAAGTCTGGTGAGTTTACCTTAGGTCGTTTCGATCCAATTACGGGCACGAATTGGAATCGGATGTACATCAACCATTCCGCGTTGGTTACCGAGTTTGTGGAGCAAAACCCGACGCTTTCAATCACAGAAATCGCTCAGCAATTTCGCCAACGATTAGTTGAGCGCACCCAAACACTACTTGATGGGCCCTTAGATAGGTTGACGACAGGTAAGCGCATCGCCTTGAATTTACAGCGTCTAGCTCACGAGGCTGACATTGTTTTAGACCTTCATACGGGGCCAATTTCAGCAAAACACCTGTATTGCCCTGAGTATGCAAAAAACAGCGCTCGATATTTTGATATTCCACATGTGTTGCTTATTCCGAGTGACTTTGATGGAGCCATGGATGAAGCCAGTTTTTGTCCATGGTGGAACTTGCAGCAAGCCTATCAGGCTATAGGCCGAGAGATCCCAGTATTAACTGAAGCGTTTACGGTTGAGCTTGGCTCTCAAGAAAAAATTGATTTAGCGGAAGCATTGAATGACGCTAATAGCATTTTGAGCTACCTGAACCATAAAGAGGCCTTTCAAGATGCACACTTTATGCCGCAAGACATCACCCGTTACGTCTGTCGACTAGAAAATTATCGCGCCTTTTATGCCCCAATGGGTGGTATGGTGGAATATACAGCAAAGCTTGGAGAACATATTAAGGCGGGTCAAACCATTGCTAAAATTCTCAGAATGGAGCGCTATTTATCAGAAGCTCCCTTAAATGAGATCAAGTTAGACGAAGATGCCATCGCCATTTTGCACTTTGCGTCTGCTAGCGTGAATCAAGGCACTGAGCTTTATAAGTTTTTTACTCAAGTTGAAACGCTTTAACTTGAGTACTTAAGTTGCGTGAGAGTAAGTCAAAGCAAATAAGCTCTACTTATTTAGCTTAACGCTTACTAAGGTATGGCGGCGATAGCCGCCACCTTTTTTATTTGTACCTATTTTTCTTTCTGACATTTTTGACCTTCGAGATTCATTTCCCTTTCATTATCATTAGTTAATAATGTAATCAATTGTACTTACTCTCGGCGCATACAGGATGAAACTTACACACTTATCAATACCGGCTTTAGCCTTGCTTACCTTGCCACTTTACGCTCAAGAAGCCCAACAGGAAGATGAAATCGATTTAGTCAAACAGTGCGTACTAAACGCAGTATTGACTGGAGAAAAAGATAAAACCATTGAGCAAGTCCGTACAGAGTGTGCCGAGGCTGATGCAGATAAAACCCTAAGCCAATTAGATAAACGCATGGCGCGTGAACGCGTAACAGAAAAAAACCGTAACGTATTAACACCACATAAGCGTAACTATATTTTGCCAGTTTCTTATATGACCAACGTCAACAGCAGACCATTCGACGGTCTAAAAGCTATTGACGATGAAGACGGCGAGCCAATCGACAACTTTGAAGCCAAATACCAAATCTCGTTAAAAGCGCCTATTTATAAAAGCTTTTCGGATAAAGATCAGGCAATCTATTTTGCTTTTACACTGCAATCGTATTGGCAGCTGTACAACAAAGATGTGTCTTCGCCATTTCGTGAAACCAACTATGAACCAGAAATCTTTTGGATTAATTTTTTAGATGATGAAAACGTGCTGTGGGGCGATGAGATGGCCTTTGTACTTGGGGTTTCCCACCAATCGAACGGACGCAGTCAACCAAACTCCCGCTCTTGGAATCGTATCTATGCGAATTTTATCTGGGAAAACCGAGGTTTTGTATTCAGCTTTAAGCCTTGGTATCGCTTACCTGAAGATGACAAAGATGATGCGTTAGATCCGCGAGGAGACGACAACCCAAACATAGACAAATATTTAGGTAACTTCGAGTTTAGTGGCGTATATCGTCATGAAGAACATGAGTTTGGCTTTATGTGGCGCAATAACTTAAGCAGCGATAATCGTGGAGCAATTCAGTTAGACTGGTCATTCCCAATTTGGGGAAGACTGCGTGGTTATGCACAATACTTTAACGGCTACGGCGAAAGCTTAATAGACTACAACACACATACCCAAAGGCTCGGTATTGGCGTGCTGCTCACTGATATTCTTTAAGCACATTCAAATACGAAAAAAGCTCTGAACACTCAGAGCTTTTTCATTTGGGAAGCTGAAAATAATTCTCTACTTATTGCGGTTTAATCACCACAAACTGCCCCTCAAATTTAGCAACTAACATGTCACCATCATAAACATTCACTGGCACCACATATTTTGCTTTGCCTGCCGTCTCTAGCGCTTGTAATTCACCTTCGCAGTCCGCAATAGTAACCGTTGCCGCTGGAGCAGTGGTTAAAGGTTTTAGATATTTAATATTGGCATCAGCTAACACAATATCTCCCTCTAACCCGAGTTCCTTAAGTGCTAAATAAGTCGCTCCCCAACCCGTTAACGTCGCCATGCTATATATAGAGCCTGCAAACATCGAGTTGTGTAAGTTAAGGTTCGCTTTTAAGTCAGCCTTAGTGGAAAACTGCCAGTCTGTATAACTTTCTACTTTAATCCCCATCGCATCACTGATTGGAATAGACTCCCGCCAAGTATTTTGTAATACATGGGTCCAATCTGGCTGCCTAAACCAGCCCGGCTCCGTAGGACGTTGTTTTACCATTTTCCAGTGCTGCACATCACCATAGGCTAAGTGTGCCTTTTCAACCACTTGATAGCCATGGCGCTCGTAAAATGATAACGCACGCTCACGAGCGTACAAAACCAGCTCTTCTGCTTTTTGCGTCCACGCAATAACTTCCAGCTCATGAAGCAAACGGCTACCTAAATGATGACCTCGATGCCCCTCTGCAACGGCCATATAGCGTACTTGTGCTTGCTTATGATTGTTAAAATGGAGCCTAGCTACGCCTAGCACTTCACCATCATTATTTTTAATGTAGCGATGTTCAGCTTCTTGTTCTAAATCATCCTGTTCGCTGCCACGAGGTTGATCCCATGGCGCTCTTAACACCTGCCAGCGTAACTGGTAATAAGCTTGCCAATCTTCGCTGCTTTGTGGTGAAGTTACCTCAAACATCACTGACTCCTGTTTTGTTATTAGCCTGTTAAACGACTTTAAATCTAGTACGGATACACCCTACAAGATAAGCTCAGTGTAGGGAATAAAATGCGCCAAAACACTTATCCTTTGGTGTAAAAACTGGTGGACAAGCTGGCATTCACAAAATCCTCGTCTATGCTGATGTTATCATGGGAGAATTTATCACGCATTCAGGCACTATCAGCAACGATTTTGTGGACCGGAGCCACCAGCTAGGACACTTGCTATATTGGCATAAACAAGGCAGAAATAGCATCCAAGTGCGACAAGAGAAATCGTTAAGATGGCTTCTGATAAACAACACATTACAATCCGTTGTGGAGTTAAACCACCCGGAGCACTTGTTATTTCCTCATTTAAAAACATTCGCGAGTCGCTGGCAGCAAGTCACCCCGCCAACCAGCGTACTGGAGCTGGGTCTTGGCGCAGGTGCAATCCGTGATTACCTCAATGCCACTTATCCAAATTGTCACATAACCACTGTAGATAACAACCCAGATGTGATCCATTGTTACAAACGCTATTTTGGTGGCGACCCTTTGTGCGATGTTAATTGTGTTGATGTATTTAAAGCGTTGCAACAAGGCAAACGCTACGATTGGATTGTGCTCGATTTATTTAGCGAACTTGAGCCTCCCATCTTCTTGTTTCAGCATCAGTTTTATCGCCTGCTCAGAGCTGCTATTAATGATGGGGGCCGACTGTATATCAACTTTTTAACTGAGCATGAGTCGCAGCTCAAGCAACTTCAACACTTACTAATTACCAACTTTGGTAAAAAGCCCTTTATCGAAAAGGTGCCGGACTACGCCAATATGATTATCGAAGTTAAACGCTAGCATTTGTTGGTCTTAAGCTTTTAGTCAAATCACTACTCAACATTAAAATTAAAAGTCACAGGGCCGTCATTGAGTAAACTCACCTTCATATCCGCGGCAAATTGTCCCGTCGCGACTTTCAACCCTGCAGCCTTGGCTTGAGCCACAAAGTATTGGTAGAGTGTATTCGCTTGCTCAGGTGTTCCTGCGCTCGAAAAGCTTGGCCTCATGCCTTTTTTGGTGTCTGCCGCCAAGGTGAATTGCGATACAACTAATAATTCGCCTTCAATGTCTTTTAAACTTAAATTCATTTTCCCCTTGTCGTCGGTAAAAATACGGTAGTTACTTACCTTATGCAGCAACTTATCCGCCGTTTGCTCGGTATCCGACTTTTCAACGCCTAAAAGTAACAATATCCCCTGACGGATTTGGCCTACAATCTCACCTTCTACTTCTACCTTTGCTTCGCTGACTCTTTGAATTAATCCTTGCACTACCTACCTCTTGTGACTGCTAATGATGCTGAATTTTGCACAGCAATAGATCAGCCGCTCGCCTTATTGCTTCTGCGTAAATGGGGTTAGCACTACAATGCCCAACCCCATTCAAAATCAGTAACTGCGCCTTAATGCTTTGTGCTAGCTGATGAACCGGTGCGTATCGACACATTAAATCATGCCGACTGTGAATAAACCAGATAGGTAAGTGATTGAGCTGATGTGCATCTGCTGTAATTTGTTGTGTTTTGATAAAGCACTGATGACTAAAAAAATGCACCATATGCTGTGCTTTACTGAGCTGTTTGTCTGCTTTGCAGAGCCTAATACCTTGTGTATCGCTATCTGTTGTGATCAGGTTATCCCACTCACACCAGCGCTGTGCTGCTTTTCTTTTGAGTAACTCATCCTCGCCAAAGAGTGCCGAATGATAATGGTCTAGTAAGGATTCCACAGTTTGTGCACCTTGTGCAAAGGCAAGATACTGCTCTGGATAAATTTGTGCGGGGGCACCTTGGCTACCATAAAGCCAATGAAGATCCGCCTCATTGCCCAAAAAACTCGACCACAACACCATCCCCAAGACATTTTCACGATGTTGCTCAGCATAAAGAAGTGCCAGCATGGCACCGAAAGATTCTCCGACGAGTACAACCTTTTGCAGTCCTAAATGCGCACGAATGGTATGAATATCTTTCAGCAGGTTCGCGGTATTTATCTTGCTAAAATCAGTCGGCGTTGAGTTACCACAGCCTCGCTGACTAAACAGTATGATACGGTATTTTTGTGGATTGAAGTAACCGAGCACATTACGAGAATGGCCCTGACCTGGGCCACCATGCAGCATGATAAGCGGTGTGCCATCACTGCAGCCATATTCCTCTATGCCCAATTGATGCCCTTCACCCACCGCGAGATGAAAGCGACGCAATGCATCGCCATGTCGATACAATAAGCTCATAATTCCCCCTAAAGGGTCTTAAGCTAACCGTTATTGGTAAAAGCTAAAGTCCCTGCGCGTCTGGTGGGTCAAACTCCGAGCTTGCATCTAATCCTGCGGCTTCCATATCTTGGGTTAAGCACACGGTAAACTCCGCACCTAACAACACCACTATCCAAGATAAATATACCCAAACAAAAAGAATAGGAACTGTCGCGAGCGCGCCATAGATAACTTCGTATGAGGGAAAATGGCTGATGTATAATGCAAAGCCTTTTTTCGTTAGCTCAAATAACAAAGCTGCAAACAAAGCACCCGGAACCGCGGCTCGAAATGACACACTGGTATTTGGTACTAAAGTATAGAGCATAATGAAGCCAACCATAGAAATTAAATAAGGCAACATCTTAATCAGTGCACCACTAAATCCCGGGATCCCTTGATCGGCAAATGTCACTAAAGAAACGATATAAGATGTCATACCAATACTCGCGCCTAATAGCACAGGACCAAGCGTGAGCACCATCCAGTAAATCGCAAACGAAATCATCAATGGGCGCTTTTGCTTCACTCGCCAAATTCGGTTGAGTGTGGTGTCAACATTGCGAATAAGTAACAAAGCCACAACGGCCAAAAAGCTCACCCCCACAGCTGTCATCTTATTCGCATTGCCAGTAAACGCACTAATGTGCTCTTTAATGGTGTCCGTAGATGTTGGCACAAAGTTATTAAACACAAAGTTTTCAATAGCAAAACGCGTATCTTCAAATCCAGGAAACGCCGAAAAAATTGCCACACCCACCGCAACTAAGGGGACTAACGAAAGTAGTGTGACATACGCTAAATAGCCCGCGTTGACCGTGATCTGGTCCTCAATACAACGCTTACTATAGCGGCGCCACCAGCTAGGCTGAGAATGTAAGAATCGCAGTGCTACGACCTTCATTTCGGTTATTCTTTGCATCATAATCAAGTTAATATTCATGGATCACTTTACATATCATAACAATCCCCGCCATAATTTATAACGCTAAATAGTAATATATAACGACGGTCACGTGGCCACTTACTAATTATTGACCTTCTAGAGCCCGGGAGTGCAAATGAAGAAACTCACCTTAAGCGCAGTGTTACTTTTACTCGTTACTGGCTGCCAGAGTGCCTATTACGCCACTATGGAAAAGTTTGGTGTGCATAAACGCGAGATATTGGTTGATCGTGTCGAAGAAACAAAGGAGTCCCAAGAGGAATCACAAAAAGAGTTTCAATCGGCGTTGGAAAGACTCACCACGTTAATTAACTTTGATGGTGGTGAATTACAAGAAGCCTATAACCTGCTTAACGATGACTACCAGTCATCCCTTGCCGCTGCAGCTGAAGTAAGTAGCAATATAGACAAAGTGGAAGACGTAGCCAATGCGCTATTTGACGAGTGGCAAGATGAACTTGAGCAATATTCAAGTGCAAACCTAAAACGCGAGAGTGCTAAGCAATTAAGCCAAACACAGCGCCAATTTGAACGCTTACTTCGCTCAATGCGCAGCAGTGAAGCCAAAATGCAGCCCGTGCTCGACTCGCTACAAGATAATGTGCTGTATCTTAAACATAACCTAAATGCACAAGCGGTAAGCGCTATTAAAGGTGAGTTTACGGGGTTAAAGCGTGATATTAGCGCCCTAATCGCTGATATGAACCGCTCTATTGAAGATTCGAACAAGTTTATTGCTGAGATGAATGCACGTAGCGCGTGAGTATCTTAGTCATTAACAGTTAATAAATAAGACTAAATAGTATCATCCAAAAAGCATACCTCACTGCTATAGTGATTTGCACTTATAAGAATACGATTACAGGCCATGCTAATCAAAAGATTAGTATGGCCCTCGGGTTTAACAGTCTATATTGGCCCACGTCGCAGTTTAATGAGGTGTAGGACTCCCCATTAGTAATTGCCATGCAGCAGCCATATAAGTTTGATATTCAAGGGTTGGTGCTGGCTGCTCAACACCTTTATCACCCTGTTTGGGGTTAACCTGATAGCTATAAAACTGCTCACCATCACCTTGTTTCCAAACTCGCTCCGTATCTCGAATTGTTTTATAACCAAAAACATTTTCTGGAGCTTCAGAACCAACAAGTGAATAGCCAAAACTAGAAAACGATGTGTTGGACCTTGCTATCAAGTCCATAATCGTTGCTGTGATATCCATATGTGAAGCAATTGTTCGGTTACTCAATTTAGGTGAAACCCCTTGCCCCAGTATAAGGATTGGGACATGGGTGAGTTCGTACAAGTTAGGCTTAGCATGAAAATAGCGGCGGCTGTAGTGATCTCCAGTAATGATAAATAGCGCGTCAGGGTATTTGCGTTGCATATTATCCACAAACTGTCCCATCATTTGATCTGAATACCATAAGTGTCCAAGAGTGTTAGCTGATAACACTTCATCACCCATCCGCTGAAACTGAACTGGGTAGTCACCGTTTTTCCAAGGGTAATCGCTAGCTGACAAATCTAAATTAAATGGGCCATGGTAGCTAGTCGTCATAATCAAATTAAAGCTATTTTCTGGCACTGACTGGCTAACGAGATCAAATAATTGCCCATCATCAACCCCCCATACACCAGCGCTCCCCTTGCCTCCAGCATTTGCAGCAGAATAGACGTGATCGACGCCATGTCTACTCATAAACTCACCTACCGTTTGCCAAGACAATAAGCCACCATAAAAAAATTGTGATGTATAACCTTGATCCTCCATCAAATGGATTAGCGAGTATGTTTGAGCCTTACTCGTGAGACGGCTCATGTTAATACCACTAAATGGAATCCCTGTAACTAGACTGGACAATGAGTTCATTGTACTAGAAGCAGCAGGCAACGCTTGTTCAACATAAATACCCTTTGCTTTTAGTCGATGAAAATTTTCTGTTAGCGCTAAATCCCTATATTTATCCTGCAGAGGCCAAGAATCAAAGCTTTCCATTACAATGTAAAAAATGCGCGAAGGTTTTTGAATTAAGGGCCCCATACTACGGGTTTCATTATTTAGCAGCGCATCATCGATCTCATGCTTATCGGCCAAATAAGGATTAGTACTTAACGTGGTGAGCTGATTTAATTCACCATAGTCTTGTATCGCGTAAAAGAAACTACGGAACGGGTTAATAACTAAGTTGTTTACAAATGGATCTGTAGTGACGGCCGACCACTTTCTTGATGCAGGACGAGAGTCAAATGAGCCTCTAGCGGCGCAAACAAACATAACGAACACCAATATCGAAATAATTGCTTGCTTGATTCTGCTCTTCGGACAAATGTTTATCAGTAAGCGATAACTTCTCTTATCCACAAAACGAGTCCATACGACTACGCAAGATAGCAGTATACCTATGCTCAACAAACTCCCCCAGGGCTTATACTGCTGAATGGCCGTGCTCAGTATAGCCTGCTGATCATCATATAACCCTTCCAGCATAAAATAATTGTATTGAGTTCCATACTCGCTGATATAAGTTATCCCGCAGATTCCTAATAATACAAAAACACTCAGATAAATTAGCCCTATCATATTGCGTACTCGTCTAACCCAATTATCTAATCGCAAAGGTTGTAGGAAACAATTCAGCAAAAAAGGAATAGCGAGACAAACTCCAGCAGCGGAGGAGTCAAATTTAAAACCAGTGGCTAAGGCATCAAATATTTGCTTAGCCGTGATATTTAACGAAATGTTCTCGCTGAAATGAAATAGATAAAATAGCCTAAATGACATAAGTAGAAATACCCCACTCAGCCATAATAAAAGTATCTTCCAACTCTCAGTAATAAAAAGGTACCACCGCCCCACCTTTGGTGCGCTAAAAGAAGCTTGCATTGAATGTCCTTTGCAAATTGTAATAAACAATTGTACCAATTTCAGGTTTATATGGGAGGCTTTATAGGTAAGTGTTTACTATTTTTTACAATTTTATGACTACGATGAGAAGCTATAGCAGGGGAAGGATAATTAAGGGAAAAATAGGACTTTTAGATAACTGAGAAGGTATGTTGATTACAAGCCACTTTGTGGAAGCGGCGCAGAATAACAAATGTAGCGCAGCTCGCGTTAAAGCCAGCTGCGTGCATAGCATGGAAGCTTAGCTTTAGTTCAACCCTAGCTAAACGCCATCTCCGGTACGTCATCTGGGCAGATCAATATACCAGCTGTTTTTGCTTGAATTTCCGCGACGCTAACACCTGGAGCTCGCTCAAGTAAATGAAACGCGCCACCTTTGACTTCAAGCAGCGCAAGATCGGTTACTATCTTATTGATACAGTTTACGCCGGTGAGCGGTAAACTACAGTGCTGTAGCAGCTTGGACTCACCTTGTTTATTCGCATGCGTCATAGTGCAAATTATATTTTTAGCCCCAGCGACCAGGTCCATCGCGCCACCCATGCCCTTGATAAGCTTACCTGGGATCATCCAGCTGGCGAGATTACCTTGTTGATCCACTTCAAAAGCGCCAAGCACTGTCAGGTCCACATGACCGCCACGGATCATTGCAAAGCTTTCTGCAGAACTAAAAATGGCAGCTCCCGTGCGGGCCGTAACGGTTTCCTTACCCGCATTGATCATATCCGCATCCACTTCCTGCTCGGTTGGATAAGCCCCCATTCCTAATAAGCCGTTTTCCGATTGCAGTATAACATCCATGCCCTGTGGTACATAATTGGCCACCAGCGTGGGGATCCCAATACCAAGATTGACATAAAACCCATCTCTTAATTCCTGTGCCACTCGCATGGCCATTTGCTCTCTGGTTAATGCCATTATGCCTGCTCCTTCACGGTACGTTTTTCGATGCGTTTTTCGAACTGTCCTAAAATCACTCTATCGATATAAATTCCAGGAGTATGAATTTGGCTCGGTTCGATTTCGCCGGGCTCTACAATTTCTTCCACTTCAACAACGGTAATTTTTCCAGCTGTTGCAGCCATTGGATTAAAGTTCATGGCGGTGTGGCGATAAACACAATTGCCAAAACGGTCTGCTTTCCACGCTTTTACAATAGCAAAGTCTCCCGTAATACTCGGCTCTAAAATATATTCTCTGTCACCAAACGTTTTTACCTCTTTACCCTCAGCGACGGGTGTACCAACGCCTGTCGCGGTATAAAAAGCGGGGATCCCGGCTCCACCTGCGCGCATTTTTTCTGCAAGTGTCCCTTGCGGGGTTAATTCAACTTCCAATACACCGCTCAATAACTGCTGCTCAAACAAGGCGTTTTCTCCCACGTAGGAAGCCACCATTTTGCGGATCTGCTTGTCCTCAAGCAAAACCCCTAAACCAAACCCGTCTACTCCGCAGTTATTAGAAACCACGGTTAAGTCCTTTGTGCCCATGTGGCGTATTTGGTTTATCAAACCTTCAGGGATCCCGCACAAACCAAAGCCCCCTGCAATCACGGTCATGCCATCACACAGTCCTGCCATTGCTTCGTCGTAGCTTACGACTACCTTATCAAAACCAGCCATCATTCCTCCTATTGCACTGTCCAGCCGCCGTCAAGCACAATGGCTTGGCCAGTAATGTTGCGTGACTCATTTGCGAGTAAAAAATTAACAGCGTGGGCAATCTCATCCAACCCTATAAACGCCTTTTTCGGCATTGGTGCCAACATGATATTGTTTATCACTTCATCTTCGCTGATCCCATGCTGTTTCGCTTGCGCGGTAATTTGCTGTTCTACCAATGGGGTTTTTACATAAGCGGGGCAAATGGTGTTCACAGTGATATCGCAGTCTGCGGTTTCCAGCGCCAATACTTTACCAAATCCCATCAACCCATGTTTTGCAGCGACATAAGCAGACTTATACTTAGAAGCGACTAAAGCATGGATAGAACCAATATTGACGATACGGCCAAAGCCTCCTCTGCGCATATGCGGCAATACTGCCTTACACAACATGGCTGGGCCTGTTAGCATCACGTCTTGCAGCAATTGCCATTTATCTTCTGGATAATGCTCCAGTGCTTCAACATGTTGCACACCTGCGTTATTGATAAGCACATCAATGTTATCGTGCTGACGGACAAAGTCAGCGATGTCTTGCTTATTAGCGATATTGAGCGCAAACGCTTGTGCATTTCCTCCGTCACTGACGATAGACTCAGCCACCGTCTGTGCTTGCGCTAAGTTCAAATCTACAAGCAATAAACTGTAACCTTGTTTGCTCAAGGCCATCGCGATATAGCGACCAATGCCACTTGCAGCCCCTGTGATCAACGCCGTCTTCATCGTCACTCCTTGATTATTTTGCTAAGAACTGAGCAATAGTGTCAGCCTGTGATTGAATTGAAAAAATACCGTCTAAATGCCCCCAAACGCCTTCTATCTCTGTAATTTGTACGTCTTTATTTTTGGCTTTAAGGGTTTCTGCTAACTTACGAATGGGCTCAGGCCTTAATAACAAGTCATTGCTTGCAGGCATCAATAAAACCTTTGCTGTGATTTTATCGATAGCACTATCAAAATTACCTTGCATGCCTGCGGTGTATAGTTGCGAGGCGCGGACTAAATACAAGATAGAATTCGCGTCTTGCGTTTCGGCCCTTGCTCGTGCGCGCGTGGCTAGCGTTTGGCTGAGTTTAGGAAGCTGACGAATATCTTGCTTTGCTTTGGGATCAAGCACAATAAAGTCTGGAAAACTGGCGTTATAAATAGCGGGGTGCATCGCGTCTTGAGTGATATTAAGCATCGTGGCCGTGAGTCCAGCAAGTGGCCTTTCCCCGTCGTAGTAGTCCCCGCCCTGCCAATTTGGATCAAGGCGGATGGGTAAAGCCCATTTCTCTAACGCCGCAACGGTCCAAGCATCCATCTTTGCCGCGCCAATCACATGAATTAAACGTGACACTTTTTCGGGGTAGCGCACCGACCATTCTAACGCTTGGAAAGATCCCATAGACGCGCCCATCACCGCATGTAGTTTGTCGATACCTAAGCTATCCAATAGTTGCTTTTGTACTTCAACAAAATCACCGATGGTCACCACGGGAAAATCCAAGCCATAAGGTTTGCCCGTCTTTGGATTAATGGATGCAGGGCCCGTTGTGATCACATCTTTATTATGCCAATTTGCGTTGACCAAAGTATCTGAACTTATCACGAAGTATTTGTTAGTATCTATCGCTTTGCCCGGGCCGATAATGGCATCCCAGTAACCTGCCAATACGTCAGACTCTCGATACTTACCCGCAGCGTGAGATGTGCCTGAAAAGAAATGCGTGATCAAAATTGCATTGCTTTTGTCGGCATTTAATTTGCCATAGCTTTCCCAGCCGACCTTAACGTCAGGAATGCTGACTCCAGACTCTGTAGTAAAATGCGCGAGTGTAAATGCCCGCTTTTCAACCAGCATAGATTTGTTTGTCTCACTGCTATAGACGATATGGCTGGCAACGAACAAAAGTAACAGGAAAATCCGCTTCATTGCTGTATCTCTCCGTTAAAATAAGATGAATAGGGTTAATGCGAGGGCAACGCCCACCAGCGGCACGACCGCAGTCAACGCAGCCATGGACCAGTATGCTCGTTGATGTGTTTCTTTACAGATGGCGCGAATGGTTGTGACCACATAACCGTTGTGCGGTAAGGTATCCAAAGCGCCTGAGCTAATAGCGACAACACGATGTAATTGTTCTGGATTGACACCCGCATCAATGTAGTGCGGTGCCACTAAAGGTAACGCAATAGCTTGCCCACCGGATGCAGAGCCGGTTAAACCGGCTATCACACTTACCGCCACAGCGGCGCCAAGTAGCTCATTACCCGGCATTTGTGTCATCAACTCGACCGCTAATTGAAATGCCTCGGTGTTTTTTGCTACCGCACCAAAACCCACTACCGCACTGGTATTACCGATAGCAACTAGCGCACCTGTTGTACCCAAGTTAATCGCGGCCCCCATATTGTGAAAATACTTAAAATTAATCGCAACAATACTGAGTACACCGCCAAGTAGAGCTACAATAAGTGCACTTTGCTGCAGCACATCATGAAGTGTAAAAGATAAAATCAACACCACGATTAGAGGCAGTACGCCAGTGATTGGATGAGGATAGTTACGTTCATGGATTTCAGGGTCGTCTTCTTTCGCCTCAAAGTGCTCACCATTTGCCACCGCTTTGGCTATCATCTTTTTCAACCACCAATAGCCAGTAATAGCCATAAACGTGGCAACCACTAGACTGACTTCCCAAGCTGCATAAGGCGACGTGCCTAAATATTTTATTGGGATCCAGTTTTGGATTTCAGGAGAGCCTGCCGAAGTCATGGTAAAGGTGACTGAGCCGAAAGCCAGAGTTGCGGGAATAAAGCGCCTTGGTAAATTGGCATCTTTAAATAAGCTAAGCGCCATAGGATAGACAGAGAAAGCAACAATAAAAACACTGACGCCGCCATACGTTAGTACCGCACAGGCAATCACCACCGCTAATACCGCATGTTTCATACCTAACTTGTCGACAATATAGCGTGCGACGCTGTCGGCAGCACCACTGTCTTCCATGAACTTACCGAACAAAGAGCCAAGCAAGAACATGAAAAACCAAGCACTCAAAAAGCCAGCAAAGCCATCCATATAAAGTGTAAGAAAGCTGCTTTCTACAGCTTCTGTGGGAAATAGCGCAACGCCACTCGTTAATGCGACCAATAAAGCGCAAAGTGGAGCTGCGATAAACAAGTTTACGCCACGGAGAGTTAGCCAAATAAGCAGGCCAAGTCCTCCTGCCAGTCCAAGCATACTAAGCATAAGGGCTTCCTTTTATTGTTATTAATGCCCGTTATAAGTTGATGTGTTGGGCATGCTGTTGATGAATATCAGTGTGGCGTGCAGGCGCAATAAAAACCATAGTACTAAGGTTATAGAAGCTCTACACCCCGTGTTAATCCTAGCGTATCAAGGTATTAGTACTAAGGTACTAATAGAAAAACTTTACAACTCCCCTATGCTTTGGTGTGACAACAAGCACCCAAAATGACAATAATAGGGACCACAGGATGAACATTTACCAACCTAGATATTCAGCTATCGCGTTGGCTATTACACTCGCAACTCAAGTCAACCCAGCGGCAGCAGAACAAGCAACACAATCAGAAGGCAAGCTAGAACGCATTGAAGTCACGGCGCGTAAGACGGTAGAAAACCTTCAAACCGTTCCAGTTGCAGTGACTTCTATCGGTGAAACCGATCTACTCGAAAATGGCATCTCGGTACTCTCTGAAGTCCAGCAGTTTTCACCCAATACCACGCTTCAAGCTAGCCGAGGCACTAACTCTACCCTCACAGCCTTTATTCGTGGTGTCGGGCAACAAGACCCATTATGGGGTTATGAACCCGGTGTCGGCATTTACGTCGATGACATTTATTTGGCAAGGCCGCAAGGGGCTGTACTCGACCTCCTTGATGTACAACAGATTGAAGTATTACGAGGACCGCAAGGAACGCTATATGGCAAAAACACCATTGGTGGCGCTATAAAATATGTCACTAAGGAAATGTCTGGCGATGCGACTTTTAACGTGGAAGGGACTGTTGGTAGTTATAATCAACGCGATCTTAAGATCACAGGTCAATTGCCGCTCGTGGAAGACACACTCTACTTAGGTTATGGCTTTGCTACTTTAAATCGAGATGGTTTTGGCGAGTTCAAGGTTTCAACGCTACCCGGCCAAGATAAGGAAAACTACAATAAAGAAATTCAAGCTGCACGGTTAACCTTGGAATATCGTCCAAGCGACGACTTGTTCTTCCGTTTAGCATGGGATAAAACCGACGATGACTCTAACTCTAAAGGGGGTTATCGCTTGTTGCCGAGCTTACTGACTGACGCTCCCGTGCCTGACAGCGTATTTGATTCTTACACCAGTATGCCAACGTGGAATAAAGTCGAACTTGAGGGATATAGTTTGACCGCTCGCTGGGACTTTTCTGACGCCACCACAATAAAATACATCGGCGCTAGCCGAGATAGTTATTCCCCGACCAATATCGACTTTGATAATACGCCATTGCGGATCTTTGATGTACCCGCCATTTATGATGATGAACAAACCACGCATGAGATACAGCTAAGCCATGCAGGTAACGGCTACAAATTTGTCTCAGGTCTATATTATTACGATGGCGAGTCATGCGGCCAATTCCAAGCAATTTTGGAGGTATTAGGACAAAGCTTGGGCGCTCCCGGTCTTACGCGAGAAGTGAGTGGTTGTAACAACTCAAATAGTAAAGCCGCGTATATTCAAGGCACCATTGATTTAGCAGAGCAGTGGTCGCTCACATTGGGCGCTCGTTACACTAAAGACAGCAAAGAAGCACAAGTCAGTAATGGTTTGGTCTTTGATGTCGTGTATCCCGAATCAAATTGGATCCCAGGTTATACACGCCCTGCCGGTGAGCTCGTACCGTCAGTGCTTGATGATGAAGAAGATTGGTCACGGTTTACGCCAAGAGTGGGAGTGGAATATCAATACAACCGCGATATCATGTTCTTTGCCAGCTATGCTCAAGGATTTAAATCCGGCACCTTCAACCCCAGAGCTAGCACCGCAGAGCCTGCTGCAGACCCTGAAATCGTAGATTCATTCGAAATCGGTATGAAAAGCGAATGGAACGACAATCTAAGAGCCAATATCACGCTATTCACATTAGATCACAAAGACCGCCAATATATTTCCGTATTGCCCGGTGCAACTTCTGCCGATCTAAACCAACGACTTGGCAACATCGGTAAGTCTACAGCAAATGGTATTGAAGCCGAGCTGAGCTATGTCGCCACAGAGGCGCTGAGTTTTGACGCCGCGATAGGATATATCGACAGCGACTTTGAAGAGGTACTCGATACTAACCCAGACACGGGTGCGACATTTGATAAATCAGACCGCTTTAGTATTTCTAACACCCCTGATTTAACTTTTAACCTTGGGGCGACATATAAACTCTACAGCGATATTGGCGATTGGGTATTCAATGCCAGCTACTACCATCGTGGTGATTATGTCTTATTTGAGGAAGATAGCCTACTGACGCAGGATAGCTATGGTTTAGTCAATCTGAGTATTAATTGGTATAGCACAGATGGCAATTGGCGTGTTGGTCTTCATGGGAAAAACCTGACCGATGAAGAATATATGATAGGAGGCTATCAGTTCGTGACACCAGATCCGAGCGATCCGAGTAATGTGAGTAAATATACGCCGGGGCTTGGTGGTGATAATACTTTGATAGGCTACTTTGGCGACCCAAGAACCGTTTCGCTTACCGTAGGTTATCGTTTTTAGCATCGAAAGCGAGGCTGCAAGGAAGCCTCGCTATCTCAATCACTTGATGTAGTTTTGGAAATACCCTATAACAACGGATACTAGGAGTTAGTTAAGGATGTCTCAGGTGCAAGCAATCATCGCTGATGATCACCCATTATTTCGCAGCGCTCTCAAACAAGCCGCTGCACAAGCGATTGGTCATGATCCTATCAAAGAAGCCAGTACCTTAGACAGCTTATTCGAGATGTTGCTCGCGCATCCTGAAACAGAGCTAGTATTTTTGGACTTATCTATTCCAGGCGCGAAAGGTCTCGAAGGTCTTGCCCGGTTAAGAAATCAGTATCCAGACATACTAGTGATCATGGTTTCAGCCAACGAATCGGCAGCCATTATTAGTCAATGTGTTGCCCTCGGGGCAAGCGCTTATATTCCCAAGTCTTCCTCACTAGAAGTGATTAGTGATGCTATCAAGCTCGTTATTGAAGGAGAAACTTGGTTGCCTGAAATCGTGGATATCGCGCCAGAAAGTGACAGCGAACAAGCGCAATTTGCACGTAATTTAGAAAAGCTAACACCGCAGCAATATCGCGTGTTAACGATGATTGCCGACGGCCTTTTGAATAAGCAGATTGCATATGCAATGTCGATTCAAGAGACCACCATCAAACAGCATGTTTCAGCAATTTTAAAAAAGCTCAATGTGTATAACCGCACCCAAGCTGGGATCCTCTTTAATCAGCTGGCTACGGATGTACACCTCGACGATGAAGCGAGTGCTTAACTAAATTAATCGTTTAATCATGCGCTTTAGGGCTGGTATTTTAAGCGGTTTATAAAGTAATGGGATCCCGGCATCACTTACTTGCTCGCGAATAGCCTCGTCGTGGTTAGCTGTGTTGATAATGATTGGCATATTGTCCAGCGCAAGCGCCGTAATTACCTCAAGTCCGGTGACACCATGATCAAGCTGATAATCCGCGATCAACATATCAGCCCGACTCGTTGCTTGCAGTGCACTAAGCGCTGCTTCATCTCGCGCTACGGCCACCTTACACCCCCAACTTAGCAATACTTGTGATAGTGCATCCAGTGCGTTGGCATCATTATCGAGTAGCCAAATAGACAGACCCGATAATTGCGAATCACCGCTGAGCTTGTCAGCGGTTACTTCAGCCTTTTTATCCGTCTGCCCCCCAAGGCTTGGCAATGTTAAGGTAAATTGTGTGCCTTTATTAAGTTGTGAGCCGAGGGTGATGGGAATTTCCAACACTTCGCATATTCGTTTGCTGATAGCAAGCCCGAGTCCTAACCCCTGCGCTAGCTCTTTACTATGGAGCTGTTTGAACTCTTGAAATATGGCGTCCTGATCTTGCTTTGCAATGCCCACGCCAGTGTCTTCAACAATGATAGAAACACTCTCCCCCTGACATTCAGCGATAAGCCTTACCGTACCAGACTCAGTGTAACGGATAGCGTTACTCAGTAAGTTTCCTAATACCCTTTTTAGCAGTGCTTTATCAGTGTAGAGCATGACATCGCAAACCCGCACCGCAAACGCTAACCCTTTGTCTTTCGCAACCGCCCCATATTCGTTTTCCAATGGTTCCAACAGTGACGACAACGCAAAGCGCGAGCGATTAACCTTAAACGCTCCAGCCTCTAACTTTGTTAGCTCAAGAATGCTCGACAAAAGCTCTTCAGCACTAGCCAATGAGCTTTTGATGCTTTGCGAAAGCTCAGCTAGTTCAGTCCCTTGGGCCTTTTCACTCATTAATGAGCAAAACAGGCTAGCTGCATTGAATGGCTGTAACAGGTCATGACTTGCTGCGGCGAAAAAACGGGTCTTACTCTCCGTTGCATGTTCCGCTTGGCGTTTCGCAGAAGATAAAGCACGGTTAGCGTCTATCAAGTCTTTGGTCCTCGCCGCGACCGTTTCTTCTAGATTTACATTAGCTTGCTCTAGTAAGGATTGTTGTTTTACAAACTCGGTGATATCCGTATAGGTCGTTACAAATCCACCTCCAGGCAGTGGGTTACCTTGCATTTCAAACACTCGGCCATCGTGATGCTCGCGGCGGTAGCGATACGCATTGCCTCGTCGTAAATGTGATAGACGCTTCTCTACTTGCTGCTCGACATCAGCATCACCAAATAGTCCACGCTGCGCATTGTAACGAATAAGCTCAGCCACAGGACGCCCAATAAACAGCGCATTGTCTGGATAATTAAACATTTCTGCGTAGCGCTGGTTCCAAGCAACCAATTGCAGTTGACTATCCACTACACTTATCCCCTGACTGACGTTTTCTATCGTCGACTGTAGTAAATCGCGATTAAAACGTAGCACCTGTGACGCTTCATCGACAAATTCTGCAACTTGCTCTAAAGGTTGGCGTTTTTCATCTTTGGCGACATCTAAAATCAGTTTCGCAGATGCCCCGCCAACGAGAGTCGACATCTCCCGCTCGATCATATTTTCAACTTGCAATGGCGCTGGCAACTTCCAGTTTGCAGGCTCTTTAGGGAAATGAAGCTCTACAAGCTGCTGCGCACGCGCTTGTTCGCTAAAGCGCTGCAGTAATGTTGCCAAGTCTTGGTAACTCAATACCGTGTTAGCGGACTGTGCAGATTTGGACGGCATTACAAATTTATTGCTTTGTAATCGCTCAGCAAGACGTGCAGATGAAATAAACGGCACCAGCAAATAAACCAGCAGATTTGCACTTAAAGAGATCAAGACGGACTGGCTCGTACTATCTAATCCCAGACCCAAAAAGTCTAAAGGTGCTAACCATGTGATATTCATGGGTCCCGCGCTCAGCCAGTGACTTTCGAAGTTAAAGCCACTGATCAAGCTCGGTAATAACAGCGTGTAAAACCAAATAGCAAAACCCGTCACAATCCCCAATTGCGCGCCTAAACATGAAGCCCCTCGCCACCATAAACCAACCACCATTGCAGGCGCAAACTGCGCAACCAAGGCAAATGACATGAGTCCCATATTGGCCAACGTGTTGCCCTCAGCAAGCACTCGATGACTGGCGTAACTCAATAATAAAATGCCAACAATAACCACCCGTCGAGCATTGAGCAGATTAAACTTAGATAAGCCCCGATGGCTTGAATTTAACTGCGAGCGGCGCAACAAAAATTGATTGATAAAGTCGTTGGTGATCATAATAGATAGCACGATGGCTGAAACTATCACCATGCTCGTCGCCGCAGAAAACCCTCCCAGAAAGGCTGTCAAAGCAACTAGAGGCGCATCAGAACCCAGTGGTAAGGCGAGCACAAACGTATCGTAGCCAACATCTTGACCATTAAAATACACCAGTCCGGCGTAGGCGATTGGCAAAATAAACAAATTAATTAGCAACAAATAAACGGGAAATAACCAGCGTGCGGTCTTAAATTGGTTTTGTTCATCATATTCAATAAAAGAGGTATGAAACTGCCTCGGCAAACAAAGCGTTGCCAATACCCCTAAGAGAACATGGACTAAATAAACATAGGTTGGGCTAGCAGTTGCCTCTATTTGCTTGGTAATTCCCTGCTGATCCGCCTGGCTAAATAAGTGAGTGGGCGATTCAAAGAGTACAAAACAGACGTAGACACCAACGGCAATAAACGCCAGCAACTTAACTAATGACTCAAAGGCGATTGCAGTCATCAACCCTGGGTTATGCTCACTCGGTCTCAGCCTACGCGTGCCAAATAAAATTGCGAATAGAGCTAACAGTAAGGTGATATAAAAAGTACTATCCTGCCAAAACGCGACACTCACCCGCTGGGTGTCACTTGTTAGCATACCGATACTGGCGCTGGTAGCATTGAGCTGAAGAGCAATATAGGGCACGACCGCAATAACAGAGATCAGAGAAATGAGTCCAGACAAACTAGAAGAATTACCATAACGCGTGGCAATAAAGTCCGCCATGGAAGTGAGCTGCTGCTGGCGGCATATTTCAGCAATTCGTGTGTAGACTTGCCAACCAAATATAAACAGTAAAATCGTGCCAACATAAGTTGGGGCAAGCCACCAGCCATTATTTGCAGCTTGCGCGGTAGTACCAAAAAACGCCCAAGAGGTGCAATATACCCCAAGTGACAAGGCATAAGTAACTTGCTTGGCATGATAAGACCGAAATTTTGTACTCGCCCTATCTGCGCCCCATGCAATGGTAAATAAAAGCGCTAAATACAGCAGCGCAATAAGACTTATCAGCCCGATAGAAAACATAACTGTGATGATTTTTTATTGTTTGCTCTAGCATAGCGGCTGTACTGTAAAAAGACAGCACACTTTAGTGCTATCCCCCAATGCTTAGTATCATCACTTATAACCTAAAACTGCTCACCGACTTATCTAGTGCGCGGGACAACGACAACAGCGATAACGCTTCCTCTGACGCCCGCTCCGCTCCCGTTGCAGTCTCTTGCGCGGTTTCACTAATTTCGGTCACACTTTGCGAAATTTGCTGTGTAACCGTGTTTTGCTCCTCAGAAGCACTGGCAATTTGTAGATTCATATCTTTAATCGTACTCACAGATGAAGAAATCGCTTGTAACACTTCATCCGTTTTCGCTGACTTGTCCGCTGTATCTTTCGCGTCTTTCACGTTTTCTCGCATCATACCAACGGAGCGCTTCGCTTCATTTTGCAACTTAGAGATCATCTCTTGAATTTCGTCCGTACTCTTTTGGGTGCGACTCGCAAGACTTCTCACTTCATCGGCCACTACTGCAAAACCTCGCCCTTGTTCACCAGCCCTTGCAGCTTCAATTGCTGCGTTGAGCGCCAACAGATTAGTTTGCTCCGCGATACCCCTGATAACATCCAAAATAGAACCAACCGATTCTGTTTCTTGTTCAAGATTCTCAATGGTTTTGCTAACATTTTCTATTTTACCAACTAGACCTTCCATTGCTTGCTGTGTTGCAACGACAACTTGAACACCTGAATTAGATTGAGAATCCGCATCGGTCGCAGCATCCGCTGCGAGTTGAGCACTTTGGGTTATTTCAGCAATCGTAGCAGCCATTTCATTCATCGAAACAGCACTATGACTGAGTTGCTCCATTTGGTTGTCCGCCCCTTGTTTGGACTGGGCAGTGATAGCACTAAGTGTTTCCGACGAGGAAGATAATGCATGCGTGGAGCTTTGAATTTCTGCAATGATGACTTTGAGTTTGTCAGCCATATTGCGCATCGCCAAATAAATACCACTGACCGACTCTCCCCTGTCAAATTGAATAGTAAGGTCTCCACTGGCAATCCTTGATGCCACTTCTGCAATTTCTTTTGGCTCTCCGCCAATCGGAGTTTTAATTAAACGCGTAATATACCAGCTTAAAAAACAGCCTAGCAGGATCACAATACATGCAACAACAATAATAGAATTCACTGTGTTTTCACTTTGTGCTTGAGCAACTGGCCCCAGTTTGTCTTGCTTGTTTTTAATCGACTCTTTAATACGCCCTAAATAGTCCGCAATACTTTGACCATTTTTGTTAAGTGAGCCAGCTATTAACTGGTTCCTCTCAGTGATAATTCGCTGAACTTCGTTTACCCCCTGAGAGTAACGCTCACCCAGTGATCCTGTACTTGCAAGCAGACGTTTGGATACGTCGTCGGTAAACTCTGACTTAGATTGGTTTAGTAAATCCTTCTCTTGCTTAAGTTCTTTCATTGCTCTTTCATAGTCTTCAGGTAGGTTACTCACTAAGAATTTACTGACAAATAATCGCCCTAATAACAGCTTTTCTTGCATATGAGCCGCAATATCCAACCCTTTAAAATCATTGCGTTCGACACTTAAATCCATCAGCTGAGTAACATTTTTGCGCATTTGAGGACCTATTTGATCCAGTGTATTGTTAACCACTGAATCTCTGCGACGGTAAAGCGTTAGGATTTGTTTAAAGTTAGCTTCATATTCAGTTAAAGCCTCCTCACTTTTCTCTACTAGCGAGACTAATTCAGGTGTAGTTAGGACCTCTCTAGCTTCAAGGAAGTCTTTATGTAATTGCTCAGTTTTTTGTTCAAATTGGCGTACATCTTCTTGAGACTGTTGTTTGAGAAAATTTAAGACATTGACTCTGGTTGACAACAAGTTTGCCTCCAAACTACTTGCAAGATTACTTGCCCTAGCTAAACTCCGATATTCGACAAAATTACTAAAACCACCGCTCAACCCGACATAAGCCACTCCAGAGAGCATTATCATTAGAGCGATCATGATTCCAAATGAAACCGATAATTGCTGACCTAACTTTAACTTTGTAAGCATATAACAACCCTAAACATCGTATTCACGGATAGACTAGTAGCAACTCGAGCAGACGCTACTTGTATTTAATACAATAATCATTGACGTGAATCATCATTTAGTAAAGGTATGTACCGATTAAAAAACAACTTAGGGGAACGCCGATATATCGCACTTATCGCATTTAAAAGGAGCAGTAATTTGTTGATGGTTAATATTAGTTAGAGCGGGATAGCGTATGTTACACGACAAAAATTCGTTATGACCGAGAGAATGCTATTATTTATTCTCTTTAAAACACAAAAGTCTAATTTCGTTAAAAACTAAAATTAAGCTTTCTTAGGACGTTCAATCACGTCAACTAGCGTCCAAGATTTTTTCTTATACCAATTTGCTTAATTAAGAGATCTATTTTGAGGCAAAAATTTTGCTAGTTAGTTGTTCTAAATAAAAAGTTTTTACGCAGTTAGCGCCTGACTTATTCCCTCAAATTGAATAAGTATCAAGGCAAATTGTTATTAAAGATTAGCGCACATTCGCGAATAGCCACGACGTCACCTGTGAGTAGCAGTGTTGTTTTCATCATGTGTGTGCAACCTATTTGTACACTTGACGCTTGCTTTTCTAATGGAAGGTAACGCAGCTCTATTATGTTCAATAACAACAGTGATTGACTTATCCACTTTATCCGCTAACAACACTACATCGTACAGCACAGGTCTAACCACTCACCGTAGCCAGCCTTCTGGCAACTTTTACACAAACTATAAATAAACACGACTCAACTCAGGCAGCTAAGTAGTCGAGTCTCCATGAAATAATTTCCTTTTCAGTATTTTAGCGTTGACTTTCCAACCCGTTCGAAGTTGATGATATACACCCTGGGTACGCCAGGCTCTATATGGCTCGATATGTGTCTCTATGTAATTCCAAGCTTTCGGACAAATATTGAATGCCTGAAGTTGCTCTAGGTTCACATCACCAAAACCCTTGAATGCATTAATCTTGTTCTCAATATGAATCACAGACATCCACATTGGTTTTTTTCGTACAGTCTTCACTTGCTTAATTTCCGACCAATAACCATGGCGCTCATTACACCAAATCGTTTTATACTCTTTACTTGTCTCAATTAGACTTAAAAATGGATTATGCACGTGCGCATGTTTGGCAAATCTCACTTTTGGGGCTACTTGAAGTGTAAAGCCATCAATAAAATCTACAGCCAAAAAGCTCTGTTGATCAAACTGTGCCTGTACTTCCTTTATATAGTCCTGATGTAAACAGTCATCATTATCCAGACGTGAAGTAATCAAATATGGCTGGGTTAATCGTGCATTTAACTCTCGTTGTATTGCTGGTAAAAAATCCTCCATTCCATCAGCATAAATAGGTATGAATGCTCGGAACTCAGAAGCTAAACGATCTATGGTTTCGCGAAACTCAGGAGCAGTCGATACGTCAAAGAAGACGAGCCAATTAAAATTTTGCTCCGTTTGTGCTTTCACTGAAGAGAAACAATAGTGTTCAAATAGCTCTAACCGATTTCTCATCCACTCATCGGTTAGGACTTGTGTTTTAGATTTCGTTTCTAGCCAATCTTTCTTACGCAAATTAAAACGGGTTAGTACAAAGTGTTGGAACATGTATAAACTCTGGAAATTGGAGAATATATCTGTAACTAAAAAGCATACAAAACCAGAATATAGAAAATACTCCGCGAAAATTGTCAGATAGATCCACTAACTAAATAAGATGTGAATTGCTATTGATTGCTGGTTAAGGCTAACTAAAAAGATCGCCTAAGTATCCTTCTTCACACCAGATAAACGGACATAGAAACTAACACCAAACACCCTAAGTTTCAACCATACTAAGCCGCAAAACATATCGCTCAAAAATATACGTCGTGCTTGGTAATTGTTAATATCGCAAAGGTAACGCTATCTTCTTTAGCTAATGTCTGACGCTCATTTATCCCCTTAATGCTTTTTATAAAGAGTACCGTAGATAGGGTGGTTAATCTGACGCTCGATAGCTATTTATAAAAATTATCCAGAAACGCAAAAGCCCCAGCTAATGCCGGGGCTTTATAAAAGTCTAATTTAGTTAAAAACTAAAATTAAGCTTTCTTAGGACGTTCAATCACGTCAACTAGCGTCCAAGATTTTTTCTTAGAGATTGGCGCACATTCGCGAATAGTCACGACGTCACCTG